>CACZDG010000067.1 GCA_902779865.1 uncultured bacterium
TTTCGAGGAAGGACTTCGGACTTCTGACATCGGACTTCGCAAATCGTCCGTTGTCAGAAGTCCGATGTCTTTTGCCACACCTTAAACAAACCGCCCGCAAGGGCAACTACAAAAAGGAGACCCAACAATGAACATGAGAAAACAAACATGGAAAGCCGCCGTCTCAGCGGCGGCAATCGCGGCAAGTGCGGCAGTCGGCGTGGTCGAGCAGTACAAGCGCATTGCCGCCCAGCCCACGAAGCACAAGAAGGAAGACCCGGAGCCGGCGCCCGAGGCGTAAAACGGGAGGGAAGCGCTCCGTCGCGTCCATAAAGCGGGAGGGACGCGCCCCGTCGCGTCCCCTCCCGTCAAACAAACTTCAACAAACCAAACACCCGCCCGCAAGGGCAACAACAAAGGAAAACCGAAAATGAGCATGAACAAAATGATTACCTGCGCCGCAGTTGCGGCAAGCGTAATGATGTCCTCGTCGGCGTTGGCAGAGAGCATAACGTGGACGGGCGTGGAGGACTCCAATCCGCTAAACGCGAACAACTGGACGAATGGCGCCGCAGAGGCCGTCGCTCCCGGAACTGCGGACACTGCGAACATCGGCGACGCGCCGGAGGCCGTGTTGGGCGGCTCCGCCGCATGGACGCAGTTGAAACTCGGCACCGAGGCGGGAAAGACCGGCAAGATGACCGTGAAGAACGGCGGCGCTCTCACCTTGTCGTCCACCCTGACTTTCGGCAATGTAGGCGGTTCGGCAGGCGTCCTGACCATTGACGGCGGATCGATTACAATTGAATCCCTCAACACCCCCAACTATGCGGCGACATCGACCGTGAACTTGACCAACGGGACGTTCACGATAAACAACTGGGCGGACTGGGGCAGGAATGCCAGCGGCAAGGCGGAGTTCAACCAGTTGGGCGGCACCGTCACCATGAAGAAGGGCTTCCAGATGGGCCGCGACAACAACGGCACGGGCATCTACAACATGAGCGGCGGCGTCCTGAACGCCTCGTCGGGAGACTATTTCATGCTGGGAAGAACGGGCGCGGGCACGGGCATATTCAACCTCACGGACGGCACGGTCAACTTCGGGGCGAAGGATGTTTGGGTAGGCGGTTGCGACAACAATACATCTACAACCAAGGGATATTTTACCCAGTCCGGCGGTACGGTGACTGCAAACGGGAATATTCAGATCGGGCGTTATGGCCCAGGCGTTTACACGCAAACCGGCGGCAGTTTGACATGCAAGAACTATTTCTCGATTGCGCGCTTCGCCGGTTCTTCTGGAACATACACTATCACGGGTGGATCGTTTTTGGCTACAAAGCATGGAATCATCCTCGGCGAGGAGGGAACGGGAACGCTGACCGTCGGCGGAACCGCCGTCGTCTCCACCCCTGTCGATGGAATCTGGATCGGCGGGAATGTCAGCGGGGCGAAGGGATCGCTGTATCTGAACGGCGGCAGAATCATTACGAAGAACATTGCGAAAGGCAGCGGCACGGTGGCCGTCGCGTTCAACGGCGGAACGCTCGAGGCCGTGGCGGACAACGCCTCGTTCCTCAAGGACCTCGGCTCGATCCTGCTGGATGCGGGCGGGGTGGAGATCGACAGCGCGGGGCACGACATCGGCGTCGGCAACAGCGATTTCGACGAAGTCGCCGGATGCTCGCTCGTCAAGAAGGGTGCGGGGACGCTCACCCTCGCCGCCCTGCCGTCCGCTGGATCGGTGGCGGTGAACGGCGGGACGTTCGCGCTCTCCGCAAGCTGCGACAACTCGGTCGCAAGCCTTGCGCACCGCTGGAGCTTCACGAGCAACCTGCTGGATTCCGTGACGGGGAAGTACGGTTCCAAAGTCGGCAGCGGCGCCGTTTCGTGGATCACCGACGCCGGTACGTCATTGCGGCTGCCCGGCGGCAACAAAGGCTATTGCCACATCAACCTCGGCAACAAGAAGCTTCCGTCCGACAGCGCGACGATCGAGGCGTGGGTGAAGTTGCGCGAACTCAGGAACTGGACGAGAATATTACGCATCGGCGGTCAGGACGATGGCACGGGCAATCCCACGACTTTCATTTCCAGGAACGGGAACGGCAAGCTCAGCTTCGACACCATTGCCACTACCCAGACGTCCGACAAGACGCTTGAACAAGACGCTTGGTATTACATCGCCATCACATACCTGCCCGACGGGAACGGCGGTGTGACGACCAAGAAATATGTCAAGAAGGCCGGGAGCGACGGTTTTCTTTGGACCAATACCGCAACGAAAGCCGGCTGGTCGGTCTCCGGTAATTCTGCACGCGGCGCTTTCTGGCTTGGATACAGCGACTACAGCGACCGCGACGCGATGGCGGATTACGACGAGGTTCGCGTGTGGAACGGCGCGTTGTCCGACGAGGCGATTGCGCTCAGCGCGGCGAAGGGGCCTGACGCCACCACAGAGGACATCGCGGAGATCGCCGCGTCCGGCACGTCGGTATCGAGGACGCTCGCCATCGCCCCCGGGGCATCGTTCGACGTTGGCGCGGGCAACACGCTCCGGCAGACCGTCCTCAACGCGGGCGGAACGCTTGCGGGCGGTTCGCTCGTCGTGACGGAGCGCGTCAATGTTACGGTCGGCGAGACGATGACGGTCGCGAGCGGCGCGACGCTTGACCTGACAGGCGCGGAAGTCGCGCTCGCCAATCCCGAAGCCTTGACGCAAGGCGGTTTCGTGTTGGCCATGTCGCCTTCCGGAGGTATCGTTCCCGCTGCGCCGCGCAAACTCGCCGGGACGTTGACGGGCTACAGGCTCTTCCTTACCCCGACAAAGGCGCGCATCGGCAAGGCCGGCCTCATGCTCATCGTCAAGTAGTCCGCGCGCAACAACACGTTCTACATGTTCTACACGGACAATAAATCCTGCAAGCCATAAACAACCCAAAAACCAAACCAAAAAGGAGACAGCAAATGTCAGAGAGAAACCAAATGGAGCGGCGGAGACGTCGCTCACGTCGGTGGTGTCTCACTACAGGAATGTCGCCTCGCAGGGCGGAAAACGTCACGAAGAGCCGGAACCAGTTCCGCCAAATAACGCTTAAAACCGCCAAAATAGGTAGTTTTAAAAATTGGTCGGCTCTTCCTGCGTCCCGGGAGGAGCCGCTGAAATTTTGGTGGGACTTCCTGCGCCGCAAGAACCTTCTCCAAAATTTTGGCGGGACTTCTTGCGCCGCAGGAACCTTCCCCAAAATTTTGGCGGGACTTCCTGCGCCGCAGAAACCTTCCCCAAAATTTTGGTGGGACTTCCTGCGCCGGAAATAATCCCACCAAAACTTGTGTAGCGGCTGTTCTGGAAGCGGAGTTTCCGCCGGTGTGGTGGGCGGCTCGCCGGGACGGCTCGCCCTACCATCTACATGTTCTGCACGGCTAAAAACGAAAGCGAAAGCGAAATCTTAAGCAAAGACAGCTTCGGCAACGCGCTGGCAGCGCGTTGTACTAGTGGGGCGGGCCGCCCGGTGGTCGGCCCCTACCGGCGGTAGGGCGCGATCACCGAGCGCGCCGAAATTGCGGGCGGGCCGCCCGGTGGTCGGCCCCTACCGGCGGTAGGGAAATTGCGGGCGGGCCGCCCGGTGGTCGGCCCCTACCGGCGGTAGGGCGCGATCACCGAGCGCGCCGAAATTGGGGGGAGTTCGAGTGGCATCTGCGAAATTCACCGCCGAGCCTTCTGATGATTGGAAACAACCAGAACAACTGGTAAAAACAACATTGAGAGAGGTGCGCGGGCTAACTCGCCCGCGCTTATCACTACCTCATTAGAAATTGATATGATTGTATCGTTTTAGATTAACCCTAAAATCGTCAGTTGAACCTCAGTTGAGGTGTTTTTTCGCGGCGTGACAATGCCGCCCACCCGGCTTCGCTTGCAAGGCCGGGTTTCATCCAATCGAAATGCGTCCGACGCGCTACTTGAGCGCGTTTCCATGCGGTTCTGTGGAGGGTGGCGGTCATGGTGTGGTATGCGATTTCTGGTTTGTCAAATTGTGTTCCGTTTGTACATCAGGTTGTCATACGGATTGTCCACGAAACTCCGTCTCGGGCTGGAAACCCCTGACCTTTTCAAACAAGGTATCAAGCGTCTCGCCTTCAAAAAGATTCTTCTGCCAATCGGTGTAGTCGAAGGCGGCATTCGTGACTATGCTTATGAAACGTTCCGCGTCAACCGGGCCAACGGAGTTCATCAACACGTTCATGCACTTTACGGACAGTTCATTGTCTGTTGTCTGGTTCATCTTGCCTCCATTATGAAACTCACTGGATTCATTACCTTCATTTTGCCGACAAACGATACTTTTTTGAGGATGCCGTCGTCTGTCGTAAGAAACAAATCGCATGACGCCGCTTCAGCAGAAGCAAGATGCAATGCGTCTTTGGGTTTGAGCCCAAGCAACTCAAACTCCTTACTACGGGGTTTCAGAGAATCCGTGGCATCGACGTATTCCGCCGCCCTTGAACGCCAATATAGGATTGCAGACCGACGCTTTGGATCGGGATTGAAGGAAATCTCATAGTCAAGAATCTTCGACCAGGCGAAATCAACCTTGCGCATGTACATCATCAACTGCACAGTAAGTTTCGCGAGCGCTTCAAGTTTAACGCGCATCTGCCGCCAGTCGTCGAACGGGCGGTTGTAGCAGCAGTTGTCAAGATACACTCTCATCTTATCCATTTTTCCTGTTTGGCGGATATTATACTAAAATCCCTCAGCGTTTTCAAGGGGCGCAAACGTGCCCGCACACGGCGTTTTAGCGCGGTTCCATGCGGTTCTGTGGAGGGTGTCAGTCATTGTATGGCGTTCAAGACCTTCACGGTCGCGCTGTCTGATCGTCTCGCCATTATCGCATATACGATGACGTTTGTGTCTATGACAGCATAGATCACGCCTTCGCCCCCGTTTGCATGCGTTCACGCCGATTGTAATCGCCGTCGCCATGCATATTACCGCCACCGAGATTGCGGCTCTCCAAGTGTGTTTTCTCACGCTATTGTTTTCCTTTCTGGTGTTACCCATGCGGGCGGTTTTACAATATTCCCCGTTTGATTGTCAACGGCGACGCGAAAACTAAAGGCTATTCTCTTTCAAGCTGAACTGGTCCGAAGAGGCCCGACCTGCGAAGTGGCTCCGTTGGATTGTATGGATTCACAGTCGTGCGCGTGAGGCGCTTCTCGGGCGGAAGCGACGCGTCGCCGATGAGCCTGTTGAGCCAGAGGTTTGCCACCTCGATTTCAAGAAGGTTCTCACCGTCCTTCCACACGCCCGCCGGCACCGCCACACGCCACGGCCAACACCACACCGAGCCGAGGTCCTTCCCGTTCAGTTTCACCCGAGCAAGGTTTGCCACGTCGCCAAGGCTGATGCTCGTGGGCGCCTCCTTGCTCGTAACCATCTTGCGATACGTCGCAATGCCCGAGTAGTGCTGGATTACCCATTCCGGACGCTTCGTCCAGTCTTCAAGCGTCTTGAACTCCACTTCGCCCTCAGGTCCGCCCCACGCCGGATCGAACGAAACCTTCCACTTGTCTGGCAACTCAGCAAGGACACCGTAAGAGCGGAAATTACTTTTCTTCGTCGTGAAGATGGATGAGAACATTGACTTGAACATGCCTGTAGACCCATGGGAAAATACGACGAATCCACTTTCATTGGGTCCTAGCTCAAGTTCTACTTCAACAGTACCGTCGTGTGCATATTTCCACCTCGGCAGCTCTCTACGCTCGCCCGTAAGCGGATCCCACCATTCCACGGACTTTACGTCAGCCACCCTAAAATGATGAGTCCCCATGACATGACAATAATCATCACGATGGCTTAAGAAGTAGATGTCCTTATCGTCAAGCCTGCGATGGATGTAACGCACATTGCCTCCTCCCATGTGATCTGGACGCATTCCTACGCAAGAAGCGACATAACTAAATGAAGGATAGAGTTCCTTCTGCATGCTACGCAGACGCCACGGTCCCATGTTGAACGCACCAAACTCCTGCACGAGGCCAAAACCCTTGCTCTTGTCCGTCGCACACGTCCAAGAAGAGTCCGACTTCAATGTGACGATGCGGCCGTCTTTGTATTCAATCGCACATGCTACGATAAGCGCGGCTGGATTTGGCGTATCGCCCCAATTGTCGGCAAGCACCTCTATCACATTCTCGCCAGGTTTCAAGTCCTTCATCAAAACTCGATAAGTGCCAACATCATGAAAATCAACCCCACCACCTATGAACGTTCCATTCACATACAGGCGGTAGGCGTTGTCGGCTGTGACTTTTACCATCATTTCACTTACATTGCAGCTAAGTGTGCCTTTACGAAAACGTCTCACAAGCTCGTCATAAGTTAAAAAATCCATTCTGGGGTTAGCATTGTCAAGTTCATTCCTTAAATCTTCATTTGAGGGTGTTTCAAGTCTGAACGTCTTTCTGAACCAGCGCGAACCGTGCGGCTGCTTCATCACATCCTTTTCGCCCGCGCTCCATATCCATTTCGCCTCATTCTCTATCACGTCCTTCGCCATCTCAAGAACTGCGTTCTTATCGGGAATATGGTCAAGGCGAGGTACTATGCGATCAACAAGCGCGGCGACCTCCTCGTCGCACTTCGGATAACCGGAAAGGCTGGGCGACTTGCGCGGCACTCCGCCGACAATCTTCACTCCCGCCTCCGCACATTCGAGAATCTTCTTCATCAGCGCGGGCGTCATCGCATCGACCTTCGGCAGCACGAGCACGCTGTACGTCGCGCCGCCCTCGAAGTCGATCTTCTTGTCGATAAACTTGGCCCGCGACATGAACACCTCGGGCGAACAGCCGTCGAAGGAATAACCCTTCCGATCCGGGAAGTCGCCGTCCATGAAGGCGTCCTTCGGCGGCTGGAACACCATCGGCGCGCCTTCGGGCAGGAGGTAGAGGATGTCCGCGACGGGACGCCCCTGCCGGAGCAACCACTGGCAGCGTGTGAGGTAGCGGTGGTAGGAATCGACCATCGGCCACCATGTCTGGTTGCGGTGCCAGTTGACGCCGTAGTACCCGCACATCGTCATGCCGGGCTTGTCCGTCATGCTCGGCTGGTGCTGGTACGTGTGGAACTTGAAGCAGTTGATGCCGAAGGCGAGCGCCCAGTCGCCCTGCGCCTTCATCGATCCGGGGTACTGCTTCCAGTACTCCGCGCTTGCGGTGAACGCCTCCGCGCCCACGACGGGACGCCCCATCGTGTGCGCGATGGAGACCGCCTCCACGCAGCTGTACTCCGCCGGACATCCCATGCCCTTCGACCAGAACTCGCACATCGGCACGTCCGCCACCGCGCCGGACGTGATGTCGCAGCACGGGTTCATGTCGTAGGGTTCGCTCGACATCACGAGCCCCTTGCTGTGCGCAAACTCCTTGATGGGGAGAAGCTGGTTTTCGATCACGAGCTCCTGCGCCGTCTGCCGCCAGTCGAAGAGGAAGCGTTCGGTGATTTCCGTCGATTTCACCACGCGTCCGTTGATCGCGGGGATGTACGGAAGCGGCGAATAGCCGCGCCGGCGCTCGAACTCCTTGAAGAACTCGGCGGAACCGTTCTGCGCGCTCATCTCCCAGCTGTCGAAGTGGAGCGTGGTGAGACCGCGTCCGGGACGGCGCGGACCGGCAGCAGCGAGGATTTTGTCCGCGTAGTCGTGCAGGTGGCGCTCGATCGCGCCACGGTCGAATTTGCTCGTCTCGAATCCGAGACCCGGCCTCGGCGCGGGACGCGTGGTCTGTCCAGTGAGGCGACGCCCCACACGTAGAATCGTCCAACGTCCCTCGGGCACGCGCCAGGTGAGGCGTCCGGAGGCGTCCATTTTCGCCGTGAGGTCAACGACCTTCGCGGGATCGACGCACTTCTCCGACGGCACAGCCTTGTGCGACGGCGTGAGGTACGGCTTCACGCCGCGCCGGGACGAAAACGGTGCGCGCTGGTAGATGGCCTTTTCGTCCGCATCGGGAAGACGTTCCGCGCCCTCCGGCTCAGGGAACGCCAGTACGGCGACGTCGCGGTAGTAGCTCTCCCATTCCTTCTTCATCTCGGACGTGAGCGTGCGGATGCCGAAAAACGGCGCGCGCGGCGCGGGGATGGGCAGAACGGAGGAATAGTCCAGCGGCCCCGTCACCGTCATCTCGCTCGCGACGGTGTGCTGCATCGCGTCGTCTGGCTTGACAGACTTCCCACCCGCGCCGCACCAGCCGGGGCCTGTCCCAACCGCCACCTCGATGCCGAGTCGATCGGCCTCGGCGATGGCGTAGCCAAAAAGCTCCAGCCATTTCGGACTCAGGAACTCCACGGGGCCGCGCGGCGGACGCCCCGCGCCAATTTCGAGAATCAGCACGCCGCCGATGCCGGCCTTCTTCATCGCGTCGAGGTCCGCCTTCATCCCCTCGCGCGTGGTGTTGCCGTCCATGAAGTACCAATACACCCACGGGCGAGCGGAGTCCGGCGGATTCTCAAACGCCTGTTCAAGCGGAAGCGCCAATTCGGTAGGGCGAGGCGTCCCCGCCGAGCCGTTAAATGCAGCCAGAACAAAAGCGGCCGCGAGAATGTGTGAGGTTATCGTTTTCATATCATTATTTTCCTTATGTAGGGTAAAAGTACGTGCGTGACCACATGCGCATTCATACGGTGTCCGCCTGGAAACACATGCGCCATGCCGGGGTAGTGCTGTTCGAAGATCGGACGCACCTCCGGCATCATTTCGTCCTCATCGCCGAAAAGGCCGTGGCACAGCATGCGGTCGGCGTCGTCAATGCCGTCGAACTGCCGTGCCTCAAGTTCCTGAAAGTGCGCAATCGTCTCCTTCGTGACGTGGAACTCCGTTTCGCCGTCCTCGCGCCGGTTGAGCCACTTGTGCTTGCCCACGTAAAGCACGTTGTATTTCTTCGAGATGGTGAAGGACGGGTTTACGCAGATTCGCGTAAAACCGTGCAGCATCTGGGCGTACATGCCGCCCATCGACGTGCCTATCACGAGGTCCGGCATCACGTCGTACGCCAGCGCTTCAAGCATCGGCATAGCGACCGCTGGATCGACGGGTATGTCCGGCGCCGTCACGGTGGCGCGGTGCGCGGCGTCCGTGTTCCAGAACTCCTTGCGCAGCAGTTCCACCGTCCCGCTTGCGCCGGACGATCCGAAACCGTGCAGATATAGAATACACTTCATTCCTTTCAACCAATTTCCTGTTTCATCTCAACATTGCCATGAACTATCCCATCTCTCCTACAAGGCGAGCAGGAGCCGACAGAGCCAAGTTGGCAACTTTAGGTTGCGGTCGGTCATCTCGGTGATATACGATTTGAAGTCGAACGGCAAACGCCTAATCGCAACCCGTTGCGCTTCCGTGTCGAAGATTCCATACGCGCTGCAGAGGTCATTCCGCGGATAGCCGACGCTTCCGACGTTGACGATGTAGCGGCTTGTCGGATTCAACTTGAAGGAAATCGACGCCGCCTTTGCCACTGGCTGCCTGAAACGCTTCTCCATTTTCAGGCGACACAGGCCCTTCTCCGTCCGTTCCCAGATCGACGCATGGTGAGTATGTCCGCAGAACATAAGGCTCTCTGCGCGAGCCTGGAAATTCTGCGACGCGGCGTCGCTAAACAAGATGTAGTTCCATATGTTCGGCTGCGTGAAATCGCCATGCGTGCAGACAAAGCCATCCTCCTCGTACAGGTACTCGCGTCCGCGCAGCCATGCGCGCTCTTCCTCTGACAACTGCTCGCGCGCCATCCGGTCGAAGTCGTAGTTGTGGTTCATCACCACTTCCAACTCCGGCTCAAGCCCCACGCAAGCCGAGTCGTGGTTGCCCATCAGAACGATGTCGAAATTCCTGCGAACTATCTCCAGCGTCCTCTTCGGATCGTATCCATATCCCGTGACGTCCCCAAGCAGGATGAACTTGCCGCATCCTACGGCACGCGCATCCGCCAGCGCCGTTTCCAGCGCTACCGGATTCGCATGCACGTCGCTCATGATGGCATACTTCATCCTCAATTTCCCTCCCGCCTCGCCGAATTAAGCAAAAGATTCAACGCATACTCAATTGCCGCCGTGCGGACAGCCTCGCGGTCACCGGGAAATATCTTATTTTCGGTGACGACGCCCGACGGCGAGGAAAGGCCAAACCAAACGAGTCCAACCGGCTTCTCGGCACTACCGCCGCCAGGTCCGGCGACACCTGTGAGAGACACCGCAAAATCCGTTTTCAAGAGCCGACGCGCTCCTTCCGCCATCGCCGCCGCACATTCAGGCGACACCGCACCCTTTGTCAACAGCACCTCCTCCGGCACGCCCAGAAGATCGCGCTTGACAGAGTTGTCGTAGCTAATCACGCCGCCCCAGAAGACGGCGCTCGCCCCTGATACACCCGTGATGGTATAACCCACACCACCACCCGTACATGACTCCGCCGTAGCGCACGTCATATTCTTTTCCTTCAGTACCTGAACGAGTATTTCAGCTGTCGTCATTTAAGTTCTCCTTGTAGGCGTTCATCGTATTTTATGGCGAGTCGTGGCGAAAACCCTTCACGAGAAATGCCCGGACCCCCGCCTTCGTCGCGATGCCTGTCACTTGAAAATCTTGGGGAGTTCATCGCGGGTTAATAAGGACGGGCAGTAGAGTTCATTGACGGCCTTTGCGATGTCGCCTCCGATGTGCTTTTCCTTCCCGTCGCTTTTCTGGACGGTCACCTCGTCGGTCTGGAGGGGCGCCTGCGGCGCATTCTTCGGCTGCGCGGCCTCGACGCCGCGAAGGAAGTAGTCCATAGACACATTGTTAATATTCACGCTTTGCACCGGCATGGATTATCTCCTTTTAACTTTTCATCTTGTTTACACTCTAATCGATCAAAGGTTACAGCGCTGTCAAGCCACACGAAAAGTCCAATCCGTCAGAAGGCCGCGTTGGGCATGTCTGGCTGGTGCGCAATGATGTCCGGCCTGAGAAAATCTATCCAATAGTCAATGCCGAAGTCGTTTGCTGGGAACTCAAATTGCGTTCCCGGGGGCAAGGTCGCATACTTCTCCATCACTCGTGCCCGGACATCTCTGTAACTACCGTACCACGGATCGGACGGCAGATGCATGATTCTACGAATTCCGCGTTCCATGGGCAGCATATTGAAAGCCGGCACGGCCGCCAAGACCAGGAAAGCCAATATCCTGCGCATGGGAACGGCGTTGATTGCAACAGCCCAATCCACACCCAAGCGCGAACGAATCTCAAGAACCAGTCCCAGCACAAGCAGTGTCGTACCCGGACACAAAAGGCGGAAGCCAAGTGGATCGAATGGCATGAGAAAGCGCAAGACGACAACCGTGCCGTTGCACAAAAGCCCAAACAGGACGAACACCATCCCGTTGGGCGCACCTTCTTCTTTTACCTCGCCAGACCCTCTTCTCAACATTCCGGAACCTGCCGCAGCAAATAGGATGCCTACCCAAAATGCTGCAAAGAAAACCGCCTGCGTCTCATTCAGCAGCGCTACGAACGTCCGTCTTGCCAGCGCGAGAAACGATTCCTGAACCCCAGTAGGGTGTCCACCTGTAAACGCCCCGCACATGATGTGATTCAGGAAAAGATACCCGCCAGCGAATGCGGCGACGGCTATTGCGGCACACGCGGCGGCGCGCGCCATGTCCAGATTCCGTCTTTGAAGTTTTGCCGCAAGGAACGATGCCGCAATAGCCCAAAAAACCGCAAACACCCCTACATACCGAAACAGGAATGTCGCGATACACAATCCGGCGATGGCGAGAGTTGCGATTTTGCGATTGCCGTCTTTCCCAGACAGGACGAAACAAAGCGCCAAAAGGGCGAGAACATACGGCTGCTCACTATACGCCACCCTGAACACACCGCAAAATGACAGGTTGAGAAGCGAAAGGGCCAAAACAGGAAATGCGGAGCGCGCACAGCGAGCAAGCACTAGGAGAATTCCACCAGCAATCAACGTCGCCACGATCCGTGCCGAGGTGAACGCGTCCAGCGACGTGAGCTTGATGACAAGCGCGATGCACCAGGGATAGCCAAGCGGCCAGACCGCAAACCAACCATTATGCCCGGCCACACCGTTCGGATTGAAGAGATGCCCCCGGGCAGCCGCCTCCGCCATGCGCAGATAGCTGACACCATCAGGGGAAAGCCAGCACGAGCAGAAATACCCTTCTCCCCATATACACCAGGACATGGCCATAAATACGACCATGCCTATCAAACAACAGTTGGATACTCTTGTCTTCATTCCTACACGTTTCCTGAAACGACCTGACATTCTCTCTAACCGATTGCCACATTATAGCATACTTTTACGTTAGCAGCAATGTGCAACGACAGCCTAAACCAATACTTCTTCCGTTTCCCGCTGTGTCCCGAACCATTTCAGCATGGGGAAAATGCATGCCTCTTGCAATGGTTCGGACCGCCCTATTTCGCCATCCCGCTAAACGATGAGCATGCAGTCGCCATAGGAGAAGAACTTGTATTCCGAACGCACGGCCATCGCGTAGGCGGCGAGGATGCGCTCGCGCCCGGCAAGCGCGCTAACCATCATCAGCAAGGTGGATTGCGGCAGGTGGAAGTTCGTTAGCATCGCGTCGCACACCTTGAACTCGTACGGCGGGTAGATGAAAATGTTAGACGCGCCACTCCCAGCCACCACTTCGCCACCATGAGCGGCGGCAACGGTCTCAAGCGTGCGCACCGTCGTCGATCCCACGCACACCACGCGTCCGCCGCGCGCACGGCACTCGCGTATGGCATCGGCCGTCTCCGGCGGAACCGTGAACGCCTCGTAGTCCATGTGGTGGTCTTCAATCATCTCGGTCTTGACGGGACGGAATGTGCCGGGGCCGACGTGCAGCGTTACGGACGCCCTCCGCACGCCCTTTGCGTCGAGCGCGGCGAATATCTCCGGCGTGAAGTGGAGTCCGGCAGTGGGCGCGGCCACGCTTCCTACGTGTTTTGCGTAAATGGTCTGGTATCGCTCGCGATCCGCGCGTTCCTCGTCCTCCGTGCCCTCGCGGCGCACGTAGGGCGGAACCGGAGTGCGCCCGAACTCGTCGAGGAGCTGCGCGAGCGGACGTTCCGACTTGAATGCGACGCGCCAGAGTCCGCCGTCGAGGCGCTTCACGAGCGTTGCGGTGAGTTCACGGTTCGGGCCGAACACCGCGACCTGTCCTTCGCGGCTTGGACGCCCCGATCCGATCATGACGTTCCACTCAAGCGAGTCGAACACGTCAAAACTTGAAAGGTCGCGGCAGGCGTCCGTCTCCGCGCTGGGCGCGGGGCTCACCATCAGCACCTCCACCGCGCCCGGTGAATCGTTCCACGTGCCGATGAGGCGCGCGGGGAAGACCTTCGTGTCGTTTACGACCAGCAGGTCCTTGGCGTCCAGGTAATCCACGATGTCGGCAATGTGCCGGTGCTCCAGCACGCACGTGTCGCGGTGCAGCACCATCATGCGCTCGGTGCCGCGCCGTTCGGCGGGGTGCTGTGCGATGAGCCTTTCGGGGAGAGGATACCAGAATTGCCTCGTCTTCATGCCGCGCACTTTCCGTCAGAACTCGAGGTAGAACATCCTCGTGACCATGTAGCCGAACATGAGGATCAACAGGAACGATATGATCACGCTGCGCTGTGTAGCGCGTCCAACGCCCACGGCGCCGAGGCGCGTGACGAAGCCCTGGTGGCACGAAACGGTGCATATCACCACGCCGAATATCGCGGCCTTGAGGAGCCCCACGAACAAATCCTTGAGTTCGGCCATGGACATCGCACTCGACATATACTGCGTGAACGCCACGTTGAATTGCGTGTATCCCACTACGCCGCCGCCGACCACGCCCAGCACGCAGGCGTAGAACGCGAGAAGCGGGGACATCACGAGCAACGCCCCCATGCGAGGCGCTGCGAGGAAGCGTACGGGCGGTATCGACATGATCTCCAGCGCAGCGACCTCGTCGTTTACCGTCATCGTGCCAAGCTCTGCCGCCATCGCGCTGCCTACGCACGCGGAAAGGCAGATGCCAGTCACGAAGGGACCCATCTCGCGAATGAGCGAAAGCATCACCGCCGCGCCGAGGTACACCTCCTGGTTGAACCGCCGGAGCGCCAAGCCCACCTGAAGGCCGAGGATCATCCCGGCAAACAAGCCGACCACGGTGATTACGGGCAACGTGCGGATGCCCGTGGAGTAGAACTGCTTCATCAGCTCCGCGCGTCCGCGCCGACGCAGGAACACGCCAGGCAGGTAGCCGAACGACTCCACCATAAGGCGTACGGCACGCCCGATGCTCGCAAGCAAGGCGACCGTGTGCCGACAAAGTGAAGTTATCCGCCCGCCCGGGGCGTCGTCGTACAATGGTTCTCGCGTTATAGTCATGGCGCAGTTAGTATATCATAATTCCGGGCGCAGCGAAACCTGATGCTTCCAAATACGCAACCAGCGCAGTTCGATTGATACGGTACGCAAGTCGTGCTCGTTCAGGGAAGGACGGCGAAGGCGTAACGGTCGTGGCCGGCGTAGTCATTTTCGATGCGGATGTCATCGAAACCAGCGTCGAAGAACAGCTTGCGCAAAGCCTCGCCCTGTCCGTCGCCGATCTCGAAGAACGCGCCGCCACCGGGCTTCAGGATGTTGATGGCGTCGCTCACGAGCCGTTCGTAGAAGTCAAGCCCGGCGGGACCACCATCGAGCGCGGACATCGGTTCCCAGTTACGTATGCGAGGATCGAGCGCGGCGCAGTCGGCCGTCGCTATATACGGCGGGTTGGAGACGAGAATGTCCACCGACTGCGGCTCGTCGAATTCGTCAAGCCCGTCGGCCACTGCGAACTTCACCCTGTCGCCCAGGCCGCAGCGCACGGCGTTCTCCTGCGCGAGCGACACCGCGTCTGGTGAAATGTCGATGCCGAGGAATACGCCATCTGGCATTTCCTTGGCTAGTGAAAGGATGATGCAACCACTGCCCGTGCCCACATCCACGACGAACGGACGCTCAACGTCGTATGCCTTTGCAAACTTGAGGACTCGCGTGACGAGCTCCTCCGTTTCCGGGCGCGGGATGAGCGCACGGCGGTCGCACGAGAGCGTGAGCGAGCGGAAGTCCCACTCGCCGAGCACATACTGGACCGGCTCGCCGGCGGCAAGGCGCGAGACGCCGCGGCGCATGGCCTCGACGTACTTCGCGTCGGGCGTTTCGTCAAGGCGCGGAGAAAGAAAGCCGCGGCCGCATTTAAGCAGCCGCGCCACTAGCAGTTCCGCCGCAACCTGAGCGTCGGGGACGCCCTTCTGGATCAGATACTCCGCGCTGAGGCGGAGGATGTCCCTCCAAGAATGCATCAGAACGGCAGGTTCTCCGGATCCTCGCCAACGGGGATGTCGGCAGGGACTTCCGGCGCTTCAGGCACTGGTTCAGTTGACGTGCCGTCGCCGCCGAGCACCTCGATCTTCCAGCCCGTGAGGTCCGTGAAGTAGCGGACTCCGTTGGGGCCGTCCCACTTGCGTCCGTCAATCGTAAACTGAATCTTCACCGCATCGCCCACGTTGATGGGATCGAGCAAGGCGCAGCGGTCCTTCTTGAACGTGAACAGCACGGGGTTGGGATACATGCTCGGCGAATCGGGGGGATTGCCCACAACGAGATCGCGCTTCGTGAAGCCGTTCTGCCCGAACGCCTTCGTATCGCCCTTCATTTCGACGACGCCTTTGTATTCGAATGTTACCATTTCTGACTGACTCCTTTGTCCTGACGCGGAAGATTGTACCAAATCCCCGCGCCAGGCGCAATTAAGAAAAGCGGCTGATCACGAAACGTGAAGGACGCGCTCCTTGATTTCCTGCGTGCGGCCCTGGTTCCAGTACTGGGAACCGATGTAGCCGCAGGTGCGGCGGGCGACGTTCATCTTGTTCTGGTCGGTGTTGCCGCATTTCGGGCAGCGCCAGATGAGCTTGCCGTTCTCGTCCTTGACGATCTGGATCTCGCCGTCCCATCCGCACACCTGGCAGTAGTCACTCTTCGTGTTCAGCTCCGCGTACATGATGTGGTCGTAGATGTACTGCATGATCGAGAGCACTGCGGGAATGTTGTCCTGCATGTTGGGCACCTCCACGTAGGAGATCGCGCCGCCGGGCGAGAGCTTCTGGAACTTCGCCTCCAGCTCAAGCTTCGCAAACGCGTCGATCGGCTCCGTCACGTGTACGTGGTAGGAGTTCGTGATGTAGTTGCGGTCAGTGATGTTGGGGACGATGCCGAAACGCTCCTGAAGGCACTTCGCGAAGCGGTAGGTGGTGGACTCCAGCGGCGTGCCGTAGAGCGAGTAGTCGATGTTCTCCGCCTTCTTCCACTTCGCGGTGTACTCGTTGAGCTTCTTCATGATGTCGAGGCCGAGCGCCTCGCCCTCGAACTCGGTGAGCTTCTTGCCGTTGAGCGCGTACACGCACTCCCAGAGACCGGCGTAGCCGAGCGAGATGGTGGAGTAGCCGTTGTAGAGCAGCGCGTCGATCTTCTCGCCCTTCTCGAGGCGCGCGAGCGCGCCGTACTGCCAGAGGATCGGGGCCGCGTCCGAAAGCGTGCCGAGGAGGCGTTCGTGGCGGCAGCGGAGCGCACGGTGGCACAGCTCCATGCGCGTGTCGAAGATTTCCCAGAACTTCGCGAGGCGCGCGTCGATGTCCACCGCGCCCGTGCCGGCGGCCTTGACCGCGCTGAGCGCGATATCGACCAGGTTCACCGTAACGACGCCCTGGTTGAAGCGGCCGTAGTAGCGGTGCTTGCCGGGCACGTAGTTCTTGGCCTTGGAGACGTTGCCGATGCCGGCGTCCGTGAAGCGGTCCGGAGTGAGGAAGCTGCGGCAGCCCATGCACGTATAGACGTCGCCCTTCAACTCAAGCATCATCTTCTCGCTGATGTAGTCGGGCACCATGCGCTTCGCGGTGCACCTGGCGGCTAGCTCCGTGAGATACCAGTAGGGAGTGCCCTCCTTGACGTTGTCCTCCTCCAGCACGTAGATGAGCTTCGGGAAAGCGGGCGTCACATAGACGCCGACTTCGTTCTTCACGCCCTGGATGCGCTGCCTCAGCATCTCCTCGATGATCACCGCGAGATCCTTCTTCTCCTGTTCGTTGCGGGCCTCGTTGAGATACATATAGACGGTGATGAACGGCGCCTGGCCGTTGGTGGTCATGAGCGTGACCACCTGGTACTGGATCGTCTGAACGCCGCGCACGATCTCGTCGCGCACGCGCTTCTCCACTATCTCCGCCTTTTTCGCCGCGTCGATGGACGCGCCCACGAGCGCGAGTTCCTCGTCAACCTCCTGCGTGATCTTGTCGCGGCTGACCTGCACGAACGGCGCGAGGTGCGTGAGCGAGATCGACTGCCCACCGTACTGGTTGGACGCCACCTGCGCGATGATCTGCGTTGCGATGTTGCAGGCGGTGGAGAACGAGTGCGGGCGGTCGATCGCAGTGCCGCTGATCACAGTGCCGTTCTGCAGCATGTCCTCGAGATTCACGAGGTCGCAGTTGTGCATGCGCTGCGCGTAGTAGTCCATGTCGTGGAAATGGATGATGCCCGCCTCGTGCGCCTGCACGATGTCCTCCGGAAGGAGCAGACGCTTAGTCACGTCCTTCGAGACGGCGCCGGCCATGTAGTCGCGCTGGACGGAGTTGATGGTCGGGTTCTTGTTGGCGTTCTCCTGCTTCGCCTCTTCGTTCGTGCAGTTGATGAGCGTGAGGATTTCGCCGTCAGTCGTGTTCTTGCGGCGCTTGAGGTCCTGCACGAAACGGTACTTGATGTACTTCTTCGCCACGGCGTGTGCGCCGGCTTCCTGGATCTTAGTTTCGACAAGATCCTGAATCTCTTCCACGCTCAACGCGCGGTCATGCGCCGCAGCAAATTCCTCGATCTGCTCGGCGATGCGCTCAATACGGGCCTCCGTAAGCTTGTCGGCGTCGTCAACCGTTACGTTGGCCTTGCGTATGGCCGCCGCGATTTTCGCACGCTCAAACGGAGTTTCCTCGCCGCTGCGCTTTATGATATTCATTCGTTTTCCTTCTTGGCTAAGTTGTTTCTAAAGTGGTGAAATCGATGACGTAAAGTGTATCATAACCGCATAAGGCGTGCAAGAGGAAAAATCAAGATATTGTGTATTTTCAAAAATGGAAACACTACATATAGACAATTCCACCTATTTTGAAATAAAAGCCCACCTTTTCAAGTTTGGCGGGAATTAGGTCCAAGTCAGGAAGGAATTAGGCCTTGCGGAAGTCAAGGAGATGGCCTAGGAGAGACCGGATTCCGCGGTAGTAGAACCCGAAATCGAAGAGGTTGCGAGTAGTCAGGAGGCGATGCAGAATCGCACGGGGCTGGAGGAATCCGCGATAGACTTCGCGGACGGCGCACTTGATTTCGTCTTCCGAGACGAGCGGCGTCTTCGTGATTGCCCGGCGCATGTCGTATTCATCCCAGTCACGCGTGGTGAGGCCGTCGTTCGCATCGAGTTCGCGGAAGAGCGGCGTACCGGGATACGGAATCGTCATCGTACACTGCAAGGTGGAGGCGTGTCCGTTCGCGAGCAGTTTCCGCGCGAGAGCCACGGTGTTGGCGATTTCCTTCGGGCCCTCCCATGCGTGGCCGAACATGAACGTGAGATGAACATCCAGCCCCGCCTTCGTGGCCCATGCAGCGCCCTTCTCGATGTCCTCGAGCTTGAGCGCCTTGCAGAAACGGTCGAGGGTTTCCTGGTTAGCGGACTCCACCCCGAACAGCACGAGACGGAAACCGGCCTTGCGCATTAGCTTATAGTCATCGAACGTGAGGCGTCCGAAACGCATGTTGCAGTCAATGCGCACACGCTTCGGAAGACCGCGACGAATGATCTCGTTGCAGAACGTCGTGAGCCACGAGCCGACTGGAAGCGAGCCGGAGTCGTCCATGATCTCCTTCACGCCGTAGCGGTTCACGAGGTCTTCTATTTCGTTGACTACGTCAATTGGATCGCGTGTGCGGTAGGTCGGGTAGAGCGTGGTCCAGCTGCAGAAGGTACACTTCGCGTGCCAACAGTCGCGGCCGGACATGATATAAGTGCCGGGTGTGCGGCGGAAGTTGCCGTTCTTAACAGCGTAAAGTTTCCAGTGGCAGAGGTCACGGTCGATCCAAGGCGCGTCGTTGAGGTCGTGGTCGAGCTTGAAACGGCCGGTGTTCTTCACTTCGCCGTCTTCGCGGTACCAGATTCCCGGCTCGAACTGGGCGGAGTCGAAACCCGAACGCACCAGGTTCATCAACAGGAAGTCCCAGTCGCCACCAGTGAGGATGTAGTCAACCGGACATGCCCCCATCGACTCGTCCGGCAACGCCGTAACGTGGTCGCCCACGAGAACCACCTTTGCGTGCGCCCCCTCCGGCGTACACTTGAATACCTCGATCCATTTCCAGTGGCGCTTGACGACGGGCGTCTTCGTCTCCACCACCACCACGTCCGGCTTCGCGTCCGCCAACCGCCGCTCGAACTCTTCTGGCGTCCACTCCTCCGCGATGCCATCAAGCCAAACAGCATCGTGCCCCGCCTTCTTCGCCATCGTGGCCGCAGTTGCGGGCACGACGGGAAAGATGTAGGTGGGGCGCGAGAACCACTGGAACTGCCTGTTCTGGGAGAGGAGCGGAACGCCCCTCTCCGAGGGCAGCGGCGGGTATGCGAACGCTATTACCACTTGTAGCCGAGGCCGAGTGTATAGCGGAAGTCGCTGTGCTTCGTGTGGGGGCCGGGTTCCGAGTTGTAGTCCCACTCGATTTTGCCGAGCAGCGTCCAAGCGGAGTCAAGCGCGTATTCACAGCCAACGTCCGCGTCGATCAGGTAGGAATCCGCCCAGTCGCTAACGTCGGGGAGATACTCGAGGTTGTGCGTGAAGGAGAGCTTGTCAACCCAGCGGGGCGTCCACGCGAGGTGGTGGGCGTAGCGGAACGCGCAGCGGTCGTCGTCAGAGGCGTGCTCGTACTTCTCCTTGATGTAGGTGAGGCCGACTTCCTGGTTGAAGGACCACTTGCCGGTGCTCTCGAAGTTCTGTCCGTCAAGCCACTGGTAGCCCATACCCACGCCGAGGCGGTAACGGTACTGCAAGTCGTTGATGCCGTCGCGCTCGTATTTGCCGTTGATGTAGGAATAAACCTTCGTTGCCCAGAAGTAGTCGTCCTGCGCCGAGAGCTCGATGCGGTCTTCGGTCTTCTCCTTGTTGTCGCGGTCAGTGCCGTTCTGCGCGAAGTAGTAGCCGAAATTGCCAGTCAAACGGTTTTTCTCCCAGCGGCGGTTCACGTCGGCGAGGACGGTGGCCTTCTCGCTCACCGTGTTGCCGCGCGCGGCGGTTCCGCTGGCGGCTACGCTTCCGTGCCACGCCTCCTCTTCGGGGTTGATGGCCTTGACGTCGCCCATGTCAAGCTCTTCCTTGTTGAGCGTGTACTTGCCGTCCTTCATCGCCACCACGCCATCGGCGCGGGAACGGTCGTTGTACTGGACGGTTGCAGGCTTCTTCGTATCGATGGATACGAGCTTGTCCGTGCTAACCTTCACTTCGCCGACGTCATCGGACTTGAAGGTGACTTCGCTGCCTACGATGCGCACCACTTCGCCTTCGAGGCGGGAGCCACTCTTGAATACTAGCGTATCAGCCGTAGCGGCCAACGCGCACGTTGCGGCAAAGGCCGCGATCATTGCTTTGTTCGACATGTAACTTTTGACCTTTTAAGGGTTGGAAATGTGATAATTATACCAAATCCATGCCGCAATGTGAATCAGAAAAACCAAAATCTGCATTTCCCGCATTGACGCTGTGCAGCCATGGTGATATAATGTCATTATGAAATTTTTTTACGTTCACAGTGCCTCATTGCAGTCCCTCAATACGGACTCGGCAAAGTCGATAACGTCTTCGCCCTTGGATTTTACGTTTGGTACGGGCGCTGGGATGTGAAATGGAAGAAATAATGGAGCCATGATTATGGGAAGAGAAGAAAATGCCGCGATATTCCGCGATACGGAAACGATGTGCCGGACGCACCCGCGCCTGATGGAATCCATAGCCCGTTCGCACGCTGGCCAGCGGCTGATCCTAGAGGGCGAAGATGTAAATGTGCCTCAGTGCGGCGATGCCACCGAAGGACGACTAATCGTTTCGACGAAACGCTCGTTTGAGGCGGCGTCCGCCTACGCGCGAACGATGAAGACATGCGTGCTCAATTTCGCGTCCGCCAGCAATCCCGGCGGAGGGGTTGTCAACGGGTCGAGCGCACAGGAGGAGGCGCTGTGCCGCTGTTCAACGCTCTACTTCAACCTGAATACGAACGAAATGTGGAGCGGGTTCTATTCGCCGCATCGCGCCGCACGCGACCCCATCCACAACGATGACGCCATCTACACGCCGCACGTGATGGTGTTCAAAGGCGACACCACGTTCCCGACGACACTTCCCGAATCCGACTGGTACGAAGTGGACGTCATCTCCTGCGCGGCACCGAACCTCCGCGAACATCCCAGCAACCTGATGAACAGCGGCGACGGCGACAGGCGTATCGTACTGCCCCCGGACAGACTCCGCGCAATCCACGAACGCCGCCTCACGCGCATTCTTGACATCGCGGCGGCGAACGGGGAAGAGGCGATAATACTCGGCGCGTTCGGCTGCGGAGCGTTTCGCAACGATCCAAACGTCGTGGCCGCCGCTGCGGCCGCCGTCGTGCCACGCTACCGCATCGACTTCAAGGTCATCGAGTTCGCCGTCTTCTGCCGTACCGGTGACACACGAAACTACGATGCTTTCAAGCGTACCCTCGGTTAAGAATACCGCGCGCCACCGAGCGCATCATTCGACCACTTTTGCGCCATCCACAAGCGTACGCATCACCGTTGATGCAAATTTCGGTTGCCTCGTGATCACGTCATTGAACATGTCGTCAAAATCAACCCGCAGCTTTCCATGCACTCCGTTATATATCACGCAGAGGCGCAGAGAGGCAGAGTTTTAAGAGATTACGTCGCTTAATTGGCGTCGTAGTTGTTTTCACCAATTGTCTCTGCGTGAGACATTCAACTGACGAGTATAGGATTAATCCATAGGGAACAACAAGCGTACAACAACAAGAGTCGGCGCGTCTTGTCGTCGTACGCTTACCGTCGCCTAGCCGCACGATGGTGCCCCAGGTGCAAGAGCTACTTGGACTGGGGTATCGATGGCGATTGGACTGGGGTATGCTTTCAACAAATAGCACTACTTGTTGGAACAAATAGGGCTACTTGTTGCAACAAATAGTACTACTTGTTGCGACAAGTAGGGCTATTTGTTGTTTCCATACTATAGTATGGCTACTTCATGGTGGGGGTGTATGAGCGTAGTGGTGTTGCACCAGCTTCCATGCATATCCCCCCGGTACCTTATACGCGAGAGGAGTATTTTGGGAGGGGCGCGCTCCGTCGCGCCCGCAAGCGCCCGCAATCGCAGAGGTTTTGCAACTGCCTAATTTTTGAGCAACGACTAACGTAGCGAACGGACATCAACGACTTACCACAATCAATACGTGTACAAATTGTTGTTCCGCTGTGTCCAAATACGGCGCATTGCGTGAACAAACTGCCTCACACCGTGGACACCCACGAGAAATGGCGGCATTCACAAAAGAAATTCCGCTATTTGGCGAACCCTTGGACAGGGCGAACAGTACGCCCACCGTGGCGTTCATTGGCGTCCATGACGTGGACGCGCGAATTGAAGCCGAGGTTCCACGAGTTGTAGCTGCCGTTCGAGCCCGGAACGGACGACCAGTAGCCGCCGTACGAACCGGAAATGTTGAGCGAAGTCCCGTTGCCGAAGCCGGCGCAGGGGAGGAAGATGCTGTTAGAGGCGTAGTCGCCCCTACCATGCACGACATAACCTTTTACACCGTTCTGCGTCGTCCACGTCCAGTCGCATTTATTATGAAGGTCAGACAGCTCCTGTTTCGTCGGCATACGCCATCCCCCGCCCCACTGCACATGCGCGGCGTCATGTTGTGGCGTGAGAACGCCATCCGCCGTAGTCCATCCCTCATTCTGTAACAATTGTTGATTTTTCCCCAAAGTAGGCGTGTTCTTCTTTTCAAAAGAGAAATTTGACGAAGAACCGTCACTCGCCACCCAAGCACCGTTCTCGCGTTTGTAACCTACGGTATCGCCCCACCAGAAATAATAGCCATAGCCTTCGGGCTTCTTCGCGCCGATGTTCATCTCTGCCCAGTACGGCCCACCTTCCCATAGCTGAACCTTGCCGAGGGCGGACGACTTGATGCCACGTTCCTTCAGGAGATCGGGGACTATGACGAGGCGGAAGCCGACGGCGTACTTCACATACACCGGAATGGCGTGGTTCCGGGTGGACGAGGTGCAGCCGCCCACGCTGTTATCAAAGCAACCGCCGCGCATCACCCGAAACACCCCAGAGGAAGGGCCAACGGGATCCGTCACCCCGCTCGAAAAGTGGTCGGTCTTGTTGCTCCAATCCAGACACCACTCCCAGACGTTCTCGTGCATATCGTAGAGTCCCCATGCGTTCGGCCTATACGAGCCAACAACCATCGGATAACCGCGTTTCCCATCTGGTTTGTTCTTTGCGATATTGTCATCATTAGTCGTCCCCGCCCAGCAGGCGTACTCCCATTGCGCCTCAGTGGGCAAGTCGATGTTGAGGCTTGTGCGCGCCTGGATTTTTCCAATGAACGTCGACGGATCGACGTTCACGGAACTCGGCCAGTTATAGGTGGCGGAATTGCCGCGAATTGCGTTCCACGAGACATGTCTGACGGGACACATGTCGCTCATGTCGCCCTTGGTGGACGAGGAATTAGCTCTCATCACCAGCTCGTACTGTTTCTTCGTCACCTCAAAGACGCCGCAGTAGAACGGCTTCGTGAGCGTCACTTCGTATTTGCCTAACATCATGAACTTCCCCGGCTCGATGCGGCGCAAAACAAGCTTCGTGGTCTTGTACTCGTCCGTCCAGCCACCTTTGGGCTCGGCAGCAAGGTACGATACAGGGTAGTTTGTCGCGTTCGGCCCTGCGGAAAGATCAACTACGCAATACAGGTTTCCTGCGGAAGGATGGCTATTTCCAGCCACTTCACCGGCTGGACTAGTGATCACGCCTGCAAGCATGTCATCGCCGTATCCCTTAACCTCGTCGATGTGCCTCTGTGCCTTCACCTTCACAAGCCCGCTGGCGTCGCCGGACGCGATCGACTCGGCGTAGATTGCGGCTGCGTGGCGCTTGAACTTCTGCTGCCGCTCCTCTTCGCCGTTGGCTGGATAGGACCACCAGAAGTCTGCGATGGCACTCTTCGGCATCTTCCCCTCGCCCTTCTCCGCCTTGGCGGCTTCGGCGGCCTTGGGGTTGTCGCCCTTCGCGAACTCGTCAAGAGCCTTGTCCCAGTCGCCTAAGCTAACGTAAAGTTCCGCAATCCTCAGGTGGAGCGTTTTGTCGCTTGGATGCTTCCTCGACTTCGCGAGCGCATTCTTCAGCTCATCCTGATGGCGTACGTAGGACTTCGTGTCGTCAAGGAGACGGTAGATCAGGCCTCCTTTGTTCTTCGGCACGTTGAGAAGCGCGGATTCGATCATGTTCGCCATGTACTCGGGCGGAATGTCGGGGATTGTGGTCTTTAGCGTCTTCAGGACGCCTATCGCCTCGTCGAACGCGCCATGTCCAACGTAGAAGGTGAACGAGCCTTTTAGCAGCAGCATCTTCGCCGCGTCGGACTCCGCCTTCTCCGCAAGCGAGATGGCCGACTTGGCGACACCCTCGCGAGTTTTCTTCCCCGCCTTGAACGCATCCAGTTCCGGACGCATGAGTTCCTGGACAAGTCCTTCGACTTGCTTGAGTTCCTGTTTTGTTGGCATTGCCGTCAGCGACGTCGCAATCGCCGCCAGCGAGAACATTACTATCGATTTGATTTTCATTTTTTGTCTCCTTTGACTTTACCATACTATTAGCAAATGAGACACTCCCGTTACACCTGCAACGAAAAAAGTTTTGATTATTCGTCGGCAAGCTCCGCCTCGACAATGGCTATCGCCTTCTCGACGCGAAACTTGATCTGGCGGAGATAGTTGTTGTCGATGCCGAACTCCCCGCACACCTCTTCCGCTGATTTTCCCTCCAGAACGTGTGCGCGATAGACCGCCTTGGTCTTGGCAGAAAGCGCGGTCTTTGTAAGAACGTGCTCCACCGCCACCTCATGCCTCGCCTTGTCCCACGCAAGATCGAGCGCAGCACCCTGTTCCGGCTGAACGGAAGGTTCGTCCGTCAACTCGTCCATCGGAACGGTTTCACCCGCGCCATGGGCCCGTTCATATCGGTATATCCCGATAAGCTGCCGCCGTATGAGCATCTTCAGGAACGTACGGAACTGCGCCTTCTCCGCCTTGTACTTCCGCTCCTCCAGAATCTTCACCAGATGGATGTACACTTCCTGAACCACGTCATCAGGATCGTGGTTATGGTCGATCAGTTGGACGAAACGCTTCATCGCCGGCGTGTAAAGGTCGAAGAAGCGAACCCACGCCGCATCGTTTCCGCCAGTTGCCTCGACGGCCAGTTTCTGGATAAGCGTATATGATGTGGTAGGGAATACGCTCATTTCATTACCTCGAATATGCCCTCTGCGCCAAAGGCTGCGGCAAACTCTTCCTCCGGCGACTGAGGTTGAGTGGGTTTGCGGAGAGCAAACCATACCGACACGAAAACGGCGGCGGTCGCGGCGAAGACTCCACCAAAAATGACGGTAGCATTCCACGGCAACTTCCTCCTCTTCGGCGTTGCACCGCTTTGCGCATTTGGTGACTGGCCCTCACTGGGCTGGATAACTGCTTTCGCTTCGGAGGCGGGTACTTCCAGGAGTTTCGCCAACGCGCATAGATCGACTGGGCGTTCCGCAGGGGCTTCTGCAAGCATCTGCGGCAACACATTCACCCATGGCAGCTCAAGCGTCTCAAGGAGTTCAAGCGCCCGTGAACCGGGCTCATACCAAATGCCGGTAAGAAGATAGACGATCATCACGGCGAACGAATACACGTCGGCAGCCGGAGTAGCCTCCTCGCCGCGTTCCACCTCCGGCGCCATGTAGCCATGGGTGCCCATTATTAGGCGCGAGTTCCTCGCCTCCGTAACCATTGTGGTGGAGGCCCTGACCTCGTTGCGAAGCCTGTCGGAGAAAAAACGCAACACGCCGAAGTCGGAAAGTATGACGTGCTTATCCGCGGAGAGCAGCACGTTGCTCAGCTTGATGTCACGGTGGACGATTCCCTCGGCGTGGATGTAGTCGAGGGCGGACGCAAGTTCCGTAAACCACCCGAACACGAACTCCTCGTCAAGGTCGGACACTTCGACATCGGCGAGAGTGTGCGGGGAACCGTCCTTGTAGGCTACGAGATCCATTACAAAGTACGGCGTCTGGGTCGCCTCGTCAAAGTTGAGGTCGAACACGCGTACGACATTTGGATGGTGGAGCCGAGCAAGAACCCTGCCCTCGGCAAGGAACTTGTCCTTCAGAATATCGGTGTGACCGTCTTCGAGCGTGAACGACTTCAGCGCATAGTGGACGCCGAGCTGCGTATGCACAACCTCGTACACCGCCCCCATCGCACCTTTGCCAAGGAGTCGGACGATGCGGTACACGCCGATCGTGTCATCTGGATTGAATTCTGCCATTAGTTCCCGTAGGCACGGATTTCAAAGATGCGCGCGGAGGGATCGCCCCAGGTCTCGTTCACGGTCACACGCAAGGCGTCGAGACTGATGGGCAGGAAGTGATGCACGCGGTGACGGAGCTGGTTTGCCGAGTCCCCGCCAAGGCGCACCCACTTGCCATCCACGAGCCCTTCCACGATGTATGACTTCACGAGCGAACGCGGACGCGGCGAGGCACGGACGGTCGCGAAGTCGGGATCGAACGCAATGCGCACCTCGCTCACGGAAACGGTCGAGGGGAAGTCGAGCCGCACCCACTGTGGAAGCCCCTTCGACGCGTCGGAAATCCATCCGTGGTAAACGCCATCCTCGTTACGCGCCACGCCGTCGATGACGGCGACCGCGCTGGAGCCGATGTCGCGCTCAAGCGCGGGTTCCGTGACGAAGGAATACTCTTCGCCGCCAACCGGAGTCCACTTCCCGTTGTCCACGCCGCAGTAGGCCCGAAGGTCGGAATGCCCCGTCGTCCCCTCGCGCAGGTACCAGGCAATTCCCGGCGCAGGCACAAGTTCCACCCAGACGAACCGCGCGTTCAGCGCAATCGGCTTCGTCGGGTTGAAGAACCGGACGAGTCCGTCGCGACCGTCGGGGACGATCGCCTTCAGGACGGCGGCAGGCTCGCCCTTCGGACGCCACGCCGCATCGTCCGTCAGATAGACCTTCGCCGTCAGCTCCACCGGCTTCTTTCCCGTGTTCTGGAGATTCAGCAAGACCGTGTCGAGCCGCCGCGAATCGCCGCGCTCGAACCGCACCGCCCGGCGGAAGCCCGCGCACTTGTGCGCAAGCTTGTCCGCGCGGCGAAGCCCGGGACTGGACGCGTCGAACCGGACATGGCGCGGCTCGCAGTCGGCGGACGTCACCTTCGCCGTCCGCGCGAGGTCAAGCGGATCCTCGTTCGCGAGATGCGGGATGTACTGGTCGTCCTTCAGGAGCTGCTGCTGAAGTTCCTTGATGTGGCGCTCGCCGCACGCGCGCGGCGTGATGCCGTGCTTGGCGGCGATGGCCGCCGCCGTGCCGGCGGCCTGCCCGAGCTGGAAGAGCGTCGACTGCACGCGGATCGTGCCGAGCGCGATGTGCGTGGCGCTGATGGAACGTCCGCAGAGGAAGAGGTTCGAGATGTTCTTCGAGTAGATGCAGCGGTAGGGGATCGAATAGATCGGCACGTGCGGATGGTTGCGCCAGTAACCGTTGCCGGTCGGATTCTCCATGCCGAGCGGGTCGTGCGTGTCGAGGCTCCAGCCGCCGTACGAGATGCGGTCGGGGAACATCGTCCCCTTCAGCGCGTCGTTCGCCGTCATCACGTAGTCGCCCACGAGGCGGAACCCCTCGCGCCGCGCGTTCTTCCACGCGATCTCTGCCATATAGGCGTTCGTCGCCTTGTCTTTGACGGGCGATTCGTTCTTGATCCATCCCCAATACGCGAAGGAAATGCGAACAAGCTGATCGCGCGCGCGCTCCGGGTCCTCAAGGTCGTTGAAGCGTCCGTTGTTCTCCATCCACCAGGCGCCCCTGAGCCCGTGTACGCGCCGCGTGAAACCCTTCGGCAGCACGTCGGCCCACGCGGGCGTCTCGTATTTCACGGGATGGTCGGCGTAGGCATGGCGGTAGCCCACGAGGCCGTCCTTCATCACGCAGCCGCTCATGGTGATCTCGTCGCGCTTGTCCGGCGCGGGCGCCTCGTTGTATTCGTCCCGTGCCTCGCGTCCGTGCATGTACTCCGCGCCCGCGAAGATGCCGAGCCAGCCGTCGCCCGTGCCGTCCGCGAAATAGCGCCCGCTGAAACGCGTCTGCGCGCCCGTGAGCGTGTTGCGCGAGACGACAGCGGCGATGGCGTTGCCGTTCTTCTCCGCCGACACCACGCGCTCGTTAGGGAACTCGAAGAGCCAGCCCTTCAACTCGTCCGCCATCTGCCGGTAGGCGTCGCTGTACGTCCATCCCGCGCGAATGAAGCGGCGCATCTTCGCCTCGCAGACGAGCCCCGATTCGCGTCCCTTGCGTCCGGCCCCGTTCAGCGACACCTGCATCTCGCAGCTGGAGTTGCCGCCGAGCACGGGACGGTCATGGACGAGCGCGACGCGCAGGCCGTTCCGCGCCGCCGCAAGCGCCGTGCCGAGCCCGCCCGGACCCGCCCCCACCACGACGAGGTCAAACGCCCCGCCGTCTGCGATCTTGTCGCCGTCGCCCGTGAGGCGCTGACGCTCCGCCGCAAGCGCCTTGGGTTCCTCCGGCGGCACGTACGAAAGGTCGGTCGTGAAGAGGAGCGCGTCACAGCGCGTCATCGCGCCAGTGAGATCGACGAGCTTGACATCGCACGCGCCGGCGTTGAGCGTGAACTCGCCCGCCTTCTCCCACATCCATCCCTCGCGGCGCGACGCGCCGAGCGTGCCGCTGCGCTTGCCGGCGACCTCGACCGCGAACTTGCCGGGCGAGAACTCCGGCAACCAGTCCTTCGTGCGCGCCCACACGCGCCACGTTCCCGCACGCGGGATCGTGACTTTCGCGGATGCCGGGGCGACGGGCTTCAGCACGCCCGGCGCGAGCAGGTACGCGCTCCCCATCTTGTGCGTGAACTGCGTATCGACCACCCAGCCGCCGTAGTTCGCGAAGTTCTACGCCTCCAGCCACACGAATCCCGGCACCTTCTCCTTCGCCTCCTCCGCTGGCGCGCGGAACAGGTCGTTCACGCATACGCGGCTTGGCGATTCGCCCTTGATCATGCCTCCGCAGGTGACGAAATACGTCTCCTCGCCGGATTCCTGCAGCGCGTCGGGAAGATCAGGCAGACGCACGGTCGCGGTCGTCCCCTTCGGCACGGACACCTTGACCTCGATCCCGCCGTCCACGCGCCGCCATGCGACGCGGATGTCGCCGCCCGGGACGGCGTGGCTCACCTTCACCCAGTCGAGTCCCGGCAGGAACTCCGGCGCGACGGTGAACGTCTTGAATCCCGGTGCCGTGCGCTTGATGCCGCCGAGCGAGCCGTAGAACCAGTTCACGATGTCCGCCATCATGAAGTGGTTGAAGGACGATCCCTCGCGGCAGTCCCACGCCTCGTGGCAGGTCGTGTTGCCCTTCGCGACCATGTACCCGTAGCCGGGCTTCGTCGTGTCCGCCGTCATCTCGAAGATCACGTCGCTGCAGCCGTTCTCGGCAAGCACCTGGAGAAGATACGGATAACCGATCTCGCCCGTGCCCACCGCGCCGCGCCCGCGCACGTCCTCCACGATGTTGGAGACAATCGCCGCCGTCTCGGCCGGGTCGGCGAGCCCGAACGCGAGCGCCATCGCGTTCGCGGTCTGCGAATTGTTTTCGTAACAGTGCCCCTGCGGATTCCACCACTTCGCGTTGAACGCCTTCTTGATGTTCGCGGCCTCCGCGCGGAACGCGGCCGCCTCGTCCTTCTTGCCAAGGATGTCGGCGCACTTCGCGAGCGTCGCGGCGTTGAGGTAGTAGAAGGCCGTGGCGGTGAAGTCGATGGATGTCTTGCGGAGCGGGCGCTTCTCGGTGGAGACGGTCTGCTGGTACCAGTCGCCGAGTCCGCCGGGCGTGATGAACCTCCCGCGCTTCTCGTTCTGCGACTGCGAGCGGATGTACTTGTGGTAGGCGACCATGTTCTTCCAGTAATCGCGGATGAGCGACGTGTCGCCGGTCCATTCGTACTGCTGCCAGGGAATCTGGATGATCGACGAACCCCATTCGATCGAATGGCGGAATCCGCCGCGGAACACAGTGTACTCCGGCGCAATGTCCGGCACCATCCCGTCCGCGAGCTGTGAATCGGCAAGGTCCATGCACGTCTTCGCGAACATCGCGTCCGCATTCCAACCCCAGCGGATCTGGTCGGCGTGGATATGGTCCTGCTCCTGCCAGCCGAGCTTCTCGCGGTGCGGACAGTCCGTAAACACGCTCTGCATGTTGGAGCGCTGCGCCCACCAGCAGATGTCGTGAATCTGGTTCAAAAGCTTGATCGAGCACTCGAACGTGCCCGCACGCGGCGCGTCCGCCATCACCACGCGCGCCTCAGACGAAACGAGCGTCGGCAACTTCCCGCCCTTCTCCGCCGCAAAGAGGCGCACCTTCATGTAGCGGAAACCGTAGTAGAAGAACGGCGGCGTAAACGACTCGTCGCCCGTGCCCGCGAGCGTGAACGCGCAGCGCGCGGCCGTGCCGTGGTACTCGCCCGGCTTCTTCGTAATGCGCGTCTCACCCGGTCGGAGCGGAATCTCGGAGAACTCAATCTCCACGCGGCTCCCGCGCGGGCCTTTCGCGACAACCGTCGGCACGTACGCGGCGTTCTGCCCGAAATCGACCGTCAGCTCGTCGTCCGACACGCGCATCGTCCGCACGGGCTTATGCACCTCCTGCAACCGACACACAAACGGGGCCTCCCTCAACTCGCCCTTCGGCGCCTCCGCCACTTCGGGGTGGCGGGCTTCCATGCCCGCGTCCGCCACCACCCGATGATCAATATCATCCCCGCTGTACACGTGCGTGCGCACAACCTCGCTCGGCGACACCTTCCACCCCTCCACCGACGACTTCACCACGCCGCCGACGATGAGCTTCTTCTCGCCCTCGCTGCCGACGAACTTCGTGTAGAGTCCCTTGCCAGGCTTCGGTACGTTGTACATCCCGTTACCGAGCGTGATGGCAAGCGTGTTCTCCACGCCCGCCTTGAGCGCGGGCGTGAAAACATTGTAGAAGCACGTCTTCGTCGAGCGCGTCCAGCCGGGGAGGTTGAACTCGTCGCCGCGCCCGAGGGGCTTGCCGTTCAGCGTGGCGACGTACTGCCCGAGACCGCAGATCGCGATCTCCACAGGGCCATCCCTCTCCACCTTGAACGTCGTCGTGAACCGCGGCGCCGCCGCGTTCAGCTCCTTCGGCTGCTCGATCCACCGCGCGCCCTTGAAGAGCTCACCAGCGTCCTTTGCACTTGCCAACGCGGCGACCGCCGCCACCGCAACCATCATCATTTTTTTCATTTGTTTCTCCTGTGACAGAAAACGTTTGCACCTTCAATTACACAATTCTTCGTGGCGTCAAGTTTATCATTTTCTCCTTTCGACGGCAATGGTTTTCCGGCAAGCGAAAAATATGGTAAAATATGGGTCATGCATTTCTTCCAGATATTTTTTCTTCTGCTGGGGCCGCTCTGCGCGGTTCTGGCGTACGCGACGCTCGTGGGGCCGCTCGGCCTCTCGCTCGGATGGCGGCGGGGGTTGCTCTATTCTCTGCTTGCGTTCTCGCTGAAGTTCACTTGGTACGCCCTGTTTGGGCGTAATATGTTTCTTCCCGAACTGCCAGAATGCGTAATCCACATACTTTCCGTCCTCTACGATTTCGTCCTCTTATCCGCAGTTGTCGGACTTCTCCGTGCCGTAATATCGGGAACGGTGCGCCTTTTCGCACGTTTACGGACAGGATCGCCCGCACGAAAATACGGCGCGGAACAACCTCCAGTAAAAACTTGCTCGCGGAGGCGGTTCGTTTCCGGTGCGCTCGCGCTCGGAGCGGCAGGCGTGGCGGTCAAGGGCGTACACGACGGGATGCGCCTGCCAGACGTGAAGGAAGTATCGATAGACTTTCCCGACCTTCCCAAGGCCTTCGACGGCTACCGCATCGTGCAGCTCTCCGACATCCACGCAAGTGCCGCCGCGCGCGCGAACCGCACCGCCGGTATCGTCCGACAGGTCAACGCCCTAAACCCCGACCTCGTCGCGATCACCGGCGATTTCGTGGACGGACCCGTCCACCTACGCGCCGCAGACGTGCTTCCGCTTGCAAAGCTCCGCGCCGCAGACGGCGTCGTCGGCTGTACCGGCAACCACGAATACTACTCCGGTTATGGGTACTGGCGGACTGTATTTCAGCGCTGCGGCATCAAGATGCTTGAAAACGACCGGCGCACCGTCAGACGCGGCGAAGACGCAATCGCAGTGATAGGGCAAAACGACCCAGTGAGCTTCGATACCGACATCACCGCCGCATGCTCCGGCGCTCCATCCTTCCGCGTCCTGCTCGCACACCGTCCCACGCACCTTGCGGAACACGCCACGTTCGGCATCCGCCTCCAGCTTTCAGGGCACACGCACGGCGGCGCGATCCTGGGCTTCGACAGGTTAGTGGCGCGGGCGAACGAGGGTCACGTCCGCGGACTCTACCGCGAGAATGGGATAGCGCTCTACGTCAATGCAGGCACCGGACAATGGGCCGGCTTCCCTACCCGCCTTGGCGTATCGCCTGAAATCACGTGCCTCACCCTGCGCCGACAGTAACCTTTCGCCATTACTCGGCCTTGCCTAGCCGATTACCTGCTGCAGCTGCATGATGCGGAACTACTCGGCAAGTTTCTTGCCGTCCACGGCTTTCGCCGCGTAAACCAGCTCCTTGACGTCGACTGCGACCACGGTCCTAAGTGCCATCCGCTTCTTCTCGACCCGGTCTATAACCGCCGCCTCGACGAGTTTTGCGGACATGCCACGTATGCCCTGCGTCAACGGAACGCCGCTATTGGAATGTCTGGTGTACCTCGGAAACTCGCTCGGCACGAGCCGTACGGACTCCGTCAGTCTTGACTTACTTCACGCCATAGACGTACAGTCTCAGCGAATCTGGGCGAATCTGTCCGTTTGTGGATTCGTTTCCGGGGGCAAATATGCCTGTCGGATTGCCTAATCCGTTGATCACGACATCGACAGGCTTGTTCGAAATGTTCCACACGCACACGGCGCTCGTGCCGTCATCGGCGATGAAGCGCTTGGCGATGATTCCGCCAGTAGAACGGGCAGCTTGCCCGTTCTGAACGGGCTGGCAGCCCGTTCTACTAGCGAAACCTTCATCGTCCACGAACCTGCCGCGCAAGAGGTACTTCGCGTGCGTACGCTGGAAGTCGGCCACGGCCTTCATGTAGGCGCTCGCGACGGCGGGCGGTTCGGCGTGCATCGCCTCGAGCGACGGCAGGTTCTTCACTTCGCCGTAGTCCTTCTTCGTCGGCACCTTGCCGTCGAGCGCGTACGTGCGGTCGGGCATGTAGCGGATCTCGATCTCGTGCCGGAGCCCGAACACGGCGGCGTAGTTCACGAAGGAGCGGAGCGTCATCGGCGTGGGGTTGCGCGTGGTGGTGACGAGTTCCGGGAACGTGTAGCGGAAGAGCTCGGGGAACGGCTCGGCATTCGCGCGCGACGTGGCGCGGCTCGCCTTCAGCACGTTGACGTCCCACATGAACGAGCCGGGCTGGCACGCGTGGAACATGCCGATGGTGTCGAGAAGCCCGTCGTGGAGTCCCTCGGTGAAGACGGCGAAGTCCTTGTCGGTTGCGTGCATTTCGTCCGCGATGCGCCGGACGAATCTGGGACGCTCCTCGCAGTGGCTGCGCCACGGG
>CACZDG010000068.1 GCA_902779865.1 uncultured bacterium
TCTCTTGTTGCAGTTTTCATGTTCTTTAGTATACTAAAGAATACGCGCAAAGTCAAGGGGCCAGATGAATTTTTTACAGAAAAAACTCGTTGCACCCGATATATGATTTCGTCACACATGAATATTGCATTGTCACGGCCTACATGATATACTGTCGCCGTCAAGATCGAATAGCATCAAGGAGCAATAAAATGTCCATCAGAGACCAACATGCAGCGCGACCGCGCTACAAGCTGCGAGAGATCAGGCGGCAAGCCGAGCGGTCCATCCCGCACAATCAAGTACAAACACGGAGAGAAGGTGGTATTTGAATGAGACGCTTGAAGATTATGACAATGCTGCTTTGTGCAGCAACATTCGCGACATCGGCCGCAGAGGGCCCCGGGTACATTTGTTCGATGCGAGTTGACAACTCGACGGCGATGCAGACTTCATCCGAAAGTGAAAAGTCGAAGAAGTCGAGCGGACGCCGTACAAGGACAAGGACCAAGGTCCAGACAAAGACGACGAACCGCAGTCTGTCGTGGCCGGTCTCCATATCTTTCACCGGCAAGTCGCTTCCTGCCGCCGGTTCCGTAAAGCTGAAATGCTACTTCATCGGCACGACAGACGGACGTACCACGATGCTCGGTGATAAAACGATTGCCGTCACGCTGAACGAAAATGGCGCGTTCAAGACCGTTGTCACATCGCCGACCGAGAAACTCGTGCGCACGAAGACCATCAAAACAACAAGAAGGCGAAGGTATGGAGGCGGTAGCTCATCCGCACAGTCAGAGACTAAGGGCTCGCGCGTGACTGGATGCATCATCCAGCTGATGGTCAATGATTCGGTCGAAAAATCATTCGCCTCGAATCCAAAATGGAGCAAAGCCGCGAAGGTGTCCCCGCTTCCAGAGAACGAAATCCTCAAGTAAGGGCATGCCTCTGCCTGTCAGCAGTGCAAATGAAGATGTGCAACGATCCCCCGGACGGATTGAGAAGTCCGCGATCGGCAAGCAGGCGTTCGGCCTGTCGCGCCACGGCGTCTGACGGCTCCACCACCTTCGCACGCCCAGCGGCAACCTGTTCGATGAGCGGCTTCAAGTGGGGAAAATGCGTACATCCAAGCACGATGTGGTCCGCACCTGCCGCCAACAACGGCTCGACGCGCGCGCGCACCGCCGCCTCCGCGCGTGCGCCAGACGTTTCGCCGCGTTCCACGAGCGTCACGAACTCGTCCGCAACGACCGTCAGCACCGTCGTGCTCTTCGCGAAGCGCGCGCAAGTTTCGCGGTAAAGGCGTCCGTTGAACGTCCCCTGCGTGGCGAGCACGCCCACCACTCCGCTCTTCGAGCGCATGGCGGCGGGCTTGACCGCTGGCTCCATGCCCACGAAAGGCACGTCCGGCCACGTTGCGCGAAGGTTGTCAATCGCCGCCGCCGTAGCGGTGTTGCACGCCACGACCACCATCTTGCAGCCACGTGCGAGAAGCGTGCGCACGTGCCGCCGCGCAAGGCGCACGATTTCATCTGGCGGACGGTTCCCGTAAGGGCAGTTGGCGGTGTCGGCGATGTAAACGGTATCCTCGTGCGGCAACCGCCTTACAAATGCGTCGCGCACGCAAAGCCCGCCAACGCCGCTGTCGAAGAAACCGACGGGGCAAGAGGGATTGACCCTGGTTCCGGGGCGAGACACCGCACTACTCCGCCTCTTCGACGCCGTAGAGACGGCGCTGCAGGATTTCCGGGTTGTGCGATAGGGCATAAGCGGCGCGTTCCTCGACGGCGCCGGCGAACAGCAGCTCAACAAGCGACTCCTCCACCGAACGCATGCCAACGTTGCCGCCTGATTCTATTGCGCCCGACAGCTGCGACGTGCGCCCGGTAGCGATGAGGTTGGCAACGCCGGACGTGTTGACCATAACCTCAGTCACTGCATGACGGCGCGTGCCATCGACGGAAGGAAGCAGATGCTGGGCCACGACGCCGCGCAGCACCATCGAAAGCTGCCGGCGCACCGAGTTCTGCTCGTCTGCCGGGAACACGGAGATTATGCGCTCGATTGCGCCGGGACAGTCGCCCGCGTGGAGAGTCGTGAACACTAGATGCCCGGTCTCCGAAGCGCGGAGCGCCGTGCGGACGGTTTCCATGTCGCGGATTTCGCCCACGAGTATCACGTCAGGGTCCTGGCGCATGGCCTCCACGAGGGCGTCGTTGAAACTGCGCGCGTCGCGTCCGACCTGGCGCTGGTTTACGAGAGAGACCTTTGACGGATGGATGAACTCAATCGGGTCCTCGATGGTGACGATGAAGCATTCGCGCGTAGAGTTGATGCCGTCGATGAGCGTCGCGAGCGTCGTTGACTTGCCACTGCCTGTCGGCCCCGTCACGATTACGAGTCCGTCGCGCTCATGGCAGAAGTCGGCGATGCGCTGCGGAAGCCCAAGTTCCGAAATCGTCCTGAAGGTGCTGTCGAGCCGGCGTAGGGCAACGGACGTCTTCCCCTGCTGGCGGAAGATGTTAAAGCGGTAGCGCTGTCCGTCCGGAGCGGTCACGGCACCGTCTATCGCACCATCGCGCATGAGGTTCTTTCGAACGAGTTCGGTGCCGTCGGGGCATCCCAGCGGCAACGTGTAGAGGCCGAGCTCCATCGCGATGTCATCCACCGCGCGCGCGTCCAGTTCCTCGAAGTCAGGGCGCGGCGAAAGGCGCCCCTGCACGCGGAAGCGCGGCGGTTCGTCAACGGAGAGGTGGATGTCGCTCGCGCCGAAGTCGGCACAGTACGCGAACAGGTTCTCGAGCACCGGCATCATCGCATATTGCCCTTCCGACGCCGTATCACGATGCGCCCGCCGTTCAGGCGCGCGCGCACAGCCGCGTCGTTGCTGCCACGCGCCCCCTGCGACGCGAGCGTGCTCTGTAGGGCGCTGTGTATCGACGATCGGTTCAGTTTGCCGCCGAACGGCACGAAGAGAATGCGGTTCTCGAATCCGCCGGCTTCGCGGAAGTACACCTCGTATCCATACGAGGCAGTCGCTATTCCGCGCTTGCGAATGACGTCGCACAGGTCGCCGAAGTCGTTGAGTGCCGGATCAAGCGTCTCGCCTTCCGCAGGCACCGGCAGTCGCATTTCCCACTTGCCATTGTCGCGCGGGCTGTAGTAGCAGCGGCCTCCCTTTGAGAGCAGAAACGGATTCTTCGATGCAATGCTGTTGAACTCCTCGATCTTGACTTCCTCCGCATTGCCTTCGGCGTCGAGCCGCGTCACGTGAAGATCCTTGCCCGGCAGTGCGCGAATCTCGTAAAGCTCCGCGCCCGAGCGTCCGCCCGGCACGAGGCACGAAAACCACGTCTCGTCCTGGACCTTGGCGGGCACGTCCGACGCCGGTGCATACGCGAGCAGTCCCAGCGCCGCGCCGCGAAAACGCTCCTGCGCGGACTGGAATCGCTTTGCGTTTTCCTTCTGCACCCGCAGCGCCTCGATCTTCGCCTCGCGCGCGCGCTTCTCCTCTTCCTTGCGTTTCAGCTTCTCCGCCTCGGCGGCCTTTATCGCGGCCATGCGCTCCTTGCGCGCAGCCTCTGCCTTCGCCTCACGTTCGGCACGCTCCTTTGCGCGGGCGACGCGCTCAGCCTCCTCGCGCTGCTCCTGACGGCGTTCCTCCTCCAGCGTCTGCTTGTGCTTTATGTGGGCGATAAGCCCCACGCCGGCCACAAGCACGACCACTCCCACTATGCGCAGGACGTCGCGCAGAAGCGCCGCCCTTTCGGACTTCTGCCTGTTGCGCGTCACGGCCGCGGAACGCGCGGCGATGATTGCCGCGGCATCAGTGCCCTCGACGGGAGACTGTCCCTGCTGGGGCTGCTGCTGCGGCTTTGCATTAGGTTGACTGTAAGGTTTCTGCTCAAAGTTCATGGGTAAATTATCGCATAAAAGACTTTGGTTGTCAAAGGGAAACGAGTCCGGTCGTCTCGGGGACGCCCAGCACGATGTTCATGTTCTGGATGGCCGCGCCAGATGCGCCCTTCCCGAGATTGTCGAAACGCGACACGAGCACAATGCGCTCGTCGTTGCCATAAACGGACACCTCCATGCCGTCGCTGCCGGAAAGCTTCGCTGACGACATGAACCCACCCTCGTCCGCATTCTCCACGTAGCGCACAAGCCCTTCCTCGTAAGCCTCGCGGTAAGCCGCTCGCACGTCATCGGGCCTGCCCATCAGCTCACGCGCGAACACTGGCACCGACACCTCCATTCCGGAATGGTGCGGCACCACTATCGGCAGGAACGCCGGCGCAGTGGAAAGGCCGCACACCTTCAGCATTTCAGGCAGGTGCTTGTGCGTCTGGCCGAGGGCGTAGAGGCGTCCACCCTGATGGAGCGGCGTCGCGGCGGTCTCGTAGTCCGCAATCATCTTCTTGCCGCCGCCGGAATAGCCAGTGAGCGAGGTCGCCGTAAGGGCTACGTCCTTCGCGAGAAGCCCCGCGCGCACCAGCGGCTCCACAAGGGCGATGAAACCGCTTGCGTGGCAGCCAGGGTTCGCGATGCGCTTCGACGCCGCGATGCGCTCGCGCCGTCCGGCGAGTTCGGGGAATCCGTATTCCCAACCGTCCGCAGTGCGGTGCGCGGTGGAAGTGTCGATTACGACCGTCTGCGGATTCTCGACAAGGCCGACGGCCTCCACCGCCGCCGCATCAGGCAGACACAAAAACGCCACGTCGGCGGCGTTGAGCGCGTCGCGGCGGGCGGATACGTCCTTGCGCACCTCTTCGGCGAGGGTTATAAGCTCCACGTCCGTCCGCGCCGCAAGGCGCTCGCGAATCCTCAGACCGGTCGTGCCGGCCGAACCGTCAATGAATACTTTCTTCATGGTGTTGCATCAGATGAACGAGCCGTATGTAGCGAGCGCCTGCTCGGACCATTCCGGCTTGAGGAACCTGTTCGCCGCGTCGCAGTTCGAGAAGCGCATCTTCTGCGAATCAAACTCAAGGCGCGTTCCGGGGAAGCGCGTGGCGACGGTCCCGATGAGTCCCATCAACGAAACCTTGCCGGCAAGCTCGAACGGCGTGTTAGCTGGCCGATTCTCCAGCACGGCCTGCAAAAACTCCGCGTGGTGGTTGCGCACGCGCGGGTACTTCTGCGGCGGACGCTTGAACGCGCGCATCCGCGCCTGCGGCACGATGCGCAACCCGGTCGCGCCGTGCGAACCGTACATCAGCGTTTCCTTCTCGCACTTCACCCACGCCCCGGACCATCCGCGCTTGATCGGATCGAACTCCTGGTTTGCCTCCAGCGCGGGCGGACGCGGCGCAGTGCGGTTCACGTCGTACCAGTACGCGGTGAACGCGGCGCGCGCGCCCTTCGCGGGGAACTCGAACTTGTAGCGCGGGCTGGTCGGGAACGCCTGCGGCGTCTTCGCGGGGTCGAATCCCGGCGCGTCCACCGTCACCGCCGTCGGCAGTTCGAGGTCGAGCGCAGTCACGAGCGGACCGAGGATGTGGCATACCCAGTCGGTCATGCATCCCTCGCCGTAGGGATACCAGTTGCGCCAGTGTCCCGGCGTGACGTCCTTGAAATAGGGTCGGCGGACGGCAGGCCCCTGCCAGAGATCCCAGTCGAGACCTTTCGGCACCGGCACGTGCGTGTTGAAGAACTCCGGCGAATCGCAGTAGAAGTACCGTACGCTGTTGCAGTAGAGATGTGCCTCCTGGACCTGTCCGAGCTCGCCGCTCTCCATCCATTCGCGCAGCAACTGCGTGGTCGGAAACGAATTGCCCTGCATCCCAACCTGCGTGATGACGCCGGCCTTCTTCGCCTCGCGCATCATGGCGACGGTCTCTGCGAATGTATGGCCCAGCGGCTTCTCGCAGAACACGGGCACCTTGTGCTTAACGGCCTCAAGGAACGCCACGCAGTGCGAGTGATCCGGTACGACGATCGTAATGGCGTCGAACGTGCCGGCGCACTCCGCGAGCATCTTGCGGTAGTCCTTGTAGAACTTCGCCTTCGGCTGCGCCTTCTTCAGCCAGTCGAGCGACGGCTCATAGACATCGGCCGCGCAGACGACCTCAGCAAGGCCGGAGCGCAGGAAGTTGTTCAGGTCGCCGCGCGCCATGCCGCCAGTGCCGATCGCGGCAATGCGCACCTTCCGCCCGCCGTATGCCGGCTTGGCGGATTTCGCGGCGAACGACGGAAACGCCGCTCCCGCAAGCGCGGCTCCGCCGCCGATTTTAATAAAGTCTCGTTTTGTCATGTTCATATTCATCTTCTCCTTACTTATTCCGTCGCCGCACATTATACCACATTTCCACATGCATGGCGTGGCCGGCAACCAAAATTCACCTATCACGTCAATAGAGCGGCCTCCCATAGACAAGGATCTTCGTCAAGTGGAAGAACTCGTCCTTGTTTTCAGGAGTGCGACGGACGCGCACGAACTTCGCACGCTTCGCTCCGGAACTGATATCAACGCGGTACGTCGCACGAACCTGTCCGTCCGTGAAAACCGTCTGCCAGTTGTCTCCGTCCTCGGAAAGCTGGACCTCGATTGGAACCTGCCTTCCGCGATTTTGCATTCCGCAGCGGTTCTCGACCACGACTCCGCAAACCTCCGCCGCACCAGGCAGCATGACGACCGCCCACGGAGATTTCTCCCTTCCCGTGTGAAATGCGTTGGCGTCACCTTCGCACGGCGATGCATCAATGCATTTCGCATATCGTCCAGGCCGGTCCCAGCCGCTTGTGGATGAAATCTTGAGCAGTCCCTTGTCTGACAGCAACTGTGCTCCAAAATCTGATTCAGGATACCGCTGCCCGGACGTCGCATTCTTCGGCGCGATACGTTCCTGCAATGAAGCAAGCTGGCGGAACGCTTCAAGGTTTCCAGCCTTCGACGCGGCAAGCATAAGAGGGTTGAAGTCGAGTTCAGCCTTCTTCCCCTCCCTGACACGGTCTGCCAGCATCTCATTAAGAGCCGTCATGAAAGAAGCGGTGCCCGCTCCGTCAGCCATCATCACGTCGCTGCCCCAGCCCAACGTCTGCGAGAAGTAGTCCCTCGTGCCATACTGCGCGGAAAGCATCGCCTTGAGGACTTTCGCGAGGAGGTCTTTATCCTGTTTCAGCGGTTTCGTCCACTCCTTCACGGCGGCCCTGAAATCCGCTTCCTCTTCAATGCGCGTTTCGGGCTGCCTGAAGAACGGAGCGAGAAAAACAAGTTCGTCCGCAAGCGCCGCGCCGCCTTCCTCCTTCGCAACACGTGCGAGAAACGGCGTCAGCAAATCCCACAGCGGCTGGCGCTCGCCCTTCATGCCGAGTGCGCATCCCCTGGCCCACGTGCGCACGGCGTCAAGCGGTGCATTGCTTTTCCACACCCAGTCTCCATACGCCTTCCGTACGCCGTAGTGTTTCGGACACCTGCGACACGCCCGCTGGTAAAAACCATCCACGACGGATGCCTCCGCCCCAATCTCATGCGAGAGTGCCGCAAGGGTGACGAACCTCTCGGCAGAAAGCCTCGCATCCCTGTCGTACGAAAACATGCCCTCCATCGCCGTGACGTACTGCCACGAATGCCTGTTCCAGAAACACATGTGCATCTGGGAATGCCCGGTCACGCTGTTGTTCAGCACCCACTTGCCACCTGGGAGCCTGCGCGTGTAGGCGCAGTGTCCTGGCTGTCCGGTAGTTGTTGACGGAAGCCCGTGCGCGTTGGCGGTCGCACTTCCGAACTTCGAAAGCTCCCCGCACACGCCTCCAACAATCTGCGTGTATTTGCGCTTCGGCCACTCGCCAGCCGTCGCCCACGGCTTGTAGTAGAGCGGACCATGCACGGAATCGCCTAAACAGTTCTTGAGTCTGTACGCCACCATCCAGCACGTCCCGCCGTACTCCCTGCTGGGGATGTTTAAGAACTTGTCCAGATGGCGCTGCTGGGCCGCCATGTTGTCAGTACCGGACGAAACTCTCCCGTGGTTCACCGCGAAGCGCCACTGCCACACCGGCTGCCCGTAGGCGGTTTTGTGGAGCCGCCCGGCGAACGCGGTTGTTCTGTATGCGTCGAGAACGTCGGCGAGCCATGCCTCGTCCTTGTCCGGATAGACGAGTGCCAACGCCGTCATGAACCTGCGCCCAGCGTTGTCGGAGAACTTGCCGCCTGTGAACGCGCACCACCTGCCGCCGTCCTGGTAAATAAGCGACTCAAGCGCAAGCACGGCCCCCGCCCCGTCCCCCGGTTCCGCCTTGCCGGACGCGAACGTCCCGCTCCACGCGAAATCCTCGAGCCACGTCCTGTCGCTCAGGAACGCCTTGATGAACCTGCCGGCCCCGGGCCTGGACACAAGCTCTTCCCACGCCTTCTGCCCGATCAGCCGCAGAACCGCGTATCTCGCGATGTCGAGCTTCTGCCTCTCCGTGATTTCGTCCGTGGATTTTATCGACTCTATCTTGGACTTCGCCATGTCAAGCGGAAACGGAATCTTTACCTCCTTCTTGACGTCTTCTGGACGCGGTCTTACAGGAGCTCGATAGAGTTTCTTTGACGCGATTTTCTCGCCGTCCATCTTGAGACGGCCCAATGCGAACTGTCCCCAAAACGTATCGCGCCCAAGCTCCAGCACCTCCTTAAGCAACTTCCGTCCACGCGGCTTGAGAGGCTTGCCCGTTCCGTCCGACACCTGCACGAACTCAAGCACCCTCAAGAACTGTTTCTGCTTCACGGAGAGGTGCGTCCTCGGAACCGACAGCATTTCCTTCGCCAGCTTTGCATCCTTGTTGTTCGTCACGCGCCCCAAGACGTCAACGCACTTGTGGATGTCGAGGTCGAAGTGCTTCACCCATCCGAACTTGTCGTTGGCGTCGAGCTTGCGGAGTTCCTCCCATTCCTTCTTCCATGCAGCCTTTCCCTTCTTCAGCTCGCCTGAATGGAAGTACCCCATCATCGGCACAAGGAGGTTGAATCCCTCTCCGTACAGATCGGCCGCCTCCACTCCACTTGCGGCAGCAGCCTTCTTGAACAGCTCCTCGGCCCGGTTCTTCTTTGCAGTCACCCTGGCGACGTCCTGAACGAGCCTTTCAACCGTGACGTCCATCGAGATGTTCTCCAGCTGCGCGAACACGCGCGGGGAAGTTCCGGGAGCGTAGCACGTTATCGCTGGGAAACGTTTGGTCCTTACGAGGAAATCCTTGACGGCGGCGTTTTTCGCCTTGACCTCCTTCGTCGGGGCATCCATGTCGTCATAGACCGCAAGTTCGTACCTTCCCCCAACGGCCTTCTTGAACGCAGAGCTTTCAAAAACCCTGCGGACGCTCTCGCCGCTGACGCACCAGTCGCTCCCGACCTGAAGCACAAGGATGCCCTTTTGCACTTCAGGCTGGGCGACTTCCGGCGCCGCTCCCAAAGAGAATGAGAGCAGCGCCGCGGCTGCGAGAAACGCCGCCCTCGTCATATTACGGGAATCTGGGCAGCTGCCACGGACTGACCGAGGCGACGTGCCTTCTCGTCGGGCATGAAGATGTCGATCTCCTCCGCAAGCGCGGGGTCGAGGGCCTGGAGGCCCATCTTCGCCGTCTCGAGGATCACGCTGCCGCCGAAGCCGCTCGTGACGCGCCCGAGGATCATGAGGTTCTGGTAGTCGTAGAACTCGCGGTACCACGCCGCCGCGTTCGCGAGGTAGCGCCCGATCATGAGGTAGATCTTCAGCGCAACCTCCTCGTGCTTCTCCATCGCGGCCTGTACAACCTTCAGTCGCTCAGGCAGCTTCATGGTCTTGGGGAACTTCATGCCGTAGCGGCAAGCGAGGAAGTTGACGGCCTGCTGCGAGAAGTACATCGCGCCAACGCCGAAATCCTTGCTCCACTCGCACACGCCGGCGTTGGGGTTGAGGTCCACCGGCGCGAAAGCGAGTTCGCTGATGCGCCCCGTGAGCGCACCCTTCGGGTTGATGTAGCCCACGGCCTCGGACGAACCCATCGCAACGCCGAGAACGCCGTTGCGCTTCATGGTGATCGCGCCGGCGAGAGCGGTCACGTCGCCGTCGTTGAACACCTCGAACGGGCACTTCCACTCGTCCTCGACACGGGCGAAGAGGTTCTGCGCGATCTCGTACTTGGACGGGTTCTTCTCCTTCACGCCGCGGATGAGCGATGCTACGCCGAGCTTCTTGCCCACGAACGTGCCGGCCGAAGAGCCGCCGATCGCATCGACCTTACCGCCAAGCGCGGCAGCGGCCTCCTCAAGACCTGCGGAGAGCTTCGAATAGTGGTAGTCGGGGTCGGACTGCGGACGCGGATCCCACGGGAACTCCTTGGAGAACACGACCTTCCCGCGCTTGAGCGCGGAAATCTTGAAGTCGCTCGCGCCAAGGTCGAACCCGATGCGGTTGCCGTTCACGTTGTTCTTCACGATTACCTCGTGCTCGCACATCTCCGGCATCTTCTTCGCAGGCACCACGCACACCTCGACCTTGCGTCCGTAGAGCGACGAGAAGAAGTCGAAGTCGAACGCTCGCGCGCCCTTCTTCGTGTACGCCTTCTCGATGGGCTTTACGATCTCGTCCGGGCCGGAGATGTAAAGCTTCCAGCCGCCCGCGCTCCACAGCACGAACTTGACCACGCGCTCGACGAGGTGCTTCACGCCGTGCAACATCATGGGATGGATGCGCTTCGGTATCTCCATGTCGTAGCGGTAGATGTTTCCGTTCTCGCGCTCCCACGCGATGGAAACCGTCTGCCCACCTCCGTGCGCAATGTCGCGCAGGAAATTGAGGGCCTTGAGCGGTGACTGGAAGCCGGTGTCAGCCGTCTTTGCGGCGCATCCGCATCTGCATGTTGCCATGTTGTTTCTCCTTTTTGGGTTTGTTGAAAAAATCGGTTTAAGCCTCTATTGCCTTGCGGAGAAGCTCCGCAACGGCGGCGGTATCGCAGGCGTCGAGGCGCGCGAGCGTGCGCGCCCAGCGATAGGCTCCGGAGCCGGCCGCGTCGTAGGGACGGTGGACAAACAGGTTGTCGAAGGAGCTGCGGCGAGCGCGGTAGGCGGACTGCGTGGCCGCGAGCTTCCGCTCGAAGCCCGTCACGTACGCCTTTGCGAACGCGGCGAAGTCGGCCACGAACGCGCGACGGCGGCGCACGACGTTTGCGTAAGGTCCCACAAGCTCGTCGAAGCTTTCCTTGTACTTCACGAAGGAACCGGCGTGGTCCGTCACCACGATGCGCGTCGGCAGACCGTCCTCGCTCGGCTGCAACACCTCGAAGTTCCGGTCGAACATGCTCTCGCCCGTCTCGGTGGCGGCGCGGCCCACGATCATGTCAAGCGCGGCCGCCTCGCCCATGAGGTAAGCGAACGCAATCGCGAACGCCGGATTGCGGAAGCGATCGGGCGGCACCTTGTCGGACGCGACGCCGGTCACGTATCCACGCGCATAGTAGTAGGCGCGCACCGTCGTGCCGTTGTACTGGTTTAGCCCGTGGTACTTCTCCGTGACCTGACCGAAGCCCACCCGGTGTGGCAGGTTCATGCCGAGCTGGCGGCAGGCAAGGCGACGGTCGAGGATGTAGTCCGCGTATTCGTTCGCCTCGATGATCGCGCGCAGGAGGTCCTTGCCCTCGTCGAGGTGCTCGGCGATGCCCCACTTCTGGAAGCGGACCACGATCACGCGCGCGCGCTCCTCGTCGATGGCCTTGAACTGGACGATGTACACGCTGCCACGCCGATGCCCTTCCACCGGATAGCGGGCGAGCGAGCGGGCGATGCGGCCCACGTTCACGTACTCCACCTTGCCGCAGAGACGCAGGAGGTTGAAGATGATTGAGCGCACGCGCGAATCGCACAGTTCGAGAAGTTCGGGGTCCTCCGTGCGCGCGGCTTCGTCGAAGAGCGAGTCGAACAGCAGCTCGCCGTTCTCGATGCGCGCGCCCGGCAACCATTCGATCTGGCGGTAGAACTCGGGGCTGATGCCCTGGATGAGCTCTTGGTCGCCGATCTCCGTCTCGTTCGGACGGCGCGCGAGCGCGGCACTCATCTCGTTGCGCCAGACGAAGTTCGCGGTCGTCTCCTCGCGGAGGTTCGCGGGCAACGCGAGACGCCACTTCTGCATGGCCGCTTCCACGGCCGCGCGCAACGCCGCGTCGTCGAGCGCCTCCGGCTTGATGTCGCGGAACGCCTCGGTGACGTCCGGCGGGAGCGACGGCGGGAAGAGCGCGATCTCCGGCTGGCCGAGGCGGTTGCGTCCAGCAAGGCCCTTCACGACCTCCTCCACCTGCGCGCGGAACGCATCCGGCGCAAAGGCCGAGACGGTCGCGTAGCCACCCGCCGTGAGATAGCGCGTGCCCGTCTGGCCGTTGTAGAAGTAAACGCACGCGTTCTGGATCGACACTCGGGCACTCTCTATCGCCCGGTCGATCTCCTCGGGGCTCACCGGACGGCGCGCCATGCGCCAGTTCTCGCCGCGCGCGCGCAGCGCGTCGCGCACATTCGCGGCGTGCGTGTTGAGGAAGCGGATTTTCCGCTTCGAGACAAACGTCTGCAACGCCTCGTCCGCCTTGAACGCAAGGTCCATGCGCGATGGGTCGGGACGAATCAACACGTATTCCTCGGTAAAGAGCAGGTCAGCGGAATCGGCAAGCTCCGCATCCTCCTCGGCCTCCGTAAGCGGCGGCTGCCCGGCAGCAGCACGCTCGTCGTTGAGCGCGCGAATCCATGCAATGCGCTGCATCGCGTGGATGCCACGCTGCGTCACAAGACCGGGCGTGCGGAAGAAAATGGTACCTATACGGCTCTTAAGTGAGCCGTTAGGGTTCTTGGCAAATATCGGATCGCCTAGTATCTTCATGTTCTATTTCTCCAAACACGCAAATTATACCATAATGAGTATAATCATGCCAAGACGGAAATCACGCACTCACAGTTGGCGAGGCGCGTCCCACCGACGGAATTCATCCAGAAGTTCAATCTACCGCGCGCCCCTTAAACCGCACCACGGGGCGGGGGCCGGCAAGAAAGACCTTCCTCCAGTTCGCGATGCTGTAGTGGAGGTGCCCGAAAAAACCCACGGCGTTCGGATGCCGTTTCATGCGTGCGAGCAGCGTACTGGGCGGATAGTCATGTCGAAGCACGAAAAACGGCCGTGGAGGTTCGCAGCCCATCGTCCCGTCCACCAAATCCGCCATCGCCGCGCCATCCTCGCCCCACTGCGTGCCGAAGAAGTGGAATCCCCTGACCACCTTGTGCCATACCGGCTCGTACTTCTCGCCCCAGATGCGTTCCCAGTTCCCCGCCATGTCGGACGCCAGAACATGACGCGCCCGCTCCTCCGGATCGGGGTAGAGGCGCCTGACGAACATCCCCTTACCGCCGTAGGTGCTGCCCCGTAGCTCGTGATTGCCCACGACGAAGAGTTTCACGACCTCGTGTCCGGCCGGCGCGCGATTGTTTGGGAACGCCCTTTTCCAGGCATCGGCGTGGCGCCGGGCGTGGGGTACTTCTGGAAGCAGTGGACGCGCTCGTCGCCGTCCTTGACGATGTTGCCGGGGCTCGACCAGTTGAAGCGCTTGTCCATTGGAAGGACGTATTCGATCGGCGACCAGTCGATGAGGTTCCGGCTTGTGGTGTGTCCAATCGTCATGCGCGGAACGGACGGATCGCACACCGTGATGAACAGATGGAACACGCCGTCCTCGTATCACGCCGCCGGATCGCGGTAGCCGATGGTATCGTCGCCCTTGAATATCAGCACGTCTGGAATCTTTGAGAAGTCAACGTCCTCCGCATACGCCGACATCACGCAAATGGCCGCAGCAACCAGCGTGCCTCTCCAAGCTATATTGATGCCCTTTCTCATTTTATTTATCCTTGTTTTCTTTTCACGCTCAATCCTGCAATGAGTGCAGCCAACCGTAACTATATTTCATTGCCGCAAGCATCAACGGGCGTACTGAAGGCTGAGGTTCGGATGGGAATCGCGCCATTTCTTGATCTCATCGCCCAGCACCTCAATTGCCTTGTCCAGCTGCGGGTCACGCCCAGCATCCACGTCGGCCGGAGTGAGGTCAACCTCAAAATCAGGCTTCGCGCCGTGGTGTTCCATGTCCGTGCCATCAAGGAGGAACCATCCCTTATGCGCGTCGCGGAACGTGCCCATGTCGAGAAGAGGACGGTCGGTCGTGGCGATCACGCCGCCGCCGGTTTCGCGCCCCACAAGTTTGCCGCGCTTCAACGTCTTAATAGCATGTGAGAATATCTCGCCGTTCGAGAAGGTGTTCTCGTCGCACAGCACCACGATCGGCTTTGACCAAACAGGACGGCCCCAGTACCCGAAAAGGTAACCCGCGCCGCGCGTACGCGTAACGGCACGGCTGTGGTCGCCGCCGAGAAGTATCTGCAACATGCGGTCGGCGGTGAACCCGCCGGTGTTCCCGCGCACGTCGATAAGGAGCCCCTCCTTGCCATAGCCTTCGGAAAACACCTCGTGCTGGAACGGCCAGAAAGTATCGTAGTTCATCTTGCGGACGTGGAGATACCCGAATTTCCCGTTGCTCGCCTTGTGAACGCGGCGGCGTTTTTCCTTCACGTTTGCCGCGCCGATTAGTTCGCGCGCCTTCATGAAGCTGCACGACTTCACAATCGCCGAGTCCTTGCTGCCGTCGGAGCGGCGGAATGCAAGGCGTATGCTGCGGTCCTCAGGCCCGTTCAAGAGAAGCGCCGGATCCTCGTTGCCGGCAACGGAGACCCCGTCCACCGCCGTAATCACGTCGCCTGCTGCGATGCCGACGCCAGGACGGTCAGCAGGGCCATCTGGCACCACGTACTTGACAAGCCATCCGTCCTTCCCCGGTGCAAGACGCAATCCGGTGTGCGCCGTAACTTCGGTCCATCCCGAACGCACCTCCCTGCGCCCCCACTCCTTACGGCTGTTGGAATCGTAATAGTAGCCAAGGTGCGATGCATCGACCTCGCCAAGCATCATGTCGAGCACGCGCCGGAACACGGATATCCCCGCCGCGTTACGCGCCGGCGCAAGGTAACGGGTGCGCACAGCATCCCAGTCCGCACCGTGGACCGCTGGGTCGTAGAACCTGTCGCGTATCCGCCCCCACGCCGTCCTGAAGGCGAGTTCGCGGTAGTCGGCGAGGTCCGTCGTCTGGTACACGTTGAACTTCAGCGTCGTCTCGCCGTGCGCCGGACGGTCTTCCACTTTCCATAGCACGCGGTCGCCGTCTTTTGTCTTGACCCACTCGCCCGGTACGCCGGAGCACCCGAAGAGGCGCGAGCCAGACATTTTGTCCGGGATGTGTACTGTGTCGGTGCGCTTAGATTCGGCGCGGTAGGCCAGCGTGCGCGAATCAAACTTGAAGAACGGCATGCGGGCGCGGATGGAGGTCTTGCGGACGCGTTCCGAGAGGTCGGTCCAGTCGATGCCGCCCTTCTTCGCAGCGGCGGCGAGCCGTTCGCCGGGGATGGACAGCCTTGCGTAGCGGTTCGTATCGCCCACGGCCTTGCGGATCGTCCTGCGCGATTCGTCTATGGAGTGGAACTCCTTCTCCGCATCTTCAAGCGCCTTGTTGAGATACACGTAGCAAAGGTAGAGGTTGTCGCTGGATTCCGGGCGCTCCGAGATGTACGCGATTACCTGCCCGTCTGGGCTCCACGTCGGTTCGCCGTCAAACTTGAAGCTGCGAGAGAGGTTGTAAGGTTCGCGCGAACCGTCAGTCGAGACGATCCACACGTCGGCGTTGCTGTATTCATCCGAGAGCTGCGCGACCACCCACTTGCCGTCCGGGCTCCAGGCATACGGACCACCGGCCGTAGCCGCAGGCCCACGCGAGACCACGGTGCCGTTGGTCTTCGCAAACGTAAGTGCGCCCGTGTCATCATGCCATGCGAGCATTTTCCCGTCCGGGCTTAGGCTCAGGCGCGAGCGCTTCTCACCGTCAGAAACGAGCGTCGTCTTGCGGAAGGACGTATTCTCCCACCACGGCTTGTCCGCGTCCTTAGGCTCGGCCCTGATGAGATCCGACCCGTCACCACGGTCGCTGACATAGTAAAGATACTTGCCGTCGCGCGAGAACACGCAGGAACGCTCGTGAGTGAGCGAACTACCGTGGACAAGCCTCGGTTCGCGCACAACCGAATCCATCACGAAGAGGTCACCGCCGACCGTAAGCGCCACCTGGCGGCCGCCGTCGCAGAAGGCCGCATCGCCGTCGGAGTCATTGTTCCAACACATGGAATAGCTGCGGCGGCGAGTCGTGGGAGCTGCGGCAGCACCCGGCGCCGGATGCAGTATGATCCGTTCCGGCTTCGCGTCCTTCGCCGTCGGATCCATGCGCCAGAAGTCGAACGTCTGGCGGAATACGAGCGTGCGCCCATCCGCGCTGAGGCTAAGCTGGAAAACATGCTGGTCCTTGAAGAACGTGATCTGGCGCTCCTTGCCGGACGCGAAGTCGTAGCGCCACACGTTGCGCACGCCCCCCTTCGCGTTGAGGTAGTAGAAACCGGAGCCGTCAGGCAGCCACTGCGGGCTGCGGCAGTCAGTTTCGTGAGCGACCACGCGCTTGAACTCCCGCGTCTTGAACGTGAAGAGCCATATCTGCCCGGCCTCCGGCGAGGTTGAGTGCGGACGCTTGCGGTAGATGTCGTCCCCGCGCCACACGAAAAGGAGTGATTTCCCGTCCGGACTCGGAACGGGTTCTATTGCGGGCGCGTTGAAAGGAATCTCCTCCGCGTCAGCCGATGCAGTATGCACGAGAGCAATGCGGTTCTTGTTCCTCGGGCCGGAAGTGTCGCGTTCAACGATGCACACAAGCCGCTCTCCGTCAGGATGCCACGCACGCGGGAAGCAAGATTCGGTATTGCGGGTAGCGGGAGTGGTCTTGCCTGTGGCGATGTCCATCACAAACGCCTTCATTCCGCCGTCGCGGGTGGACGCGAACGCCACGCGGCGACCATCCGCGCTCAGCACCGGCCATGAATCAGCAAAGACGTCCGAACCAAGCCGGTGCGCAACGCCGCCCGCCGTATCCGCCATCCATATCCCGTCGCACCACTCGAACACGAACTTGTGTCCGTCGCCCGAGACGCTTGGATTCGACCCGAGGTATATGCGCGACCAATCCTCGTCGGCCGCCAACACTTCCGCAGCGGCACAGCCGCACACGACAACGGCCGCAACGGCCCTTGCAAACTTATGCATAACAAATGTTCCTTTCGCCATGGCCGAGTAGTATATCAAAAATCCCCACGCGAAATGTAACTACTATGTTCGAAAGCAAACCGCTTGAGATTGGCGCGATGGCGAAGAAAGGTAATCCGCACCAGTGCTTAACCAATCCCATCACGTTATCTAGGATGGCACCAATGGTCATCCTAGGCCTACACACGGCAAAACACGCTACAAGCTACGAGAGATTAAGATAACGCCTTGCGTTGTGGGTATGGATGTGCTATACTGCCCTCCAGACAAACAAAGGAGAAATACGGATGAAGAGAAGCATTGTCAATGCTATCGCTTGCGTCTGTGCCTTCGCGGCATTCGCAGGCACAGATGCAACGGTCAACGTGACGGCAACGCTCAAAGATGGTTCCTCTGTCAGGGGCGACTTCCTCACGAAGGACATAACAGGCGCGACGCTCTTCGCGAAAAACCTCGTGCTCGCCCCTTCCATCGTGAAAACCGTCAACTTCGCATCCACGAACGGCGAAGCGAAGGTGGAGCTGTCCAACGGCGACCGATTCGCGATGACCATCTCCAACGACGCTTTCGCCGTGCGCTCGATTCTGGGCGACCTCAAGATCCCGCGCGCGAGCTTACGCGCGATGTCGCTTTCCGCACGCGCGGCGACAGCCAAAGGCGGCGCGACGGGCGGCCTGATATTCCACTGCACGTTCGACGACGCAGCGTCCATCACCTCGCCCGCCGTCGGCCCTGCCGGAACATTCATGACCGGCACGTTCGAAGACGGAAAGATCGGCAAAGCGTTGCTGGCGATGCCCTACAAAAGCCACGCCTCTTTCAACTTCCCAGCTGGATTTCTCAACGACTCCGGATGCATCGAGTTCTGGGCGAAGATAGTGAAGTCTTCTCCCCAAATAGGAGATGGGGGCGATCCCAGGCTCTTCGCCTTTACGTTTGCAGATACCCATACCCCTGCTTGCAAGATCGACCTTGTATCAAATGACGGCGGCGGGAATTCGGGATTTGCAACGTGTTCATGGTTTGCCGGCATTGCCAACATTCGTGGAATGCGTGGGCTCAACTATGGTGATTTGTTCACGCCGCAAAGCTGGAGGGATTGGCATCATTTCGCACTCGTGTGGAATAAAGATGGAATATCTGACATCCAAGGCAACCCTTCTGTGGCTTTAATTGTTGATGGCAAACAGATTCCCAATACCGTATTCAATCCATGTCCGGTGGAACTATTGAGGATGCCGTCTAAAACAGCATACGTCCTTATAGATGCGGCAATAAATGGGGTTGATTTATCGGCGTAGGTTTGATATACTGTGAGGCATGGAAAACGAAATAAAATTGGATGGGCGCGTCTCGC
>CACZDG010000069.1 GCA_902779865.1 uncultured bacterium
TCATATCTTTCTTTCCTTTCTGATTTTTGACTTTTCTCTGCGCTCTCCGTCTCTCTGCGTCTCTGCGTGAGACATTCAACTAACGAGTATAGGTTTAAATTGTGACGCCGATTACGGCCACATGACGCGGAGCATGTTCAACGTCGTCCGCACCATAATATCGCGATTTCGTTCATGCGTTTTCCCGTTCAATCCACGCCATGAGGAAATCGACTATGCCCTGCTGCCGTTCGGCGGGGATGGCGACACCGCGCGGTACCTTCCACCACTTCGCAAGGCAATCGCGGCAGCAACAGGCACATGCGTGCTGGGCGATGAACACGGGGTGTCCGCGCATCGGCGTCTGCTTCCCGTCGTTTGGTGGATTCGCCGGGGCGAGGCGCGTACGGATGAAGTCCTCGCAATGGCTGCGGATTGTCGCCATCCCCTTCTCGGCGATATATCGCCGATCGGCCTCGGAAAGGTGGAAGCGGCTTCTGAACCGTGACTTCCCGAGCCGGGCAAATGCAATGTCGTAGTTCTTCATCGACGCGTATATTATCCCTAGACTCTGGATAACCCTCTAATCAAAACAGACCTACGTCGCAAGGCATTTTTTATTGTTGCAGGATTTCAACGGCAACTGGGCCGAGCAACCCGGACGGGAGAAGTTTGTCCTTTTTCGTCCAATGCTTCCACGTCGTGAATGTGTGGCGACCCGTTGGCGAACGGCGACCATCCTTCACCCATTGCGGAATCTCCTTGATGCCAGGCTCGTTGAGCTTCTGCCAGCCGTGCCACCGCAGTTCCCATTCGCAATCCGGGGGATATAGCACATCATCGCCGATGAGCCTATTGGGCCAGAGATTTGTAATGCGGATTTCAAGATCAACTTGCTGTTGTACGCTTGCTGTCGTCAGAGCGTCCGCTATATCAATTCTGAACGGCGGACGCCACAGCGGCGGGTACGCTTTGCCGTTGACTTTCACCTCGGCAAGATCCTTCACCTCGCCAAGGTCGAGGATGATGCGCGTTCTCGGTGTGACGCGAGACAAGAGATGTGAGACGCGATAAGTGGCGGTACCGGAGAAGTACTTGATATCGGGATCGGCGTCGGTGGTCCAATCCTTGAGCGATTCCCAAACACAAGATTTTACATTCGTGCCGCCCGTGTACCAATCAACCGGGAACGTCACCTTCCACGGCCCCGCAATTTCTTGTTGTTGTACGCTTGTTGTCGGCGCGGCTGGAATCCGCGCCCTACCGCCAATTCCCCGTTCCCCATTTCCCGTTCCCCGTTCCCCATTCCCCGTTCTCCGTTCCCCATTCCCCATTTTCCTCCTAAACACCACAAACGCGCTGCCGCTTGGTGGGAAATCAAGCGCGACCACAGTGCGGTCCCCTTCCACACGCCATTCCGCCGCATCGTGAATCTTGCCCGTCTCGGCATCCCAAATCTCCGGCACCTTTCCCGCAATCCTGAACGACGCCTCGAAAGAAACGTTCGTTGAGTTGCCGCAGGCGACAAAATACCAATCGGCGGAACCGTCACGGCGGTGAATCCATGCCACATCCTTCCTGCCGCACGTGAAATCTGGCGCAATGCCAAGACGCTTCAAAACATCGGTCGGCGAACATTCCATCACGCCCTTCGCCCACACGGAATCGACAAGTGCAAGGTATTCTTGCGGCGCGCTCGGTGATCGCGCCCTACCGTTGGTAGGGGCCGACCACCGGGCGGCCCGCATGAGTCCCGGTGCACGAATCGGACGCCGCTGCGCGACGACCTTCGCACCCGCATCAACCAATTCGCCAACTCTCTTCACCATACGTTCGCTCATCGTATCCGTATCCGGCAGCACGAGTATCTCGTACTCCACCCCGCCCGGCACTACGATCTTACCATCCTTAACCGTCAGCAGTTCGACGGCTTTCGTCGCGCAGACATCAAACTCGTATCCACTCGGAAGGTTGATCTTCGGCCAGCCGTGCTTTGGCGCTTCCTCTCCGTTCCAGAAAAGAGCGTCGGCGACGAACTTGCCTTCCTGGAGCATCCACTGGCATCGCGCCTGGTAGCGGAACCACCCGCCAACGAGCGACCACCAAGTCTGCGTGCGGTCAAGATGCATTCCCCACCGCCCCATGGTCATGCCGGGAAGATATTTGTCGTCCGCCCACGGCTGGTGCGTGAATCGGTGATAGACGATCAAGTTGCAGCCATTGGCGAACGCGCGGTCGTTTTGCCACTTGATCGAGAACGGCGTTTCAAGCCAGCGTCCGCCATTCGGCGGTCCGGAAGTGAAAGCCTCGTCTGCGGCGTAGCGCCGCCCCCACACATGCGCAAGAGACGCTGCGTAGTGGCTGTTGTCCATGCACGGGAACTTTCCCGGACCGCATGTGCCGTCCATCCAGAAGCACGACATCGGCAAATCGACTACTTCCCCGTACTGCATGTCGTCGGCGTTGCTGGGGCCGTACGGCTCAGCGGTCATGATGAGGCCGTACTCGTGGCAGCGTTTTGCAAAGCTGGCGGCGTAGTTCTCAGCAAGAAGATCGGCCAGCAGGCGGCGGAAATCCTCGCAGAACCTTTCGCTCTCTTCCACGGAACCGACTACGCGCCCTGCGAGAATCGGCAGATACGGAACAATCGAATATCCCATGCGCCGCTCAAACGTCTTTTCAAGCCCGTGCGTCCAGTTCTGGTTGCCGACTTCCCAGCTATCGACATGTATGTTGCTAAGCCCCGTCTCATGTACTTCACCAGCGCGAAACCCAAGTTCACGACAGAGCCGTCCCATGTATGCGTCAAAGTGCCGGTTGAACGCCTCCGCCGAAAACTTGTCCACCTCAAGGCCATAGCCATCCTTCGACGGCAGACGATTCACGCGCCCGTTGCAGATGTAGCCGAGGCGGAAAATCGACCAACGCCCGGCGGGGACATCCCATGTAAGCGTTCCATCCTTCGCCATCTTGCCGGTGATGTCGATTATTTTGTCCTTGGCAATAACCTTTGCGGCGGGAAATTCCTTCGTGTCACGGGCTATTGAAGAGAGCTCCACACTCATTCCCTTGCGAATGCGTCCCGTCTTTACATTGGCATTTGAGAGCGTCGCACCCGGTTCCGGCGTCGGATATGCAAGCACTGCTATGTCAGCGTAAAAACCGTTGTCCTTCTTTATTCGGTGCAGACGTTTTGAAAAACTTACGGGACCCGTCACGACCATCTCGGAATGCATCGTCACTTTCATTGCGTCGGCGGGCTTCACCCACGGTCCACCGGAGCACGACCAGCCGGAGCAGTTGTGGATGCCGAGTGTGAGGCCAAGCCGCTTTGCCTCGTTGTGGGCGTGGCGGAGAATGTCAAACCACTCAGGCGAACCGAACTTGACGTCGCCTGGCGGAATGTCGCATCCAACGTCGAATATCTGCACTCCGCCCAGGCCTGCCTTCGCGATTTCCTCGAAGTCGCGCGTGATTCCAGCCTTCGTGACGTTGCCGTTCATCAGATGGTACCACGTCTGCGGCTTCGCCGAATCTGGAGGCGAGCGGAAGCCCACCTCAAGCGCAATCCCGTCCGCAAACGCAGCAAACGCCGTCACGGCGCAAGCAAATACAAACGGGCAGTGAAGGTTCATGCAAGGAAACCTTTGGCAAGGGCGATGTCGCTTGGCACGTGCCAGGCGGACGGCGCAAGGTACACCGGAAACACCTGCACGCCGTCCGGAGCGCAGTTGCGCTTGAACGACTGCGAAAATAGCCTGCGGAAAAAGACATCGAGCCACTTGCCGATTTCAGCCGCGCTGTACGCTCCCTTAAACGCCTTTTTCGCAGCCTTCAATATCTCCGCCGGAGAACTCTGCTCTGCGATGAAGTGCCAGAGGAAGAAGTCATGCAGCTCGTAGGGACCTACCTTGTCCTCGGTCTTCTGCGCAATCTTGCCGCGCTTCGACGGCAACAGCTCTGGACTCACTGGCGTCGCGATGATGTCGAGGAGCGCCTTTGCGGACAACCCCGGATTTCCCTCGGCCCACCAGCGGCATACCTCGCGCACAATGGTCTTAGGCACGCCCGCGTTCACGCCGAACATGCTCATGTGGTCGCCGTTGTACGTACACCAGCCAAGCGCGATCTCGCTCATGTCGCCCGTGCCTACCACGATACCGCCCACCTGATTGGCCTTGTCCATGAGTATCTGCGTGCGCTCGCGCGCCTGCGCGTTTTCGTAGGTGATGTCGTGGACGCGCTCGCTCTGTCCAATGTCCTTGAAGTGCTGGCGGCAGGCGGGGGTGATGTCGATGGTCTCAAACTTGAGGCCAAGCCCCTCCGCAAGATCCTCCGCATTGCCGCGCGTACGCTTCGTGGTGCCGAAGCCGGGCATCGTGAAGACGTGGACACCCGCACGATCAAGACCCAACCGGTCAAACGCCGCCACCGTCACGAGCAATGCGAGTGCGCTGTCGAGTCCACCGGAAAGGCCAATCACCGCGTGGCGGCAACCGATTGCGTCGAGACGGCGCACGAGCCCCGTTACCTGCCGGAGGAACACCTCGCCGGGACGTCCGCCGAACGGAAAGCGCGGATCCGGGCCAACGCCCGAAAGTGGAGGCGGACAAAGACTGGCTTGCGTGAACTTGACCTTCGGCGCACCCTTCACCTTCGCAGCGGCCGTTAGGAACTTCTCCTGCGCGGCGGCGAGCGCCGCCTGGAACGCTGGATGGTCGTTAAGCGATCCACAATCGCCACCCCGGATGAAGTCGGCTGGCACCACTATCTCCGCATTGCCAGCCTTTGCTGCGGCCTTCATGAAATCGAGCAGAAGCGCAGCGTTTTCCGCGAACGCGCCGGGGCGCACCTTGAGCGCCACGTCGAACAGAACGGAACTAACGCCGCGACCTTCAGTTTTGGACGTCTTCATCGACTTCACTTTACTTTCAGCACTTCGGCGACAGGCTTGCGCGGACGCTTCATGTACTTCTGCGCAGACTTGCCGACGGCGATCACCGACATCAGAATCTCGCTTTCAGGGATGCCGAGAATCGCCTTGACCTTCGCGACATCGCGCATGCCCATGATGAGCGTGTCCCATCCGCGGTTCTTCGCCGCGAGGATGAAGTACGAGCTTGCGAGTCCGCAGTCATACGCGCCCCACGTGTTGCCGAGATTGTCCACTGCCTTGCCGTCGTTGAAGCCGCTCTCGCCGGGCACGTAGGTGACGGCCACGAGCGCGGCGGCGTTCGCGGAGCTGGCGGCGTTGAATCCGGGAAGCGCCTCCTTCCACATCCGCTCCTTGGCTGCGGCGGTGGCGGCCGCATAGTAGCGCGTCGTCTCCGTGTTCTTCCAGCTGGGCGCGTTCAGCGCGTCCGTGACGATCTTCTCCAGCTCTTCCTTGGTGATTTCGCTCTTCGCATACTGGCGCACGCTCCGGCGCGCCTCCTTCAGTTCGTCAAAGTCCATTCCTGTCTTCTCCTTCTTGTTCGTTGCTTTATCCTTTGAATCGTCGCCGCCGGAACACCCAGCGGCCAGAAGGAGCGCCGCTGCGGACGCGACCTTCGCGAATTGCCGGCGGCTCGCCGCCAGGCGGGTTGTTGTCATTTTCCGTGTCGCTTTCATTTCTTTTCCTTCTTCTCCGCATCAATCACCACGTAGGCGGGGACGCCCTTGATGTCGAGGCCGGACAGCTCCGGATGTTTTCCAAGATCGTCGAAAGTGTTTATCTCGATGTGCTTCACGTTGAACTTCGCGAGAGCCTCCACAACAGGCGGCTCCTTCAGCGTGGATTTTTCCATCGCCGTGCAGTTCTTGCACCACGGCGCACCGACGATAACAAGGGTCGGACGCGTCGGATCGAATTCGGCGGCAGCATTTTGCGAAGGCGCGGTTTCGGCGCGCGCCGTGAAGCCACCCCACGCGAGCCAGCCGTACCACGCCGCGAAGCCGAACAGGATGATGGCGAACGCACGGTTCACCCACCGCATCCACGCGCCCGGCTTCGGCAGCACGGACATCCCAGCCGTGATGAACGGCCATGGGAGTCCCATGCCCGCACCCAGCACGAACGGCAGCGCGACGGCCCACATGCGTCCCGCCGCGAACCACTTCGCCGTGAGGACGAGCGTTGCGAGCAGAATCGGCGCCACGCACGCGCCCGCAAGGACAGCCGTTCCAGAGCCGAGGAGGAACGGCCCAAGTAGCCCGCGCTTCGCGGCGGCAGGCGCACCCACTTTCGGACGCGGACGGAACCGCGAGAAGTCTATGAAGAACACTTCGCTCGTAGCGAGGCCCAGCAGGACGAACACGACGGCAACGGCGACGTTGAACCACGGGCTCGACTGGATAGCGCCGAAGGCCAGTCCTCCGAACGCCGTGGCGGCTCCCAACGCACCGTAGGCGAGCGTCATGCCAAGTCCGTACGCAATTCCGCGCGGGGCGCCGCGTCCAACGAGGGCAAGGCTCACAGGCACGAGCGGCAGCACGCAAGGCGTGAGGTTCATCAGCAAACCGCCGAGCAGCACCAGAAGGAACACCATCGCCACGGACGCCTCGCCAAGCGTGTCGGCCACGCTCGGCTTGCCAGTCAGAAACGCCGTGAAATCGGAGGCGTCCATGTAGCCGACCGCCAGGCGGCGCGACAGGTGATTTCCCGAAGCTTCCGGAGCAACTGGATTTTTCGTTTTCCCCGGTTTATCCGTCACCTGCAACAAGTCATGCAGGTCACCGTAGCTCTCGCCGTCCGCACCTCCGAGCGCACCTGCCGCACGTGCAGCTTCCTCGTCGGGATAGCACACGCCGTTGACGCACACAGGTTCGGAATTGCCAGCCAACGCAAGCAACCCCGCAAATAAAGCAATGCCTAGTTTTCTCATGGCGTAGATTATACCATACTTCTGCGCCACATGCCAACCGAGACTTTAATCGCGATGTGATGAAAGGAGGGCGATTTCGTCGCGGTAGCCGTCAAGGTCATTCGGCGTCTCGAGGTAGAAAGGCAAGTCGCGCAGACGCGGATGGTTGATTACGCGCACAAGCGCGTCAAGGCCGATTTTGCCCTTCCCGATACATGCGTGGCGGTCTTTGTGCGAGTCGCGCACGTTGAGGGAGTCGTTGAGGTGGATCGCCTTCAGGCGGTCGAATCCGATGACGGAGTCGAACTGCGCGATTACACCATCAAGGTCGCTGACAATATCGTACCCGCCGTCCCACACATGGCATGTATCAAGGCACACTCCAATGCGGTAGGCGTATGGAAGCTTCGCCTCCGTCGCGTCGATGATGGAACGCAGTTCCTCGAAAGTGCGCCCGACTTCCGAACCCTTGCCAGCCATCGTCTCAAGGAGAATGGACGTGGCGGGCGGCACATCAAGACGCGAGAGGATGCGAACGAGCATGGAGGAAATGAGCTGTATGCCCACATCTACGCCCTGTCCCACGTGGCTTCCCGGATGGAAGTTGTAGAGCGCGCCTGGCGTGAGTTCGAGTCGCTTGAGGTCGTCCGCCATCGTGGATTCGGCAAATTCGCGCACACGCTCGTCCGCACCTGCTGCGTTGAGCGTATATGGCGCATGGGCGAGGATTGGGCCAACGCCCTCTTTTTCGGCGTATGCGATGAAATCGCGCACGTCGTTGCGGTCGATCGGTTTCGCAGCCCCACCGCGAGGATTGCGCGTGAAGAACTGAAACACGTTCGCACCGATGGCGCGCGCAGTCTGTCCCATGGCCATGTAACCGCCTGCGGATGATAGATGGCAACCAATCTTGAACATACCCGATCTCCTTTCAACGACGCGAAACACGTCTAGCCGACCACTAGCTCCTCCTTGGGGAAGCGAATGGAAATGCGTTCGTCCTGCCCGCCGATGAGCATGACGATGGCGATGGCGCCAAGGCGCCCGCAGAACATGCAGAGCATTATCACCACTCGCCCAGCCGTTGAAAGGGACACCGTCGTGTCCGCGCAGCTGAGTCCGGTGGTGGATACCGCACTGACCGTCTCGAAGAGCAGGTACTCGAACGAGATGTTCTTCTCGGTAGCAAGCAGCACGGTCATCGCGCACGTGATCAGCGCCGCGAACACGAACACGATGATAATCGATTCGCGCACGATCGCCTCGGGGACGGCGCGACGGAACATCACGGTGTCGCGGTGGCCGCGGCAGATCGCGAAAAGCGTGGTGATGAACACCGCGAATGTCGTTATCTTGATGCCGCCTCCCGCGCCGCCCGGCGCGGCGCCGATGAACATCATCACCTCGGAGAGGAACCTCGTTGCAGGATGCATGTCCTCCACCGGCACTACCGTGAATCCGCATGTACGCGGCGTCAGCGCCTGGAAGAAGGCGATCGCCGGCTTTTCCTGCCAATCGAATCCGGCAAGCGAACCCTTCCACTCCAGCAGGACGTAGAACGCGAACATGATGAGCGTGAACAGAAACGTCCACTTCAGCACCACGCGCGCATGGAGGGTGAGGCGTCCCCTCTTCATGAGGTTGCGCCGCCAGAACTTGACAGTACACACGTTGTAGAGCACGATGAACCCCACGCCACCGAGAACCACGAGCACGCCCAGCGTGACGACAACAAGCGGCTGGTCGCCGAACGCCGCTATGCTGCCGGGCTCGATGGAGAAACCCGCGTTGCAGAAGGCCATTACGGAGAAGAACCACGCACGGTACCATGAATGGACGTCGCGCACGGCCTCGGCGAACTGCTGCCCGCTCGTGAACTGTCCCCATAGCGCCAACGTGCCAAGCGCCTCGATCAGGAGCATGGCCACGACAACCCACACGACGAGCGACCGGAATCCGCGCACTCCTGAAACGCCGTATGCGTTCATGAGGGAGAACTCGCTTTGAAGCGACACCTGCCGCCCCACGACGACGAGGAAGAACGTCGCACACGTCATGATGCCGGCGCATCCAAGCTGCACGAGACACGCGAGCACCACTTGCCCGAAACAGGAAAGATCCTTCCCCACGTCAACTACCGTCAGCCCCGTTATGCAAACCGCAGAACACGCCGTGAACAGGGCATCCATCGGCTTCATCCACGTATGGGACGCGGACGACACCGGCAGCATGAAAATGAACGCCCCCAACAGGATCGCGCCCAAAAAGCCGAGCACGATCAGCCACCGGTTCTTCATGCCGGCTCACCGTCCTTCTTCTTCGAAGAATGTTCGCCGGTGCACGTCTCCTTGAAATAGACGCCCCAGATGCTGACCTCGTAGAGCAGGATCAGCGGGATGGCCATAAGCAACTGGCTCATGGGATCTGGCGGCGTAAGAACCATCCCTAGGAAAAACGCGAGCACGATCGCAAAGCGGCGCCAGCGGCGCAGGGAGTCGGACGTAATCACGCCCAGCCATCCCAGCACGAACAGCAGCAGCGGCACCTGGAACACGAGGCCGAACGCGAGGATCAGCTTGAGGATCAGCGGGACGTAGTTCTCGATCTGGACTTCCGTCACGTTAAGCCCGACCCAGCCGTTCACCACGTCGAAGAAACGCACCACGTTCGGCGCAAGCTGGCCGTACGCGAACGTCACCCCCACGCCGAAGAACGCAGTCCCACACAGCAGGAAGAACAGTATTGCGATCTTCTCGCGCTTGGTGAGCGCGGGGAATACGAAACGCAGGATGAAGTACATCACAAACGGGAAACTCAGAGCGGTGCCGCCCCACATGGCGATGGACATGATCTGACTGAAGCCGCCCGTGAGGTTTAGGCTTACGATCTTGATCTTGCCCGCCTCCTCAAGCGCTGCCGCTGGGGCCTTGAGCCATCCGAGGACGGTTGGGGAAAACACGCCGCAGAAGATGCAGCAGAGCGCCCACGCCAGAACGGCGTTTATCAGACAAGACCGCAGCGCGACTATGTGTTCGAAAAACGGGCGCGGCGGATCGTTGTACTCATCTGGGTTCTTGATCATCTCACGCACCTTAATTCGCGCTGCCGGGACGCGGCGACACCGTGATCTTCACAGCCTTCAGCTCCTCGTCCGTAGGCGCCGGCTTCGCGGAAGGCGCTGCCTCTGATTCAGACGCGGAATCTGACGCATCTGAATCGTGACCCGCATCGGAGTCGGCGGAGTCAGGCCCATAGTCGTTCTGATACCCGCTCTCGTCAAAGTAGCTGTCGTCATGGCCGGGATATGGATTGTCGTCGGGGTACGGATTGTCGCTGTCGTTGTACTGCCCTTCATATTCGGCCCTGTCGGCATCATCGCCACTCGAAGATGCCGTGGAGGTATTATCGTCGGTGACTGCGTCCTCAACCGTCTTGCGGACCTCCTGGTCCATCGAGAGAAGCTGCCTCTTGAACTCGTCCGCCGCCCTGCGGAGGTTGGTCATTATCTGTCCCAACTTGCGCGCTGCGGAAGGCAGGTTCTTAGGCCCGACGACAATAAGAATGACACCGAGCAGAACGAACCACTCGGTGCCTCCAACGGAATCAAAGATGAACGCAAAGCTCATCAGAAGCCGTCAACCGAACTATTACTGCTTCTTCGCGAAGACCGCGAACTCGCCACGACGGTTCTTGCTCCACGCGCCCTCGTTGGCACCGACGACCGCAGGCTTCTCCTCGCCGTAGCTCTTCGTCTGCACGAACTGCGTATCTACGCCGAGCGTCACGAGGTAGTCGCGAATCGCGATGGCACGGATTTCGCCGAGCGAAAGGTTGTACTCGTTGGAGCCGCGCTCGTCGCAGTTGCCCTCGACGATCACGACGCGACCGGTCTCCTTGAGGTGCTTGGCTACGGCCTCGATCTTGGCCAACTCCGCAGGCGCGAGGTTGGAGGCGTCGAAGCCGAAGTAAACCGGCTCAAACGCGACGTCCGTACAACGCGTGTAGTTGGGATCCTGGTCAAACGGACGGCCCGTGGCGGGCACGCCGTCATCACCCTTGATGCCATCGATGTCCGCGCCAGCGTTGGCAGCGTTCGCATTGGCGTTGGCGGCCGCATCCTCGGTCGCAACATCCTTGCCTGCGGCATCTTCATTCACGTCGGCACCGTCGGTACCAACGTCAGTTGACACTGCGAGGTCGTCAGGATTGACGCCCTCGTCATCGTATCTGCAGCCGGATACCGCAAACGCGAGAACGCCGCAAACCGCGACTGTCATCATCATCGAACTCTTCATTTTCTTTACTCCTTTTTGGTTTAAACTCTTTTGGTGGTGAAAATCAACGTCTATGATACATTATTCTGGACCGAAACGCAAGCCTAAAATGGAAAATAAATAGGTCGTTCCATAGTTTTCTCGTTACGCATTCGGCCATCACACGCCCTAACTCATCTCCAAAACTGCTTAACAGACTATTTGACGATCAGGATGAAGCCCTTGCGAAGCGCGTAGAGGCCGTCGTCCATGATCTTGAGGTTGGTTCTGCGGCCATTGGCGAACTGGCCGAAGAACGTGAGCCCCGCGCGATTCGACGGAGCTGCGGCGGACCAGTCGATGATCTTCTCCTCCGACTTCACGTTGCGCGTCCCGAGCAGAATGCCCACCGTAGCTCCGTCCGCAAACGTCGTCGTGCGGTTGCCGTCCATGTTGCCCGTTCCTGTCCAACCCAGTGCAACGCTGCTCCATGCGTTCGTCTTCGCCGAGAGGTCTATGAACGAGCCGTTCTGCATCTCGCAGCCGTGGAAGCATTCTTTTCCGTTCGCCAGAACCGCGTCCGGCGTAAACGTGCCGTAAACCTTGATGGCGGCATTGCCATGGTTGTATCCACCCGTGTAGCGTGCCACGTAGTTGCTCACCGAAAGCGTTCCGTGAAGTTCCAACGCCACCGTCTCCATCACGAGGTTGAACGTCGCCGATCCTCCGCTCGTGTCGCTATTGAGGCGCACATAGCCCCCGTTGCTTTCAGTCGTCAGATTCCTGGCAACCATCGTGCCGTTCTCGACCGACAGCGGAATGTACATTTGAGCGCCGTAAACAAGCGAGTTCGTCAGCGTATGTCCGCCAAGATCGATTTTCGCAGGAGTGCCATCTGGCGCATAGAAGTGGGTTGAGATGTTTCGCGCCGTCATGAAAATCGAATCCGCAGCAAGCGTCACGTTCCCTATCCCATATTTGCCGACGTTGCCATTCATGCTAGGTCCACTATTCGCAAGCGTACCGCCGTCAAGGACGAAGTTCTTGGTATAGAAGTCGTTGTTGCCGCACACGTCGAACGTCGCGTTCGCAGCGACCGTGATCGTACCGTTTGACGCACCCCAGTAGTTTCCTGTTTCTGGATAGGACGTCTTCGGCGAATAGCCCGTTCCCTCTGCAATGAGCACGCCGCCGGCGAACGTCTGGTTCGCCCGCGTCATCGCAAGCCGGCCGGCGCCGTCCTTGACGAGCTTCACATTGCCGGAAAGCGCGAAGCCGCTGCATTCAAGATACGTATCCACGTCCGGCACGGCGATGTGCAGCTCGCCGGGAGTGCCGTTGGAATTGTCCGTGACCGCAAGCGTGACGAAGTCGTAGATGTGCCCGTCGGAGGCGGTCGCGTGCGTGGCAAGACTGAGAGTGTGTCCGTTCAGATCGACCGAGCCGAGATCTACCGTGTCGCCGCTATTTACGGCAATTGCCCATTCGGCGAGTCCGCTCCAGTCGCAGTCGTTCGTGAGGACGACGTTGCTGAACACGATGGTATCGTATGTAATCGGCTGCGAGGCGGGAATCTGGAATCCCACTTCGCCGGAGACATGGACTGCCGCGCTGGCACCGGGAACGCCATCCGCCACCGCGCCACCCATGAAGTTGGTGCAGGCCCAGTTGCCGGGATTCGTGACGTCGTTGTCGATCGCCCCAGTCCAGTAGGCGTGGGCGACGGTACCCTCATCGGCTGCGTAGTAGATGCCGGAATCCGTGACGACAAGCTCCTCGCCCGCCTCGACGGTTGCCGCGTCGAGCGCGAACGTCAACGTGTCAAGGTTCGCCGGTGTTTCAATCCAGCTCACGATCTTCTCGCCCTTCGCAAGCGTGCGCCCATGGAGGTCAAGCGTCACCGTCGCATTGTCGGCGAATGTCACGGTGCGAGCGCCATCTGCGTCGCCAGTTCCGCTCCAACCCGTCGCCGTCGTGTCCCACGTCGCGGTTTTCGCGGAAAGGTCGATAGTCGAGCCATTCTGCATCTCGCAGCCGTGGAAGTACTCGAGCCCGTTCTCGTCCACGCCGGCGGGCGTGAACGTGCCGTAAACCCTGATGATGGCACTGCCGTGGTTCCATTGCTGGGTATAGGAGGCGAGATAATTGCTCACCGACAGGGCACCGTCTCCAATAAACGCCGCACCGATCATCTTCAGGTCGAGCGAGGTAGAGTCGGCTGTCGCGCCTGCAGGTACGGCCAGATATCCGCCCGCCTCGTATTCCACCGTGCCGTTCACGACCGGAAATGCGACATTGAACTGTCCACCAGCACCTGCATTGACAGTCAGCTTGTGCCCGTCAAGGTCGAATGTCGCGGGATTGGGCGATAAGAAATACGTAAGCACATAAGACCCTATGTTCAGCGACGAATCGGCGACGAGCGTGACGTTACCGATTCCATACGTACTGCTCATGCCCGACGCGTGGTTGGCAAGCGTGCCGCCGTTGAGAACGAAGTCCTTGTAGTAAAAGTAGCTGTTTCCATTAAACTCGAACGTGGCACCGGAATTGACGGTGATCGTGCCACCTTCGGCCCCCCAGTAGCCGCCGTTTTCCGGACACGAGGCGCCGGCCTTCGCCGTTCCACCGTTCACGACCACACCACCGGTGAACGTCTGCCCCGCGCGATTGAGCGAAAGCGTACCGTCGCCCTCCTTGAACACCTTGATGTTGCCAAGAAGCGCAAGCGAGCAAGTCTGCACCATCTGCGTTGGCACGACGAAATGCACTTCGCCGAGGGTTGCGGACGAGTTGGTGATCGTGCCCGTTCCATACGAGCCGGCGATGGTGAGCGAGTGTCCGTTCAGGTCGATCGTCGCGCAATCGTCGATGCGCAGGATGCCGCGAGAGGTCCAGTCCGCATCCGCGTCAAGCGTGACGTTTCCTTCGATGTACGCCACGTCCGCCGCGTCGTTCACGTATGTGAAGGCGAGCGGGGCCGTCGGCACCTTTGCGAGAAGCGTCTCGGACACCTTGTCGTACATGTATCCCACTCCGTCCTTGCGTACGGGAATGAGATCCATCACGACATTATTGCCCTTGGTGAACTGAGCCGAGTAGATGCGGGCGTTGCCGGTATTGCCAGCCGTTCCCTTGCTGTTGTAGGCGAAAAGATAGATGTTTTGATTTGCGCCGGAAGGCCAGGCGTCCGTGATCGGCAAATCGAAGGCATAGCCACCGCCCACCTTTTCGACTCTTCTGTTGCGGCTGTTGAAATGGTTGAAAAGGATGTCGTAGATGGTGTTGGGAGTATAGGTGAAGCGGGTGCCTGGGTTCGCTGTGCCCCATGAGAGATAGCCGTCCTTCTTCTTGATGAATCCCATGTACCATCTCCAGTCCACGTTTTTGTTGTTCACCGTTACGGTGGCCATCGCACCGCACACGGTCGTGTCGTCCGATTCGCGCAACGGCGCCGCACGTAGGCGAACGCCCATGTCGTTAGCCGGCTTGAGACCAGTGTCGATGTACGGCACTCCGCCTGTTCCAACCGGCGCTTCAAGATACTCTACCTCGGCGTCGTAAGGCTTGCGGGAACGGAAGATTGTCATATTGCCCGATGTCGTGACGGTCACGGGCGTCTCCACGCTCGAAGGAGCCGTGACGCGAAGAAGCCCCGGATCACCCGCAGAATTATCTGTGATCGTGCCTTCGCCGTCCGCGCCAACGATTTTGAGCGTATGCCCGTTGAGGTCGATCGTCACACCGGAGGAGATCAGCAACTGCCCGAGATGCGTCCAGTCGGCGTCGGCGTCAAGCGTCACGCTCTCGTCGATGATGCTGCGCCCGCACGTGAACTCGGCCGACGACGAGCCTTCGACCTTGCCGAGAAGCGTCTCGCCGATCGTGTCGTACATGTAGCCGACGCCGTCCTTGATTACAGGGACGAGGTTCATCACCACTGCATCGCCCTGCGTGAACTGCGCGGAGTAGATGCGGGCGTTGCCGGTATTGCCTGCCGTTCCCCTGTTGTTGTAGGCGAAAAGATAGATGTTTTGATTCGCGCCGGAAGGCCAGGCGTCCGTAATCGGCAAATCGAATGTGTAGCCGCCGCCCACCTTTTCGACTCTTCTGTTGCGGCTGTTGAAATGGTTGAAAAGGATGTCGTAGATGGTGTTGGGGGAATAGGAGAAACGTGTGCCCGGATTACTCGTCCCCCATGAGAGATAGCCGTCAGTCTTATTAATGAATCCCATGTACCATCTCCAGTCCACGTTTTTGTTGTCCACCATTACGGTGGCCATCGCACCGCACACGGTCGTGTCGGCTGAAACGCGTAACGGTGCCACGCGCAGGCGAACGCCCATGTCGTCGGCCGGTTTGAGGCCCGTATCGATGTACGGCACTCCGCCTGTTCCAACCGGCGCCTCAAGGTATTCCACCTCGGCGTCATACGGCTTCGCGCCGAACGACGGCATCGCCGCCGCTGCGCACAACATCATCGTCGCCATGAACGGCGCGGTTTTCAGTACTTTGAACGACATAAAACGCTCCTTCTATTAGAACCATGACCTTGGGAGAAGCCACTTTCTCCGTGAATCACGCATAGAATAGCATTTTTTTTTTGTTAGAAGTCAAGCGTCAATTTTCGGTCAGTTTTTCACAGGGTGAATAATCGGGTGCGGGGTTGGGAATGGGAAAAATGCAAGCCCCCTGCAAGTTGATTGCAGGGGGCTTGATCTTGTTGTTGTACGCTTGCTGTTTCCCCCGCCCACCGCACGGTGGGGCGAGGTCAGGTGGGGCGAGGCGTCCCCGCCGAGCCGCCACAACTTGCTGTTGTACGCTTGTTGTCACGGCTCGCCCGGAGGGCTCGCCCCACCACCGTAGTATCGCCGCCAGCTTGGCGGCGCACCCAGCCTGTACCCTTACGCCACATGGAGCGTCGGGATCGTGAGCGTGAGCGTTTCCGTCTCGCTGCCACGACGCACCGGATAGGAGAACGGTACGTTCTGATACGTGCCCGGCGGGACGTCGCCGTTCTCGATCACGGTTGCAACCGTTCCGTCCTCGGAGTGTTCAACGGTCAGTCCGGCTTCGTTACCGTCAACGGTAATGTAAGCGTCGGTGCCATACCAATAGCCCTGAGGAACGTGCTGCTGGTCGAAGAGACCTTCACCAGTGAATACCCACTCGTGGCCGAGCGTGAAGTCCGTAGAACTACCGCCAGCGGTGTCCTTGAACGTCATCACCTTGCACTTGCCGTCGCTCGTCTGGGCGAGGGGTTCGGGGCCAGGCCCGTCGCCGGCAAGGACGGTGAGCTTGTTGGACGGGGCTGGCGTTAGCGCCGAATCCGGCGACAGCCCGTGCGTCCACAGCGTGAGCACCGCGCCCTCGCAGGCGTCAACAGGTTGTGTTAGGCGGCCGAAGACGCGCTGGCTTCCGTCGGCGGCGGAGGTCTGAGCTTCAAGCGCCACTTCAACCGTGCACGTCCGCTCCACTTGCGGTTTCCATCGGGCGAACCAGTGTACTTTTCACGCACCACGCAGTCATTGAGGAAATCCTTGCAGGTGTTTCGCAGATGGTTGATGTCGTCGCCAGAAAGCTGCACATGCCAGTCGCCGTGCATCATGCCGCCAGTGAGACGGTTCACCAATTTTATGGTTTTTTCGCCTGAGAAAGTGTATGCCTTGCCGGTGGGGATGTACTTGAGCGATTTGCGGTCGGGCGGAAACTCGTAAAGGCAACCCTGTATGTCCCGTTTGGCTATGAAATGGTTCTTCCCCTTGCCGCGCACGTTCTTCATTTCCGGCTTCTCCGATTCCTCCGATTTCCTCTTGTGGCTGGAACTCGCCCCACAGTCGGAGGCGCGTGCGGTGCCAGCAGCCAATGCATCTCCAAGCGAAACATGGCCGCCACTCGCGACATTGATCGTCAACGAGATGTTTATCACCACGTCGCGGACAACTTCCTGCATCTGTGCCGCAGCCTGCGGGGGCATCTGGGGACCTCCCGTGCCCCTGTTTCCGGCCATGCGTTGGCGCGGCATCTGCCGTCTGCGACATGCCGCAAGTATCTTCCCAAGTTTCACTACGGCGTACTTCAGCCCTGCGGCAACGGAATCTCTTCGGAGCCCTACCACTTTCTCAAGCACCATCGTCCCTATCCGCCAAAGGCATTTGGCGTCCGCCAGGCTCGCCCGTGGCCGATGCGCCGACATCACCTGCTCACGCAATTCCACAAGGGCGTCCGGGGGCAACGCGCAGACTTCCCCCCTGCCGATTGACGAGTATCCGTCCTTCAGCGGTTTAACGAACAAATCCTTGAACGATGACGGCATTCCGGCCTCGGTAGAGCTGCGCCGTGGCGATTTGCCGTACTGGCGCATTGGATGCAGGCATCCTCTTGTCATGGCAGTTACTCCTTTTTCTTCCAAAAAACTTGGTGTAGTATAGCATGATTTCGGCCGCAATGGAACGCAAAACAAAACGCCCCCTTGCATACGGCCAAACGAAGGCATCGTTTCGCGCAAACAAAGGCATTGTTTCGTCAAAACGAAGGCATTGTTTCACCTAAACGAAGGCATTGTTTTAATGCAACAAAGGCATTGTTTTGTTCCAGCAAAGGCATTGTTTCACCAAAACGAAGGCATCAAATGGCCTTGGGAATGGGGGGATTTCGTTGTGAGGACGTGGAGATTGGGGGGCATAGGGCATGCGCATGGTACACCCTCGGCCATGAGCATGGTACACCCACGGACATGGCAAGTTCACGCATATTCTCCAATGCCTCATGCCCTGACAAATACCCTTCACCCTTGCGGATTGACCGTAGTTCCAAAAGCTACTGTTGATGTGCCCAAACGTCAGGGACGATCCACCAAAACGTCAGGGACGATTCGTACAAACGTCAGGGACGATCCACCAAAACGTCAGGGACACTTTGCTCTAACGTCAGTGACGATTTGCATAAACGTCAGTGACGATTTGCTCTAACGTCAGTGACAAATACCCTTAGGGTCAGGGGGATTTGGTTGCGGGGACAGAGGAGGTCTGGTTAGGGGACGGTTGGGGCTAGCGGACGAAACCGGAAGGATGTCGCCATGAGCCGACATCTGCCTATATATAAGGAATCGAATCCCGCGTCTCGTATCCCATGTGCCAACCAAAACTCACCGTGACATGAGCATGGTATCCCCTTGACCATGCGCATGGTACACCCCCGGACATGCGCATTGTAGCCACTCGACCATGCGCATGGTAGCCCCTCGACCATGCGCATGGTACGCCCCCGGACATGCGCATGGTAGCCACTCGACCATGCGCATGGTAGCCCCTCGACCATGCGCATGGTACACCCCCGGACATGCGCATGGTAAGGGGCTTGCCTACGGGGAGTTTCGGCAATGGCTACGGGGTGCCTGCGTTCCATGAAGGTTGCAAGCGTAAGCGCGAT
>CACZDG010000070.1 GCA_902779865.1 uncultured bacterium
GACACCTGACACCCGCCGCTCGAAGCGCCCGACGAAGGCGACGCTGGGTCTCGGAAAACGCCCGAAATCACCTTAAGTTAGCGGCATTCCGGTCAGACCGGTTTTGCAACATCGCAAATACGGGTGACGTATTAAAGGGTTCCGGGAAATCGCGATTTCGCCCGTCGAAGACAACCGCCAACGGCCCTACAATCGACCTGTAAACCTCCATCCAATGGAGACCCCGCCTCTCCATCCAATGGAGACTCGCCTCTCCATTCAATAGAGACCCCACCTCTCCATCCAATGGAGACACCTACTCTCCATCCAATGGAGACACCTACTCTCCATCCAATGGAGACACCACCTCTCCATCCAATGGAGACACGACCATCGATTCTATGGACTAGGCATGGCTGTCCCAGCCCACTACGGCTCGGCGGGACGCCTCGCCCCACCTTTTATCTTTGATCACAATGAATGGATATTTTTATTGATTATAAACGCCGTCCTTTCTGTACGGCAATTCACCCAATTGGTGAAAACTAAAAGCAGAAGACAGGTCTGTATAATTGCAATGCGCCAAATTATAATATGCTTTGCGATCTATGCGTTCTTTGCGGCTAAAAAACTACTCCCCAAGCGCTTACACCATAGAAAAATAAAATGCGAAACACATGTGACTTGCTGTAAGAATAACCGTTTGATATACTTTGCGCCATGAGCTACCCTCTTTATTTCCGGGAGAACCGGCATCCAAAGATCTGGGGCGAGGAATCGTGGGAGATTTCCGCCCACCAGTCCTCGCCGTCAATCGTCGCCAACGGCCCGCTCGCGGGACGTACGCTGACGGACGTTGTGCGCGAATACGGACGCGGACTCCTCGGCGCGAAGGCGCCTTCGGCGGATACCTTCCCGCTTCTCTTCAAAGTGATCCACGCAACGCGGCGGTTGAGCGTGCAGGTGCATCCAAACGAGATGACGGCAAAGCCCCTCGGCGGAGAGCCGAAGACGGAGATGTGGCGCATCCTTGGCGGACACGGCTCCATCTACGCCGGATTCAAGCCCGGTGTCTCCCCCGAAGAAATCAAGACGCGCGCACGCGACGGAAGCATCGGCGAGATCATACCAGAAATCCCCACCACTGCGGGACAATCGTTCTTCATCCCCGGCGGACTCGTCCACTGCATCGGCGACGACGTGACGCTCTACGAAGTGCAGCAAAGCTCCGACACCACCTACCGCATCCACGACTGGGGCCGGCTCGACGAATCAGGCCATCCGCGCCCCATACACATTGACGAGTCTCTAGTCGCCATCGACCCTTCCATCCCCGCGCCCGCTCCTCAAGACGCCGTTGATTGCCCGTTCTTCCGTTTCAGGGCCGTCACCGCAAACGGCACGGTTTCCATCCCGGCGCGAGCGGACACCTTCACGGCACTTTACATCGTCGAGGCGCAGCAGAGCGTGCTTGTGCCCGCCAACTGCAAGGCGGAAATCCCTGCCACCGGAACCGTCTTCGAAACGATTCTCGGTGCTGCGGAGTTGAACTGATAATAGTTGACTCTATTTGTCGAAGAGGTGAAGGTTCTTTGCATCGACTGCGCGAACCTCTATCCCCTTCTTGACGGCATCCGCCGCCGCCGCGCCAGCGCCCACGCCCGTCGCCATGGCAGGGCCCATCACGCGGCAGCTTGCAAGCGCCTCGTGCGTCGCGGAAAGACAGCGTCCGCAGAAGAGCAGCCCGTCAACCTTCTTCGGCACGAGCGCCCCGTATGGGATGTCATACGGCTTCACGCGGCGTGCGCCGCCGGTAACGGCCTTGTCGTGTCCGTCGGCCTGACCCGCGCCAGCCGGATTGTGGATGTCGATCACGAACGAGCACCTGCGAGCGACGGCGTCCTCGCACTTGCGCCCGGAGAGAACGTCCTCCGTCGTAAGCCTGTCAACGCCCTCAAAGCGGCGCGTCTCGCGCACGCCCACGACGGCCGGCATCTCGGCTATGTGCGCGTTTGCGTAGCCGGGCAGATGGCGGCGCATCACATCGACGATCTGAGCCGCCTGTTTGCGCGCGGCGATTTCCGCCTTCGTGAGGTCGGCGGACCGCGAACCGTAGAGTCCGTTCACCTGCGTCGCGTTCACCACGTTTAGGCCTTTGGTGTGCCCGGGATAGAGGCGGATCACGCCGACTTCAGGGGGGAGGTTGCCGGCCTTGATCTCATCCTGGACGATGTCCTCCCACTTACGGCCGTTGACGATGCAGTGCTTACTGCGGGCGTGCTCCTCGGAAACGCAGATAAAGCGCTTGGCGGGATCGAATCCCCCTACGGTGAACATGATGCTCATGGGCTGGACGAGGCCGTCGCCTTTGCGCCCCTCCTCGTACGGCACACCCGCCGCGGCGGCGACGATGCCGTTGCCCGTCGCGTCGATCACGACCTTGGCGGAGATTTTGCGCTCGCCCTCGATGCAGTGGACGCGGACGCCCGTGACGCGGTTGCCGTCCATCACCGGGCCCAGCACGTCCGCATGGAGCATCACGTCCGCCCCGGCTTCCCTGAGAAGGTCGTACGCGCGCACGTCGGCAAGATGGAAATCGACGCTACGCCCGAAGCCTATCCTCTTAGCGATTCCGCGAACGATGTCGCTGGAGGTCGCCATCGAGAACGGGCTGACCATAGCGGATACCCCCATTCCGCCGAGGCGGCCGCTCTTCTCCAGAACGAGCGTCTTCGCCCCTCTCTTGGCGGACATGTACCCTGCGCCGATTCCGGCGGGGCCGCCGCCGGCGACGATTACGTCGTAATCAGCCGCCCCAGCTACAGCCGCGAAACCAGCGGCTGCGATGAAAAACGTCTTTGCCAATCTGTTCATTTTATTGTCTCCTTTGTGTTTCCGATTCGGCTGCGCTCGCAGGCGAAGCCCATCAAATGACTCTCCACGCTCGCCTCAAGACTGGACGACAGAAGCGAGAAGTCGCGCGTATCGACCGCCTGAATGAAATCGCGGATCAAGGCGAGGTCGCCGCCGGCGTGTCCGCTTTCCTTGTACGACTCCCCTTCCGGCGGCGTGAACGACCACGGGTACGACTTCCCCGTGTCGAAACGGTGCAGAGTGAACGTTTTGCCGTCGCCTTCTATGTAGCCCATCGTGCCCATCACCCGCGTACGGCGACCGCCCCACGGAGTGAATGCGTCCATGGTGAAACTCGCCGTCGCGCCGCCTTCGAAGAGAAGCGTCGCAACGATGTGGTCGGGCTGGTTGTTGTCCATGCGATAGACGCAGCGGCCGTAGTCCGTCGTGCGCAGCTTTTCGAGAATCGCCTCTGAGGGACAGTCCTTCTTCAGGTCGAACACGTAGAGGAACCAACGTTTCCTATCGTAGATGTTAATCGCGGAGTAGGGGCACGTCTTCTCGTGCGGGCAACCGTCCGTGCAGCGCGCGGTCGCGCCGGGAGGCGCGTTTTCGGCGCGGAAGAGCGAGATGCCGCCTTCCGCCGAAACGCGCACGCAGCGTTTGCCCATAAGCCACTTCAGGATGTCGAGGTCGTGGCAGCTCTTCGCGAGGATCATCGGCGTCGTCGCCTTGCCGTCGTGCCAGTTGCCGCGCACGAACGAATGCGCCATGTGCGCGTACATCACCGGCTCCTGGTGCTGGATGTTCACGACTTCGCCGACAAGCCCGAGGTCGAGCGCCTTCTTGAGCGCGCGGAAGTACGGCGAGTAGCGCAGAACGTGTCCCACGGCCACCATCACACCTGTCTCGCGCTGACGCGCCAGCAGGTCGAGGCATTGCTGCTCCGTCTGCGCCATGGGTTTTTCGAGCAACACGTCGTAGCCTTGGCGCATCGCCTCCATCGCCGGTTCATAGTGGAGGTCGTCGGGGAGCGATACGAGCATGATGTCGGCGAGCTTTCCGTTCTTCCCCGCGTCGAGCATCTCGTGGTAGTCGCCGAAGCGACGCTCCTGCGGGATTCCCCATTCGTCGCCCATGCGGTGACGGCGAGAGGCGTCGATGTCCGCCACGGCCACGACCTTTAGCGTGCCGGGGAACAGCTTCCCGTACGCGGGATATTCATTGCCGCGCGAGCCCGCGCCCATCACGGCGACGGTCTGCTCGCGGCTCGTGGCGATCTTCAGCGGCTTAACCGCCGCCAGTTCAGCAAACGCGCTCTCAACGTCCATGGCAGATTCCTGCAACGAATATCAGCGGCGGTTGCGCGGACAATCCTCGCACGGCTTCGCGAGCGCGTCTGCGCGTCCGGGCTTGTCCACCGGGCGCACGCGCTCGAACTGGATATACGTGGCGTTGTTGCGGATGTCGCCCACGCCGGGCGCGAGGCGCGCGGAGGAGTCCGCCGGGAACATCCTCACGAGCGTGGTCGCGTGCGGCCACACCTCGTCCGAGTAGCTGCCCGCGAACGTGCCGAGGTCCTTCTGCCGCCAGAGGTCGCGGACGCGCCAGTCGCCGACCATGCCGAGCGAGGCGAAGTTGACCGTGATGCGCGCGTCGCGGCGTCCCTTGTTGTAGAGCGCGAACACGAGCGATCCGTCGCTCATCGGCTTCGCCCACACTTCGCAGTTCGCCTTCACGGCTACGCGCGCGGCGGCCGCGCCGAGCGGATCCTGGTTCGTCTCAAGCACCTCGTCGTTCGTGAGGAGCGACATGGTGAACTTGTCGATCTGCGTCATGTCGCAGCCGATGAGAAGCGGCGAGCAGAGGATGCACCAGAACGACATGTGGGTGTACTGCTCGTTCGGCGTGAGGCGCGTCGGGTGGATGTTACCCCAGCCGAGCGGACCGAGCACAAGCATATCGGGGTCGTTCCACGCGCCGGGACGCGCGTAGGGCCAAAGCTCGGACTGCGCGTCGAGGATACCGCTCATTGAGCGCCAGCTGTCGGTGATGTCGCCCGTAGTACGCCAGCAGTTTCCGCCGACGTTCTCGCCCCACGTGGAGACGTTCGCCATGCCGTACTGACAGAGGGAGTAAACGATGTCGCGCTTCTGCGCGGCGAGGGCCTCGCCCATGAGACGGTAGGGAAGCGAACGGTTCGGAACGCCTGAGCCGCCGCACACTCCCTGCGCGACGGAGCCGTATCCGCACCAGTCGTACTTGAGGTAGTCGTAGCCCCACTCGGCGTATGTCTGCGCGTCCTGCCACTCGTGCTTCCAGCTTCCGGCGCAGCGTCCGCACGTCCACGGACCGGGCGAGGAGTAGAGGCCGATCTTGAGTCCCTTGGAGTGGACGTAGTCTGCAAGTTCCTTCATGGACGGGAAGCGTTTGTTGACGGCGATGGTGCCGTCTGGGTTGCGCGCGGGCCCGATGAGCGTGGGATCGTCCGTCGCGGCGACGCGGTTCTGCCAGTAGTCGTCGATGTTCACGTAGCACCAGCCGTGGTTGGCGAGTTCGGACTTGTCGAACACGTCAGCGGCGTTGCGGATGTCCTTCGCGGTCACGCGGGCGGCGAAGCAGTTCCAGCTGTTCCAGCCCATCGGCGGGGTGAGGGCGATCTTGTCGCCAACCACGATCTTGAGAGATCCGGCGGCCTCGCCCTTCGTGTTCTTCGCGGTGAAGCGCACCGTGTATTCGCCGCGCTTCTCGATGGCGCCGGAGAGGATGCCCTTCACGGCGTCAAACGACACTCCCTCGGGAAGGTCGTACGCCGCATACGTCATCGGACGCAGACCCGACACCGGAAGGCGGTAGAGGATCGGACGTCCGGGACGCACCCCGTACACCTTCGGCCCGTTGATGCGCGGCGCTTCGGAAATATCCGGCGTGAGGATTCCAAGCTGCCGCACGGCGTTGGCGGGTCTGAGCTTCGCGCCGTCCTCGACGGTGAAGCGGGCATCGCACCAGTCCGCGTGGTCGAAGTTGATGCCGTTGTTGTTGTCGCAGACGAAAAGCTCGATCTCCCTGGCGCCCGCGAGGTCGGCGTGCAGCGTGAACGGCTTCGTCTCCATGCCCATCACCGGCGACTCCGCCACCTTCTTGCCGTCGGCATTCACGATGAACTTCACGGAACCCTCCATGCTCCCGGCCTCAACGTCCAGACCGACCGTCGCGTCGAACGCAAGCGCCTTGCCGTCCGCAATCACCACGTAGCTCGATATGGCGTGCGTGCCGACGCCGCGCTTGAACTCCTTGCCGCCGGGCCGCAGCGTGTTGCCGTCCACCGACCGGTTCTTGCGTGGAGTGCCCCAGCCGCAGTCAAACGTGGAGATATCCATTTCGTCCAACCAGATGGTCTCCGCCGCCGGAACGGAGAACGCAACGAAAGCGGCGCACGCCGCAAATGTCAACTTTTTCATAATCAACCTCTAATGTGTTTAACGAACGGAAACATTATACCAAAAAATCCGCGTGCCGTGTGCAAAGATGTGGTATAATGATTGCCAACGCCCAACAAGGAGAAAAACATGAATAGCAAAGTTCATCCAGAATCTGGAAAATCGACTGGCATCAAACGCCGCTCGTTCATCAAGGCCGGAGCTGCCGCTGCATGCGCCGCAATCGCGCAGGCGGAAGCGGCGGAGGATAAGCCCGAGGCAACAGTCGTAGTCGTACACGGCAAAGACATCGCCAAGATGGTAGAGGCGGGCATGGAGAAGATGGGCGGATGGGACAAGTTCATCAAGCCCGGCGCGAAAGTGGCCCTCAAGCCGAACCTCGCGTGGAACTCCACTCCCGAACAGGGCGGCAACACGCATCCCGACATCCTCCGCGCCGTGATCCTCGCAGCGCAGAAGAGCAAGGCGAAGCAGATACTGATTCCCGAAAACACCTGTCAGCCGGAGAAAATGACCTTCCGTGCAAGCGGCGCGCTGGAGGCAATCAAGGGAACGGATGCGAAGCTCTTCCGTCCCAAGCCGAATGACTACAAATCCGTCGAAGTGCCCAAGGGCAAAATCTGCACTGAGGCGAAGGTGGAACGCGACTTGATGGAGGCCGACTGCCTCATCAACATGCCCGTCGCAAAGCACCACAGCGGCGCAACGCTCACTATTTCCATGAAGAACTGGATGGGCGCGGTGGACAACGGAACACGCAGGGCGTGGCACCGCAACGGGCTGCACCAGTGCATCGCCGACCTCAGCACTTTCCTCAAACCGCATCTGGTCGTGATCGACGCGACGCGCATCATGCTCGACCACGGACCGCAGGGTCCCGGAAAGCTCGCGCACCCGAACGAGATCATCTTCGCGACGGATCCCGTCGCCGCCGACACCTACGCCGCCTCGCTCTTCAAGAAGACGCCGGATGACGTGCCGTACATCAAGATTGCCTCGGAAATGGGCATAGGGTGCTGCGACATCAAGAAGATCAAGGTCGAACGCGTCGAAGTCGAAGCGTAGGAGGTTCGCCGTGAAATGGCTGCGCCGTAACGTGTGGCGGATCCTGATCACGGCTGCGGCCGCGGTCCTCGCGCTCGGCTACTTCGCCGAGACGCATCCGGAACTCGCCTCGATCCTGCCGCGAATCAGTCCCATACTGAGCCTCCTCGGCGCGCTCGCCGCGCGCAAGTGGCTCGGGTGGCTGATGTTGCTGGGGATTCCCCTTCTCGTCCTTTCCGCGTTCAAGGGACGCTTCTTCTGCTGGAATCTGTGCCCTATGGGGTTTCTCGCGGAAACTGCCGGGAAGCTGAACCCGTGGGGCAAGGGACTCGTCCGGCGCGTGCCTTATCTCAACAAGGCGCTTGCGCTCATAATCGCGGTGACAGCGGCCTGCGGCTACCCGCTGCTCATCTGGCTTGACCCGCTCTGCATCTTCAACGGCTTCTTCGCCGCGTGGCGCGAACCGTTCACGTGGGCCGCCGCCGCTACGGGCATAGGCTTCGTCACGGTGCTCGTATTGAGCGTCGCCGTGCCGAACGTGTGGTGCCACAGGCTGTGTCCGCTTGGCGGATTGCAGGAGGCGATATGGAACATCGCCCGGCGCTGCAAGAAAACGGACGACCCGCAGCCGTCCGCGCTCACGTCCGCAGCCGCCACGCGCCGCACCGTGCTCGCCGCCGTTCCCGCCGCAGTTGCTGGCATCGTGGCAAAGAACGCCCTCGGCCCGAACGGACGCAAGGCGATACGTCCGCCGGGGGCAGACCTCGTGCGGATCAACGCCCTGTGCGCCCGGTGCGGTAACTGCATGAGGGCGTGTCCCTACCAGCTCATACAGCCAGACTTCGGCGAAAGCGGAATCGACGGACTCTTCACGCCCGTCGTCCGCCTCCGCAGCAGCAACCCGGAGCAGGAACAATACTGCTTCCAGGACTGCGTCGCCTGCACGCAGGCGTGTCCCACGGGCGCATTGCGTCCGCTCACGGTGGAGCAGAAACACGCCACGCCCATCGGCATCGCCGTCGTGGACAAGAAGAAGTGCATCGCCTGGGAGAAGAAGGAATACTGCGTCGTCTGCGACGAATACTGCCCCTACAAGGCCATAAAGCTAGAGAAGCGCAACGGCGTGAACTGCCCGGTGGTGGACGAGAGCAAATGCCGCGGCTGCGGCGCTTGCGAAAGCAACTGTCCCGCCGACCCCATAGCGATCACGGTCAAGCCTTTGAAGCAGTGAGGAACGATTCATAAAATCACAGTTGGGCGCATCGGCGAAATGTGATATACTAGGTTGCGTTCAACGAAGGAAAAGCAAAAGATGTGGAATTACTCTGAGAAGATGATGGACCACTTCCGGAACCCCCGGAACGTGGGGACGATCGAACACCCCGATGGCACGGCCACCGTCGGGTCGCTCGCGTGCGGCGACGCGCTGACGTTCCAGTTCAAGCTGGACGACGAGGGGAAGATCAAGGAGGCGAAGTTCCAGACGTTCGGCTGCGCGAGCGCCATCGCCTCGTCAAGCGCCCTCACCGAGATGGTGATAGGCAAGACGCTCGAGGAGGCGTCTAAGATAACAAACAAGGAGATCGCCGACTACCTCGGCGGACTCCCGCCCCAGAAGATGCACTGTTCCGTGATGGGACGCGAGGCGCTCGAGGCCGCAATCAAGAACTTCAAGACCGGCGAGAACTCCGACCGCAACCTTGAGGACACGATGCTCTGCACCTGCTACAACGTGAGCGAGAACGAGGTGCGCCGCGTGATCACCGAGAACTCCCTCACCACCGTGGAGGAGGTCACCAACTTCACGAAGGCCGGCGGCGGTTGCGGAAAATGCAAGCCGAAAATCCAGGCAATCCTCGACGAGATCAACGGGGTCGCCAAATGAAGATCGGCTTCGACAACGAGAAGTACCTCACCGAGCAGAGCGAGGAAATCCGCCGCCGCGCCGCGAAGTACGGCAAACTCTACCTTGAGTTCGGCGGAAAGCTGATGAACGACTTCCACGCCGCGCGCTGCCTCCCCGGCTACGACCCCAACGTGAAGCTCCGCCTCCTCCAGTCCCTCAAGGACCAGGCAGAAATCATCCTCTGCATCTACGCGGGCGACATCGAGCACAAGAAGATGCGCGCCGACTTCGGCATATCATACGCGGACGACGCGCTCAAGCTCATCGACGACCTCAAGCGGCTAGGCCTCCTCTTCCGCGGCGTGGTGATCACGCGCTATACGGGACAAGTCGCCGCGCAGCAGTTCCGCCAGCGCCTCGAGAACCGCGGCATCAAGGTGTATTTCCACTACGTCACGCAGGGCTACCCCGCCGACGTCGAGACGATCGTCTCCGAAGCCGGTTACGGCAAGAACGAGTACGTGCCCACCGAGCGTCCCATCGTGGTCGTCACCGCGCCGGGTCCCGGCTCCGGCAAGTTCGCCACCTGCCTCTCGCAGATCTACCACGAGTACCGCCACGGGAAGAAAGCCGCCTACTCGAAGTTCGAGACGTTCCCCGTGTGGAACATGCCGCTCGAGCATCCGCTCAACGTCGCCTACGAGGCCGCCACGATCGACCTCAAGGACTGCAACATGATCGACCCGTACCACCTCCAGGCGTACGGCAAGACGACGGTGAACTACAACCGCGACGTGGACGCCTTCCCGCTCCTGCGCGCCATCTGGGAGAAGATGACCGGCGGCGAGTGTCCCTACAAGTCGCCCACGGACATGGGCGTAAACCGCATCGGCTTCGGCATCATCGACGACGCCGTGGTGCAGGAGGCGTCGAAGCAGGAGGTGATCCGCCGCGACTTCCGCTACATGACGGACTTCGCCCTCGGCACGACCGACCGCGACTCCGTCGCCCGCGCCGACGCCCTCATGCAGAAGCTCGGACTCAAGCCCGAAGACCGCATCCCCGTGGAGGCCGCGCGCCAGGCCGCCCAGAACGCCAAGGAGGCCGGCAAGGGCAAAGCCGGCGGCGAGATCGTCTCGGGCGCCGCAATCCAGCTGAAGGACGGACGCATCATCACGGGACGCAACTCGGACGAAATGCACGCCGCCGCCGCCATGATGCTGAACGCGGTGAAGGTGCTCTCCGGCATCCCCGCGCAGATTCCGCTCATCGCGCCGAACGTGATCCAGTCCATCGCCCACATGAAGCACGACATCCTCAAGGGCGGCTACACCTCGCTCAACCTCGACGAGGCGCTGATCGGCCTAGCGATATCCTGCACGACGAACCCCGCCGCGCAGATCGCCACCGAGAAGCTGAACGAGCTGCGCGGCTGCGAGGTCCACATGACGCACATCGTCACGCCCGGCGACGAGGCCGGCCTCCGCCGCCTCGGCTGCCGCTTCACGAGCGACCCCTACTTCGCCTCGAACGCCCTCTTCACCGCCGGCCAGTAGCGCGCGGCCATCGGAACGGAACGGTCCATGGGCGTATTGCTCGCGAGCGAACGACATACGGCGAAGGGACGCATCTTCCTCGCCATCGTCTATGCCGTGCTGGCGCTCGGTGGCCTCACGATGGTGCTGCCGTTCCTCATCATGCTCGCCTCCAGCATCTCCGGCTCCTACGACTACAACCGACACTCCCCCGTCGTGCGCGCGCTCTGGGACCGCGACGACCGCTTCATGCGTTCGCTCGCCACCTACTTCCCGCGCTTCCCGCGCGAAATCTATCCCGACGCACCAGAATCATGGGGCAGCTGGGCGACGGTGGCGCGCGATGCGGACGGCATCGCCGCCTTTGCCGCGCAGCACCTCGAGCCCGCATGGACGAACCTCACCGTGCGCGCCGACTGGAAACGCCGCGCCGAATCGTTCCGCGACCGCACGCTCGCCTGGGACATCGACTACACCACCTGCTCCTACGACGCGCGCGACGTGGCCCCGTTCGTCAAATCCCAGACCACGCTCGACGACCTCAACCGCACGTGGCCCGTCCGCTACCGCAGCTTCTTCGACATCTCCTTCACCGCCGAATCGAAGATACCCCTCGGACACGCCTCGTGGAAGCCGCCGAAGGACAACCCGAAGTACGCGATGTGGTGCGCGTTCAAAGACCACTACCGCAAACAGATGGTGGAGGACGGCGACTACATCTGCCGCACGCTCCCATTCCCGCTTACGGGAGGGCCGCGCTCCGTCGCGGCCGACGTCCGCGCCGCGCTCGCCACGCAATTCATCGAACACGGCGACCGCGACTTCTGGCGCAGCGCCTTCGCGAACTACCGCCTCGTCGCGGACTACCTCTTCGTGCGCGGACGCGCCTTCCTCAACACGCTTATCCTCGTGCTGCTCACCGTCCTCGCGCACCTCACCGTCAACCCGCTCGCCGCCTACGCGCTCTCGCGCTTCAAGATGCGCGGCACGGAGCAGATACTCCTCTTCCTGCTCGCCACGATGGCGTTCCCCGCCGCCGTCACGGCGATTCCCGGATTCCTCCTCGTGCGCGACCTCGGGCTTCTCAACACCTTCGCCGCGCTCGTGCTGCCCACGGTTGCGAGCGGAATGTCGATCTTCATCCTCAAGGGGTTCTTCGACGCCCTTCCGCGCGAACTCTACGAGGCCGCCGCGATCGACGGCGCGTCCGAGTGGCTCGTGTTCCGCAAAATCACCCTCCCGATGACAACGCCCATCCTCGCCGTCAACGCGCTCAACAGCTTCCTCGCGGCGTACAATTCGTGGGAGTGGGCGTTCCTCGTGTGCCAGAAGGAGTCGCACTGGACGCTTGCCGTGTGGATGTACCAGATGAGCCAGCAGTTCGCGGGACAGCCCTGGTGCGTGATGGCCGGCTTCGTGCTCGTCTCCATCCCCACCGCAGTCGTCTTCCTCGCCTGCCAGAAGGTCATCCTCCGCGGCATCGTCCTCCCGTCGATGAAATGAACCTAAAAAACGCAGTTGGCTAAAAACCTACTCCGCAACTGCCGAATTTAGGTTATGTTTCTACCTGGATGCGCCAAGAGGCTCCAGGCGGGATTCCTCGTCGCGGTTCAGCACTTCCACGTAATACGGCCCATGTCCGCCACGGCAGAACAGCCCGTGTACCGCGCCTACTCCTTCAGACGCAATGACGCCCTTCACGAGTTCGACCATCGGCGCCGTGATCCTCAAGCCTGGCACGAACACCGGGATGCCGGGCGGATACGGCACGAGGAACTGCGATGCGATGCGTCCGACGGACGCCTCCAACGTAACGAACTCGCCGTCGCACAGCGCCGCGTCGCGCGGCAACACGACGGGGTCTCCCTGTACGGCACTTGAGACGTTCTCGTCGTCATTCCCCGCCTCGGGACGTCCGATCAACGCTCGATTCAAGCGGCAGACGCGGAACAGGCACTCAAAGTGTTCCTCCACCGTACCAACCGTCACGAGGAAAAGTATCGTCGTCGCCGTGGACTTCTCCCACTGTATGTGCGACTTTAGCAGCGCCTTCTTGAACGCGGCGCACGCCTCGGGGCTGCGCAACATCAACACGATCTTCAGCGGATCCTTGAGGAATCCATCGGAGGCCCAGCCACCCGTCCCCGCGATGTCCTCAAGCCCGGCGAAGCATTCGCCCTCCGGCAAACCGCACTCTGCGGCAACACGCGCGCGGAAGTCCGCCGCCCACTTGAGACGCTCGTCTATGAGCTTCATCCCCTCCAGCCGCATCTGGACGCCCGCGACGTCGAGCGTCGCCAGGAACGGATAGTGCGGCGACGTCGAGTGCCAGTAGCGGAGGAACTCGTGCAGGTCGTGGGTGAACTTCTCGAACGATCCGTGTCCGTTGAGCGCAAACCTCCGCCTAAGCCAGCGGAACTGCGGCGAGGCATCTTCTTCCAGAAGGGCCTTGAACCTGAGCGACACGTGGATCATCGACGCCTGCGAGAACGCGGCCATCGTCTTGTGCGTGGATTGCACGGCGAAGTGCGCGCCGCTCGTCTCGTTTACGGCGTTGTAGCGCATGGCGCGTCCGGCGACGCAGTCGGGGCGCGTGTAGAACGGATGAAAGGCCATGTATCCGGCCCACGCCTCGTCCGCATAGAACAGGACGCCCGCGCGCTCGCACAGACGCGATATCTCCCACACGGGATACAACACGCCCTCGTACGTGCATGTGGTGAGAACCAGCAGCCTCGGACGCTGCGAGCCGTCCGGCTCCAGCGCGCGCTCGATGTCGTGGAGCGACACCGGTCCCCACACGCCGAGGCGGGAGTTCCAGCGCGACGGCAAGTAACGCGGCACGGCGCCGGACGTCACGATCGCGTGGTGTACGGACTTGTGGCAGTTGCGGTCCACGAGCACCACCTCGCCCGGCTTCAGGAGCGTCATGAGCATCGCCTTGTTGGAGGTCGATGTCCCGTTCGTCACGTAACGGCTCAACGCGCTGCCGAATATCTCGGACGACATCTTCTGCGCCTCCGAGAGCGGCGTCTGCGCTTCGGGGCTGGAGAGGTCTCCAAGGGATTCCACGGATACGGAAAGGTCGGAACGGAATATCATCGATCCGAACGCCTCGTATAGCCCCCGCAGGAACGGCGAATCGGCGAACGCATTGCCGCCGTTGTGCCCGGGCGTGTGCCAGTTCGTCCCCGCCTTGACCTGGACGTATTGCCGCATCGCGCTCCAGAAGCGCGGCAGCCAGAACGCCTTGAACAGATGGACGATGCGCTCACGGTAGAACTCGGGACGCGACAGCACCTCGATCCCCTTCTTCGCCCAACGGCGCTGCGGCACGACTATCGGAGGACGGCCAGGATAGACGACTGCGACCTTCGGCAGCGCGGGGATGTACGTCTTCAACCAGTCCTTCAGCGGCATCCCTCGCACGGTCCCGGAGTAGAAGGAGTCGTCCACCATGAAGAGGCACGCGTCGTCGCCGCCCTCCGTCATGCCGCGCGAAGGGTCGCCCCCGATGAACAGCGCGTCAGGCAGCTCCTCGGGGGAATGCACCGTAGTCAGCTTGAGCGGCGGATACTCCAGCGGCATCCGCACGTTGAACGCCTCGGAGCAAAAGTCGCGGAAGGCGTCGGACAACCCGTGCTCAACGACCGAAAGCAAATCGCCTTCGCCGTCATCCGGTGAATGCAGCCAAAGTACCGTGAGAGTTCTCATGTCGTTTTGCCTAGTCTTCCACGACAACGCGGAAGCCGACGTCGAACGGACGCATCCACGTGGGGTAGCGCCAGCGCCATGCGCTCGAGCTCACCACGGGACGGCGATACCACGATCCGCCGCGCACGACCTTCAGATCGCCCGTCGCGTTCGCGTCGTAGGGGTACGAATGCCACGCGCTCGACGTCCATTCCGCCGCGTTTCCGTGCATGTCGTAGAGTCCCCAGGCATTCGGCGCGTAGCTGCCGACCTTGGCGAGGTGCAGCACATGGTCGTTGAAGCGGCGGTCGCGCAGCTCGTAGTCCCAGAGCGCGGGCGGCAGGTTCTTCGGCTTCGGGTCGTTGCCGCGCGCGAACGGCTGCGGGTTGACGCCCCGCACCGCCAGCTCGATGAACATGTAGTCGGCCATGTTCTCGTGCGTGGAGAAGTCGGTGTCCTTCGTGCCGTAGTTGAATTCGGTGTCCGTTCCGGCGCGGCACGCCCACTCCCATTCCGCCTCGGTGGGCAGACGCACCTTCTTGCCGAGTTTCTGCGAGAGCCAGTCGCAGTACCGCTGCGCCATCTCCCAACTCACGCGGATCGCCGGGAACTTCTCGTTGCCGGGCTGGGCGAAGTCGGGATCCTCGTTGCCCATGTAGTAGCCGCGCTTCACCTGGTCCTTGTAGTGCATGTCATATACGCCGTTGTCGAACTTCGGGTCCATGAGGCGGAACTGCCCCTGTGTGACTTCCTTCGTGGCCATCCAGAAGCCTTTGCCGATCGTCACCTTGCCCACGGGACGCTCGGCGGGCGTCAGCTCGTTGGAACCCATCGCGAACGAACCCGCCGGGATGTACGCGAACTCCAGCTTCTCGCCGCCGCCGATGTCGAACGTGCGAGGCGTGCGTCCGCCCTGCATCGCCTTAGCGCGCGCGGCGTCGAACGGCCAATCATCAATCGGCGCGCTCGGCGAGCGCGCCCTACCAGTGGTGGACGGCGTATTAGGCGGCACGAACTTCTCGGTGCCGGGGACGTAGGGATTCACGATCTTCTCGGGGTCGTATTTGTCGCCGGCCCACTTGAGCGCCATTTCCTTCCGGCGGGCGAGGTTGCGCAGCGCGCGTGCGTGGCCGTGCGTCTGCTCGGTCCACGTGCCCCAGTACGGAACGTTGAGGTCCATCCACGTGATGAGCCGATCCATTTCCTCGTCGGTTAGCTGCACGTTGTGGTGTCCCTTCACGAGACGCTGGTAGAGTTCCGACGTGGAGACGTGGAACTCAAGCGGCGTGAGCAAATGGTAGTCCCCTTCCGGCCCGTTGCGGCGGACGTACGGCATAAGGTTCACGTACGCCTTCGAGTAGTTGCCCTCCATCTTGCTGCCGTCGAAGTCCGGGAGCGGCGCGCCGGATTTCGTCTTCGCCTTGCTTGACGCGTTGTGGCAGCCGATGCACTTCCTGTCGAGGACCGGCTGTACCTCGCGCTGGAACGCGTAGTTGCGGCGCGGGCCGTACCAAGGCTTCGGCGTCTGCGGCCTCTTGCGGGAGGCGGCGGAACCGTAAGCGGGCGGCGCCTCGTTCTGGTTTTCGTGGCAGCCCGTGCAAGAGATCACCTCGCCGGGCACGCCCACGAACCACGAACGCATTTCCTGGAGCTTGCAGCCATTGGCGTCCAGCGGCTGGATCGCGAACGGCGTGTTGGCGGGAACGGTGAAGATCGCGCTGCCGTCCTTCTCCAACTCCACTTCGCCGAGGATGTTGCGCGCGTCCCACGGACCCTCGAAGCCGATGTGGTAGTGTCCGCCCACGTTGCGCGGCGAATAGCTGTAGGAGAAGAGGCGGAGTTTCTTCGCGACGTCGTTCGGCACGCCCTTCAGTCCGTTGCCGAAGTTGACGTTCTGGAGATATACGGTGCAGGTATCCACCTTGTCGTTGCGGCGGTCGATGGACATCCTCGGACGCTCGCGCTTCTTGATCGGGAGCGGCTCCAGGCAGTTCCAGCCGTCGGCGGCGTAAATGGGAACGATGTTGTCGTAGATGTCCGCGAACGCCACGACGAACGAGTCGCCGTTACCATTGTGGACGGACACGAGGAACAGTTCGTCCGAAAGCGGATACGGATGCAGGAAGCGCGGATGCGATCCGTTCACGAGCTTATCGCGCGCCTTGTTCGCGACGGGCTTGCCCCAGCCGGGGATGCGCTGCATCACGCCGTCCGTCTCGTTGCGGCCCTTCATCACGTCGAAGAGCACTAGCTCGCCCTCGCGCGCGCAGCCGTGGTGGCCGGAGACGATGCCGCAGAACTTCGTGACGGACCCCGGCAGCGGACGCGCGTAGAAAAGCGAGTTCGGCCAGTAGGAGTTCGAGCCGTAGAACGCCTTCTGGTCGGAGCCGTCCACGTTCATCGTCATCATCACGCGGGAGAAGTAGTGCGCGCTGTCGGTGTATTCCCAGCGGAGGTAGAGGACGCGGCCGTTGTTCATCACCACGGGGCACCAGCTGTTGTCCTGGTCGAACACGAGGCGCTTCACCGTGCCGTCCTTTTCAAGGAGGTGCGTGTTGCCCACGTAGTCGTGTCCGGTCACGCACGGCACGCCGTGGAAGCCGCTCGTGGAGACGAAGAGCATGCGCCCGTCGGGGAGGTAGCAGGGATCGTAGCAGTCGATGTCGTCGAGTCCGGCCGGCGAGAGGAGCTTCTGCTTCAGGGGCGCGTCGAGGCGCGTTTCAAGGACGCACCAGCGCTTCTCTGTGTCGAGTCCGCCGGAGTAGGCGATCTTGTCCGCGTCGAAGTCGAGATCCACGTCGCCGAGGAAGGATTTGGAATCGACGATGGTCTGCCCCTTCTCGCCCGCTTTGCGGCGGATGGGCATTGAGATGATTGAGTTGGCATACCCCCGCAGCGGCACTGATGAATTGCCCTGCCAGTTGTGCGGCAGACCGGTATGCGACCTCCGGCTGCGCTTCACGAAGAGGTAGTTCGAGAAATCGACGGCGGGGTGGCGCAGATACACGTCGCCCTGAAGCTTCAGGATGGCCGCGGCCGCCGCGCTTTTCGCGGCATCGGTCTTGGCGGATGCCACGGCGGACTTCACCTCCGCGACACGTGAGAGGAGCGCGGCGGAATCGCCGTAGGCCTGCGGATATTTTTCGGCGTAGGCGCGGATGGCGCGCTCCATCGCCTCAGCGTTGAACCACTTGAGCGCTTCGCGCGCGAGCATCGTCTCGTCGTCAACGGGCGGTGGGGGCGGGGGCGGAGGCGGCGGTTTCGAGGCGTTCACCTCTGCCATCGTCTTCCCGGCGAGTTCCGCACATTTGTCCTTCACGAAGTCCATGGTCAGAACAAGCGGACCCGCGTCGATGAACGACTTGCCGCGCACGACCCGGCGGTTCTCGTCCAGCAGGAACACCTGCACGCCGTCGGAGCGGTGGCTGAAATCCTTGCGGTTGTAGAGCACGATCTTGTCCACCGCGACGCTCGTGCCGAGATCGACCTCCCACCACTGAGGCTTTTTCTTCTCGCCCTCGTTGGTGTGCGTGATGGACCGGGCGCCCCAGTCGTGGTTCGTGTTGCCATCGACCGCGCGCTCCGGGACGCCGCCCGCGCCGAGGCTGCTCTGCGTGGCGCGCTTGCCCTTCGCCACGTTGAGTCCGCCGGAGTACACCTCCAGCTCCGCGATCGACAACACGGCCGGAATGCGCGCGAGGCGCACATGGACGTACCGTCCCTTCGACGGCGCCGCCATAACGGCACCTGCAACCATAATCGCGCCGAGCGCAAGACACATTTTATTTAACGAGTGCATAGTTTCTCCTGTGCGGTTATTATAGCATAATTTTACGCCCCCTGCAATTTCGGCGCGCCCGGTGATCGGGTGCAGCTGACTTGCCAAAGTAAATACCCATAGGGTATGGGCATTGAGTTGGACAATGGGTGTATGGGGGGTGTGGGGGCATCTACCCTGACAGGATGAGTAC
>CACZDG010000071.1 GCA_902779865.1 uncultured bacterium
CGAGAACGGCTTCTTCGGCGTTGCGCCGGGCACCTCGATGGACTCGAACCCGAACGCGCTCAAGAGCTGCAAGAAGGGCACGATCTTCACGAACGTCGTTCTCACCCCCGATGGCGACATCTGGTGGGAGGATATGGGCGTCAAGGCACCGAAGGAAGGCATTGACTGGAAGGGCAATCCCTGCTACGTCTGCGCGGACGATCCGTACCGCATGGGTCCGAAGCCGGGGATGACGAAGGCCGAGATCAAGGCCGCCGGCTACGTGGCCGCCCACAAGAACAGCCGCTTCACGGCTCCGGCGGAGAACTGCCCGGTGCTCGACAAGGCCGGCTTCAACGGCCTCTACAACAAGAAGCCCACGGGCGTGCCGATCGACGCGATCCTCTTCGGCGGACGCCGTCCTTCGACAATCCCGCTGGTGAACGAGGCGAAGAGCTGGACGCATGGCGTGTTCATGGGTTCCGCCGCCGGTTCCGAGGTCACCGCCGCCGTCATTGCCGACAACATCGGTCAGGTCCGTCGCGACCCGATGGCGATGCTCCCGTTCTTCGGCTACAACGTGGCCGACTACTTCCAGCACTGGCTGGAGATGGAGCGCACCTCCGCCGACGCCACGAAGCTCCCGAAGATCTACTTCGTGAACTGGTTCCGCAAGGGCTTCGGCGACAACAGCCGTGTCCTCAAGTGGATCTGCCAGCGTATCGAGGGCCAGGTCAAGGCCAACGAGACCGCAATCGGCAACCTTCCGTTCGCCAAGGACATCGACCTCTCCAACAACGAGGGCAAGTTCAAGGTGGTCGAGGACGACCTCAAGGAAATCCTCAAGGTTGACGTCGAGGGCTGGAAGAAGGAAATCGCCACGGTCGGCGCTTCCTACGACGAGTATGACGCGAAGCCGTCGAAGGACTCCACGGTGAAGTCCACGACCGCGAAGCGCGTGCCGAAGGCTCTCCGCCAGATTCTCGCCGACGTTACCGCAGCTCTAGCGAAGTAACGCAGCAACAGGTCCCGCACGTCGGGATTGCATGAACGATGCCGCAGGGCGATACAGCCCTGCGGCATTGTTGCATTGATGGAACGATCATATCAACAGCCCCTTCCAACCGGGAAAGTGAGAAGGGGAGTGTTGCTTTCTTGTAAAGGGCACTTAGTACACGCCGATGAATACGCCCTTGCGCGCACCCTTGAGGACGAGCGTCGCACCTTCCTTCGCGAGCTTGTACTTACGGTTCGTTCCGTCGGCCAGCGTGAACTTGGTGAGGTCGATGTCGGACTCGCTCGCCGCCGTCAGAAGGACGACCTTCGCGGCCGGCGCGCCCAGCGCGCTGACATCGACGGTCACCGTTCCCGATGCAGGATAGGCGATCGTGCCGAAGACCGAAAGCCCGTTCTCGTCCGAGGCGAACGCCTTGAAGGTCGAGCCTGCGTTGAACGTCAGGTTGCCGGTCAACGTACCCGTGCCGCCAATCGTGCCCGCAACCGTCGTCGCACCAACCCACGTGCCCGTGAGGTTCACCGCCGCGCCGGACTCAACCGTCAGGCCGTTGCTGGCTGTCTGCGTGCCGGAGAGCGTGAGCGTTCCAGCGGTCGAAGTTCCAGGTGCGACATACACATCCCTGACGCGGTCGTTGGACGACGAGAACACACCGCTATAGATCGTATCCTTCGCCTGAAGAATACGTAGGTCACGGTCGCCAGTATTTCCACTTCCGCCCCAGTCGGACCGCATCTGACCACTACCGGCAAGACTGCCGATGATATTATCCCCTTGCGTAGTCAAGATAAGGCCTGCAGAGAGGTTGTTCTCGCAGATCATGTTTGTCGGGAAGTTGACCTTAGAGAGCGCACGCCACTTGCCGCTTGCATCCGCATAGCGCAGAGTGCCGGTACCCGTGATACGTGCGTAGTCCACCTCCTTATCGTCCGTGTTGCTGCTGTCTGTCAGCGTGAACACGCCATTGTCGGTCGTAGTGATGGTCGTACCGCCGCCGAACTTGCCAAGGTTCGGCGCGCGGAGTTCGCCGTCAACCTTGATGCCGCCGACAGCCCACCATGTGCCGGAAGTCTGTTGCGGCGTAACAACTGCGCCTTCGGAGATGTAGATCGTGCCTGCCGTCAGCTCGTCAGGAATCGTCTCGCCGAACACAACGCACTTGTTGTTCAGTCCGATAGTGCCGGTGAAGCCCGACCAATCGTCCGTAATGTTGAATACGACTGTTACAGCACTACCGTCACCGCTGATTGCGCCAGAACCGAGAAGCGTTCCAACCTTGAAGGCAGATGTCTTACCAGAACCACCATTGTTCAGATACAGCGTTCCGGTAACCTTGAGAGGAACTGTGCATGTGTAACCAGTTTCAAGCCAGCCAGTGACATTGTTCAGTTCAACAACTGAACCGCTATTGCCGTAGTCATTGAACTTGAGCCACACGCCTGTACGGCTATCGCCCACCATGTTAGTGACATCCTTGACCTGCACGGTACCAGTCCAATCGGCATTCTTCCACCAAGCGTCGCCTGACACAGTAGGCGCACGTCCAGTGAACACAACCATGCCGACGCCGCTCACAGCCTTTGTCGTATGAGAGCTGGCCAAAGTTCCATCGACGTTGAGCGTACCATTCACGACAAATCCGCCATTGGCAGTCCATGTCTTGCCAGAGGGAACCTTCATGGTCACTCCAGACCTGATTTCGAGCTTGCCATTCGGATTTGCCGAAGCCGAATAATCAGGCTGGGAACCGCCCACATAGACATACTTTCCAGTCAGGTTGAACGCGCCTGTGAAGTCGCTGGCGTCAACAATGTAGATGTGCTCTCCAGCACCACCACTATTTCCTGTCGCGAGCGTGCCAGTACCCTTAAGGGTGTTGATCTTTACCAAATTGCCACCCCAGCCATTGTTGTAGGTGAAGGCCACAGTATTACCCTCGTCCACAAGTTCAAGCGGAACGGTATGAACGTAACTGTTGTTATAGGAACTAGTCTGCAAATAGCCAGTCACACTGGTAAAGCGGACTGTCGAAGCGGTGTTACCAAACTTGGTGCCTTCAAACGCCGAGACCGACTGGTTCTTGATCCAGACCGTACCAGACCATCCAATATTCGCCCAACCCTTGCCTTCGACAGGCGCAGTGCCATCATACACGACCGTGCCGGCGCCTGTGAAGGTGGTGCCGTCGAGGCGATCGGCGTTGACGTTCATCGTAACGCCGGGGCCGACGTCGATGGTTGCAGAGGAAATCTTCGCGGAGCCATCAAGCGTGAGCGTCCCCTGCCCGATCACGTAAACCGTGCCAGACAAGGTTTTTGCCTCGTTGACCGTGTAGGTCGTGGCGCCGGAGACCTCAATGATGAGATCGCCCTCACCCGCTTCCGGCTTGACCTCGATGATCTGGATAGCCGCAATGCAGCCTCTCGCATTAGAAACTCCGCCTGCGCGGTGTCCAACGACCGTAAGGGTCGAACCGGAAAGTGCTTCTGTCACGAGAACATTGCCACCTTCCGAAATCGCGTTGGCGCTATCCTTCGCGCCTGAATTGCCCCACTCCGTCGTTCCTTCCGCCAGGGCGTCATTTACATACGTGTAGTTCGTGCCATTGATGGTGTCGTAACCAAACGGGACACCTGCCGTGTCCGTCGAATGGTAAACGATGACACGATACTTGTAGTAGGGAATGCCGCTCACCGTGACAGTGGGGGTTGGATAGGTTCCATTCTCGTCGATATAGCCGTGGAGAGGATTGTCCGCCGATGTGAGGCCGGAACAACTATAGGAACCGCGCGTGCCGGAAACTGCAACGCTCACGCCCGACATGGCAGACGCAGCACCTGTAGAATCGATGGCATTGACATTGCTGTATGTGCCATTGCTACCCGCAAAGTTATTCCAAGACGTTCCGGGAACTTCATAGCCGGCAAGGCCGACATCTGTGGCGGCCGTAAGACCACTGCCCGAATGCGTGAAGTTGATGTTGATGGAGGGCTTGTATTCCTTGATGTCGGACGGATCGCCGTCAACCCAGAAGAGGACAATGCCCGTGGCCGTCTGGACGAGTTCGCACATGCCGACCGCGTTGTCCGTCGTGAGGGTTGTCGTGCCGGTCGAGTTCACCGAGGAGAGGTTCACGGTCCTGACGACCTCGTCGGACGAGTTCTTGACCTTGATCGCGGCGTCCGCCGTGAATGTCTTGGTCGTGCCGGACCCGAACGAGACAAGCGTCTTCGACTGGACGGACTTTTCATTGCCGGAAAGCGTCACGTCCGCCATTTTGATCTTGTGGTTGGCGGCAGAAATGGCCTGATACGAAACGCTGCCAGCGCCCTTGAGGTAATACTCGAAAGTATTGTTGGCGTTGCCGGACGTAAGATTCACATTCCACGTAATGCCGTTCGCCTTGGCGACGGAGAGTTTAATGGCCTGACCGTCGGTGATGTTGCCTCCGCCAAAACCGCCAACTGTCAGCTGGGATTTTTCGTCAACGGTCATCCACATGGTGGTGTCGCCCTGGTACTTGACGAAGTTGTTCATCGTGACAGTGGCACCGTTGTAGAGGCCCATCCGAAGGTTCCAGCCCTCCACCGACATGCTTGCGTTGATGTTGATGTTGCTTCCGTCAAAGAGGATCGGATCCCAGGTGTTTTCGCCGGACTTTGCAGGCGTACCGGACGGATTGGCTCCGCTGGAATTCCGCCAATTGCCGGTGCCATTCCACGTGTCGGTACCGACAAACGACCACGTGTAATTCTCGGTCTCGCCAGTTACGGGGTTGACGGCCGTGAGGGGCAGGGTGTAGGTGTTCTCGCTCGCGGTGATCTCCTGTCCGTTGGGACCGGTCACGGTGCAGAGATAGCCGTTCGGATCCGAAAGAGCGATACCCGTCTTGGGTAGCGTCACGCTGGTAACGCCGGGATCGGCGATCAGCACGATCGTTTGGCCATAGTTGACGGCGGCGAGAGCTTCGTCAAGTGTCGCATAGGAGGTGTCGCCGATCTGCGCAACGCCGACGAAGAGGAAGTTGGGAAGCTCCTCCGTGAACGAGATGTCGTCCACTGCACCTTCGCCCTGGAACGCAAGAGCGGAAAGCTGCGTGGCCGTGGGAACGAGACTCGGGAATTCTTCCGTAAGTCCACCAGTTGTACTACGCGCCTGCTTCCCATCAATGTAGACGGTAAATAACATTTTCCCATTGGTGATTTTCGCCTTTACCGTCAGGCGATACCAGGTGTCCGGATTAAGGTTGCAGGCGTCTGTATCAAGATAGGATATTTCGTAGTCGTTCGTTGAAAAATTCTCTCCGCTGTATTTGCCGGCGGTGATGACCAGATTTGACGTGGAGTTGAGCCAGACGGCGAGCTTGCCCGCCTCGTCGGCGATGTCGGCCTCGTCGCGGCACCGCTCGAACTTGATGAGCGTGTCGATGTAGAGCCCGCCGTCGCCAAGGTCAATCTGCGTGAACGACGGGGACGAGAACGCGCTGGCCGAGCCCTCCGCCGCGCGGTAGAGAGGGTTTTCGGCATCGACCGCGAGCGCAATCGAGGTCTCCGCTTCGGCAAACTGGTTCGGACGCCCGCACGCGCCGCCGTAGTAGTTCGCGGCGAGGGACATGTTCGTGCCTGACTGCGCATCGGCGGAATACCAGTAGTACTTTCCTCCTTCGGCTGCGGCCCCGGATGCGGAGAACGCATCCCCGGCGGTGAGGCCGGCGAACGTCGTTCCGGACGTGGTGGAAAGTGTAGCGGCGCTCGCGGCGAACAGCGCGCCGACGCTCAGCAGCATGAATATTTTCTTCATTATTGTGTCTCCTAGGGCTTTGACCTTTTTGGGGTAGGAGTAAATAATACCAAAACTTCACTTCACATGCAAGCAGTTACGGCAAAAAAAGAGAAGGGCAGAAGGGGGCATTGGCACAGAGACACAGAGAATTGTACAGACTTACAGCACTAGTCCCATCCTTGCCATCAACGGGCTAAGTGTACGGCATGGAAATGGCTCGCCTACCCCCCTACGTTGCAGCGTTACACCCAGAGTATGACTTTGATGGACGCCCTATAGGACTGGGTTGGTCTTACACCACGACAGTGGATCTACCGATAGATGGCATATTATCTACCGATAGATTATATACAATCTACCGATAGATGACATACAATCTACCGATAGATTCTATATCATCTACCGATAGAATGCATACCATCTACCGATAGATTATATGTCATCTATCGGTAGATTTAGATTCGCCAACCCACTCTACCGATTTCGTTGTGGCGGTGTAATCCTTTCATGTTGGCGGACTAGTAAAAAGGTTGTAGCAGTATGCTTAAACACTAGACTCACGGTATCGTCAATTCATAGGGCGACTAGACGCGGGGTAGTGCAACTATCTCCAAATAGACAAACACCCCCGCACGCTAAGCGCACGGGGGTGTTTTGTTGTTCTACGACAGTTTGAGGAACTACTTGATTCGGATTAGAAGCGAATGATATCCGACTTTGAGACCGGTAGCCGTCGCAGTGACCTTCAGCTTCTTCTCCACGCCACCGATCTTGGTGGTAAACGTGGCGCCTGAAATATCAGGCTTGCTGCCAGTCGTGATGACCATGCACTTCCCAGCGCCTTCCGGCAACTCGATCGTGATGGCACCCGTAACCGTCAGGCTTCCGTTTACCGCGAGGGACTTGGAGGCATCGTCCACTTTGATCGTCGCGCCGTCCGTGAGCGTGAGGTTGCCCGAGAGCGTCCCCGTGCCGCCGAACGTACCCGCGACCGTCGTCGCACCAACCCACGTGCCCGTGAGGTTCACCGCCGCGCCGGACTTAATGGTAAGTCCCGTGCTTTCAGCGGCCTCATGCGTCGCCGAAATGGTCAGCGTACCAGATGTCGTTACCCCAGGTGCGACAATAAGCGACCGGAGACGATGAGGATCGGCCGTCCAGAACTTGCCGCTCCAAGTCGTATTCGTCGCCTGAAGCACCCTCAAGTCTCTATCGCCTGCTGATCCACCCCAGTCACTGCGCAGATAACCGTCACCAGCAAGACTGCCAATCGTGTTCTCACCTATCGTTGTGAGAATAAGGCCAGAGGAAAGATTGTTTTCACAGATCATGTTTGTCGGGAAATTGACCGCAGAAAGCGAACGCCACTTACCAGAAACGTCAGCATAGCGCAACGTTCCAGTACCTGTAATACGGGCGTAGTCCACGGCCTGATCTTGGGTATTACTACTGTTGATAAGCGTGAACACACCATTGTCGGTCGTGGTGATTGTCGTACCGCCGCCGAAATTGCTCAGGGAAGTCGCCTTGAGCTCGCCATCAAGCAGGATGCCGCCTGTGCCATACCATGCCGCATTTGAATTAGGCACCGTGAACGAGAAACCGCTGCCAACGTAAATCTGACCCGAGGTAAATGTCGCAGGAATTGTTTCGCCGAATATCACGCGCTTGCTGTTCAGCTGCACATATCCGGTGAAATCGTCGGCGTTCAAAACCTGAATCGTGACAGTGGCACCATTGCTTGTGGTATAGATGGCACCGCTCCCGAGCAGTTTGTTTATCGTAAACGTACGGCCTGAGAAACCATCATTTATGGTGAGCGTTCCCGTAACCTTCAGCGGAACGGCACAGACGTTGTCTCCTGCAGTATTTCCAACAGGCAACCAGCCGGAGCAGTTGTTGAGTTCAAGGATAGATCCGTCGTTGCCGTATTTATTGACTTCCAAGTATGTGGCAACGCCACTGACCCCAGTAAATGCGGCGCTCTTAATCTGCACCGTACCATCCCAGTCACTGTTCGTCCACCAGGCGTCGCCCGTCGGAGAAGGAAGCTTGCCATTGAACACGACGGTACCGGAACCGCTCACGGCCTTTGCCGCCTGAGAGCTGGCAAGAGTGCCGTCAACGGTGAGCGTCCCGTCAACAATAAAGCCGCCATCGGCCGACCACGTCATGCCAGAAGCAACGGTTGCAGAGTTGCCTGCATCAACATAGATAGAAGCATTGGGGATGCTGGTATAAGCAGCAGGGAGCGTCGTCGAATCAGCAGAGCAGAACACAACCTTTGCGCGAGTAAGGGTGAACGTGCCAGTGAATTCCGTCCCGTCGTATATCTTGAGCATCGGGTTCGCGGCATTTCCGTCAGAAACAGTTCCGCTGCCGGAGACCTTCACGAAAGTCGTACAACGAGTGGGATTCTGGTTATTGGGCGAATTGCCGTTCGTAAGCTTGAGGGCATAATCAAACGTGCCGTTTTCAAGGATTACAGGTACGGTATTGTCGAACGGGGCAGAAACCCATCCTTCAATGCCGGAGAGCTTGACCGCAGAGTTGGCGTTTCCGTAGGAATTCACGTTGAAGTCCGTCACGCCGCTCTTGCCGTTGATCCAGACCGTGCCGAGCCAGTTGTCGGAATCTGTCCAGCCCTTGCCAGTTACGGGAAGCGAGTTGTTGTACACAACCGTACCGGTACCCATGAAGGAGGTGCCGTCGAGGCGGTCGGCGTTGACGTTCATCGTAACGTTGGGGCCGACATCGATGGTTGCGGCGGTAATCTTAGCGGAACCGTCAAGCGTGAGCGTACCATTACCAACCACGTAAACCGTGCCATACGTCTTCGCCTCGCTGACCGTGAAGGTCGTATCGTTCACGACGCGGATCACCAAATCGTTCTCAGTAATCTCAGGAACATACTCGACAATCTGGATAGCCGCGATGCACCCACGAGCATTGTCGCCCCTGTGTCCAACCACTGTCAGCGTCGAGCCGAGTATTACAGGCGAGACAAGAACGTTAACGCCTTCAGCCATCGGTTCGGCCGAGTCCTGCGCGCCAGAAGCGCCCCAGGCCGTGGTGCCTTCGATAAGTGCGCCGCCATCATACGTGTAATTCTTGCCGTTGATAGTGATGTAACCAAAGCTAGTAGCTGGTGTGTCAGTGGCAGTATAGACAACCACACGATACTTTTCAAACGGAATTCCGCTGACGGTGATAGTGGGGGTTGGATTACCGGCATTCTCGTCGATGTAGCCGTGGCGAAGGTCGGACGCCGCCGTGAGGCTGGAACAAGAATAACTGCCGCGCGTACCTGAAATAGTTACACTTGCCGCCGTTGCGAATGTAACGCCAGATGAATCGGCGGCGTTCAACGCCGAAAGCGAACCGTTGTTGTTAGCAACAAGATTGTTCCATGAAGTGCCCGGAATGGCATATTCGCCGAGACCGACATCAGCAGAGGTCGTAAGGCCGTTAGCAGCGCCGGACGTGAAGTTGATGTTGATGGAGTGCTTGTAAACGGTAGGCGGCGGGATGTCGTCTGGATCGCCGTCGACCCAATAGAGGTCGATGCCCGTGGAAGTCTGGACAAGTTCGCATGTGCCGACCGCGCTGTCCGTCGTGAGCGTTGTCGATCCGGTCGTGACCGCAGCAAGATGCACGTCGTAGTCCAAGTCAGTGCCGTCTGAATCGAGGCGCTTAATCGTCGCATCGGCGGTAAAGGTCTTGGTGGTGCCAGAGCCGAACGTAACAAGTGTCTTTGACTGGACGGACTTTGTTGCGTTGCCGGAAAGCGTGACATCCGCCTGCTTGATCACCTGCGCGTTGGCAACTGTGATGTCGCCGCCATAGACGACGGTGCCGGTCCCCTTAAGGTAGTACCAGAAAGGCAACGTGGTATTGCCTGCATCTGCCAACCCTGAAGTCCAAGTAATACCACCAGCGTTTGCAGATGAAAGCTTGAAGGGATAAGTGTCGTTACCTTCCAGCTGTTTACTGTTGCCATTGAACGCGAGTGTAATCGAGGACGTTTCGTCCGCAGTCAGCCAACAACCCACAGAACCGGCCTGAATCTTCGAAATGCCACCAGACCATGTGACCGATGCGTTGTTGTATGCGCCGACTCGCAGAGTCCAGCCGTCAATCGCGGTAGAGGTAGAAACCGTCGCATTATTGACAAGCGCAGGACTGTAGGTCGTGGTGATGAACGGCGTCGTCGAAGTATCCCAGTTGGCCGCGTCATTCCATTCTGCATTTTCACCGATGAAGGTGTTTTCGTATGTTTCCGTTTCGCCGGTGACGGGATTCGTCATGTCCGTAGTCGCACCGTTCCCCGCAGCGGAGGCAACAGGGGTGAAGAACACGGTAGCAATTGCCGTAACGGCAATGCGCGTCAACGCCCCTTTAAGCAGTTTTGTAGTCATTTGTTTTTCCTTTTTTAAGGGTTTGTGCTTCCTCGCTAACACCAAAGTCACTTGACAATGGGGGCGCAAAGCACGAATATAATACCATAAAGCCGTCCTACTCGCAAGAGATTACGCGAAAAAATCAAAATTGTGTCTGTCGGTGTTGATTTTAGGTGGGGAATTATGGTACAATGGCGGTGTCACGGACAAAAAAGGAACAGTCTAAAGGAATAGTACTATGAAGTTGAAGAAACTCGAAGGACTCATCGCCGCCGCGCATACGGCGTTCAACGCCGACGGCAGCGTTAACTACGACGTCATCCCGAAACAGGCCGCAATGCTGATCAAGCAGAAGGTCACGGGTGTGTATGTGAGCGGCACGACCGGCGAGGGCGTACACTGCTCCACCGAGGAGCGCAAGCGCGTGATGGACGCGTGGGTGAAGGCTGCCAAGGGCAAGCTCTTCCTCATCGCACACGTCGGCTCGCTCTCGCTCCCCGACACGCAGGAGCTCGCGAAGTACGCGCAGGAGGTGGGCATGGACGCGACGAGCATCGTGCCGCCGTGCTTCTTCCGTCCCGGCTCCATCCAGGGCCTCATCGACTACATCAACGAGGCGCTCAAGTACGCGCAGAAGCTGCCGTTCTACTACTACCATACCTCGATGAGCGGGGTGAACTTCGACATGGAGGCGTTCCTGAAGGCCGCCGACGGCAAGATCAAGAACCTCGCCGGCATCAAGTTCAACTATCCTGACCTCTACATGTACCAGCGCTGCATCCGCGCTTGCGGCGGCAAGTACGACATCACGTGGGGCATTGACGAGTGGTTCGCGGGCGCCGTCGCGCTCGGCGCTAAGTCCGCGATCGGCTCCACGTACAACTACTCCGCCGGTCTCTACTACAAGATCTGGGACGCCGTGAAGAAGGGCGACCTCAAGACGAGCGAGAAGTACATGAAGAAGGTGTGCGACATTGTCGATATCCTCGTGGAGTTCGGTGGCGTCGCGGCCGGCAAGGCGATGTGCGCGGTGCACGGCGTGGATCTCGGCACGGTGCGCGTGCCGCTCAAGGCCCTCACCGACGCGCAGAAGGCGGACATCGTCAAGCGCCTCAAGAAGATCGGCTACAAGTGATACGATGCGATTGCTTGCAAACGGCATTCTAGCCCACCATGAGGCTGGTGCAATTTTCAAGTCGTACTTGAAAATTGCACCGGGTTGTGGTATGATGCGTGGTGTTTCAAGCGCCATTGGAGACATGCCGTGATAAAAAGAGCGATAGCATCAACCGTTGGCCGGTATGCGAAGACCTATCCGGCCGTGACCATGCTCGGCCCCCGCCAGGCTGGCAAGACGACGCTTGCCAGGATGATGTTTCCTTCGCATTCATACGCAAATCTGGAGGACAGGGAGACGCGGGACCTTGCCGAGAACGACGTCAAGGCGTTCTTTTCGCTTTATCCGCCGCCGGTCATCATCGACGAGGTGCAGACCGTTCCGGACATCCTCTCGCAAGTGCAGGTGCGCATCGACGAAAACCGCAAGGCGTACGGGCAGTTCATACTGACCGGCTCGCACCAAAGCGCGCTCTCGTCCGCCATCGCCAAGTCCCTTGCGGGCCGTACGGCAATTGCCGACGTCATGCCGCTTTCCTTTTGCGAACTGTCGGCGAAGGACCGCAAGTTGTCCGCCGACCTGCTGATGATCCGCGGATTCATGCCTGAGATCGTCGCCGAGGGCAAGCCCCCGGACGAATTCTACCGCTTCTACTACCGCACGTACGTGGAGAGGGACATAAGCGACTTTGTGAACATGCGCAACAAGTCGCGTTTTGAGAAGTTCATGGTTCTGCTTGCCGGGCGCGTCGGACAGTTGCTGAACATATCGTCGCTGGCGTCTGAAGTCGGCGTGTCTTCGACGACGCTTGAAGAGTGGCTGTCGGTTCTTGAGTCGTCGTACGTGTGCTTTCGCCTTCGCCCGTATTTCGCGAACATCTCGAAGAGAATGGTCAAGACGCCGAAGCTCTACTTCTACGAGACCGGACTCGTCTGCCATCTTCTCGGCATCAAGACCGCCGAGCATCTGATGCGCGATCCCCTGCGGGGAAACATATTCGAGAACATGGTCGTAAGCGAAAGGCTCAAGCAGATAGCCAATGCCGGCAAGGAACCTGATCTGTATTTTCTCAGGACCGCAAAGGGATTTGAGATCGACCTGCTTGAAAAGGGCGATGACGGACGGACCAGTGTCAGCGAAATAAAATCGGCGATGTCGTATCACCACTCGCTGTTGGAGAACCTGAAGGAGTACATCGAAAAATGGTCGGAAGACGCCAGGGCGACGCTGGTGTATGACGGGAAGGGCATATCTTCCAGTGATGGCATACAATGCCAGAACTTCCGTGATTGGAACAGGATTTAAAAGACTCATTGATTCAACGAGAGGAGAAACACCAATGGAAAAAACAGAATACTGGAAAAAGTGGGGGCGCACGTACAAGAACGAGCTGCTCCGCAACGTGATGCCGTTCTGGATGAAGCACGGCTGGGACCGCAAGAACGGCGGCGTCTATACGTGTGTTGACCGCGACGGCTCGCTGATGGACTCGACGAAGAGCGTCTGGTTCCAGGGCCGCTTCGGGTGGATGACGGCCTACGCCTACAACCACGTGGAGAAGAACCCCGAATGGCTGGAGGCGTCGAAGAGCTGCTGCGAGTTCCTTGAGAAGCACTGCTTTGCCAAGGACGGGCGCGCCTACTTCGCCGTGACGGCGGAGGGCGTGGGCCTCCAGAAGCGCCGCTACGTGTTCTCCGAGTGCTTCGCCGCGATTGCCTACGCGGAATACTCGCTCGCAAGCGGGGACAAGGCGTGGGCGAAGAAGGCTGTCGCGCTCTTCAAGCGCATCCGCAAGTTCGTCGCCAACCCGAAGAAGTGGATGCCGTCCAAGTTCGAGCCCGTCGTGCAGTGTCAGGGACACTCCCTCACGATGATCCTCATCAACGTGGCGATGGTGCTGAAGCAGATTTCGGACGATCCCGTACTCGACCAGCAGATCACCGAGTCGATCGACCTCCTCACGAAGTACTTCATCCACCCGGAGTTCAAGGCGCTTCTCGAGACGGTCGGACCCAACGGCGAGTTCATCGACACGCTCGCGGGCCGCGTGATCAACCCCGGACACTGCATCGAGACGAGCTGGTTCCTGATGGACGTCGCCGTGGCGCGCAAGGACAAGGCGCTCCTCAAGACCGCGCTGAAGATCTTCGACTGGTCGTGGGACTGGGGCTGGGACAAGAAGTACGGCGGCATCATCTCCTTCAAGGACTGCCGCAACCTCCCGCCGCAGTGCTACGAGCAGGACATGAAGTTCTGGTGGCCGCAGTGCGAGACGATCATCGCGTCCGCCTACGCCTACAAGCTGACGGGCGACGCCAAGTACATGAAGTGGCACAAGCTCGCCTCTGAGTGGGCGTGGAAGCACCTGAAGGACCGCAAGTATCCCGAGTGGTACGGCTACCTCCACCGCGACGGAACGGTGGCTCAGCCGGCGAAGGGCAACATCTTCAAGGGTCCGTTCCACATCCCGCGCATGCTCGTCAAGGCGTGGGAGATTGTTCGGAGCTAGTGGTGAGTGGCTCGTGGTGAGTGGCTCGTGGTTAGTGGCTAGTCGTTAGTGGCTCGTAGTTCGTGAATAGCGATTAAAGTTAGGAGAAGACATGAAGAAGATTGTAGTGATGGCAGTTTTGGCGGCGGCTACTTGCCTCGCAGGCGAGAAGACCGTGCTGTGGAAAAACGGGGAAGGTGGAATCGCCGTGTACCGCATCCCCGCGCTCTGCACCGCGCCGAACGGCGACCTCGTGGCCGTGTGCGACGCGCGCCGGGACAACATTGGCGACCTCAACGCGTTCCAGCCGATCAACATCGTCTGCCGCAGGTCGTCCGACGGCGGCAAGACATGGACGCCGAGCGAGCCGACATGGACCTGGCCGTGGACGGACACCGACAAGTGGAGCGGTAGCGATCCCTCGTTCATCGTCGATGCCGAGGCGAAGAAGATATTCCTGCTCTACAACGTCTGGCACTGGAAGAACCCCGACGGCTCCGACCGCTGGGGGAACGTCTATCGCTTCCACGTGCAGGAGTCGTCCGACAACGGCAAGACGTGGTCGAAGCCGCGCGACATCACGAAGGACATTTCCTTCCCCGAGTGGCCGTTCGGCAAGGGACACAACGCCGGCGGATTCATCTTCATCTCCTCCGGCTCCGGCATCCAGACGAAGGACGGTACGCTTCTCCACACGCTCGTACACGTGGGCGACGGCAACGCTCTCTTTGGCACGCCTGACCATGGCAAGACGTGGAAGGCGTTCGGTAAGCCCGTCAAGAAGGGCGACGAGTGCAAGGTCGTCGAACTCAAGGACGGCTCGTGGATGATCAACTCGCGCTGGCACGGCGGCGGACGTCAGATCCACGTCTCGAAGGACCGCGGCATGACGTGGGAGTCGCGCTACGACAAGACGCTCGAGGACCCGCAGTGTAACGCGCAAATCATGCGTTACGGCGAGAAGCTGCTCTTCTCCAACTGCAAGAGCCCGAAGCGTCGCGCGCTTCTGCACCTGCGCGTCAGCAAGGACGATGGCGCGACGTGGAACGACGGTCTGTGCGTCGAGCCGCAGGGCGCGGGCTATTCCGACATGGCGATCCTCCCCAACGGCGACATCGGCGTGATCTACGAAGGCGCGGGCTACAACACCATCATCTTCACGACCGTTCCGGCGGCTTCATTATGAAAAAAGCTATCTTGATCGCGTTCGCCTGCGCGATGGCGTTCTGCACGTGCGCCGCAGAGAAGGTGCGCGTCGCCTGCATCGGCGATTCAATCACCTACGGACTTGGCCTTGCCAACCGCGAGAAAGAGTCGTATCCGGCGCAGCTGCAGAAGATGCTGGACGAAAAGTTCCCCGGAAAATACGAGGTGCGCAACTTTGGAAACTCCGGCCGCGGCATCTACCTCGACTCGATGCGCGGCAGCGAGAAGCGTGGTTTCAGGCACATGCCTGAACACAAGGTGGCGCTTGCGTGGAAGCCCGACATCGTGATCAGCAACCTCGGCATAAACGACAACGGCGAGTACATAAAGGAATACACGGGCGGCAGGAAGCGCGGGCAGTTTACGGGCGACTACATTGCACTGCTCGGCGACTACCGCAAGGCAAACCCCAAGGCAAAGCTGTTTATTTGGACGAAACTCTCGCCGCTCGCCGAGGGCCAGCGGTTCTACCGCAGCCCGGAGCCGTTTCTGATGCAGGCCGACCTTGAGGAGGTCGCAAAGCGTATGAGCGCCGTCGGCATCGACATGCAGGAGCCGCTTCGCGAAAAGATGGACGAAATCTTCGCCCGCGACAAGATACACCCGAATGCCGAGGGCGCGCGGATCATCTCCGAGACGACGTTCAAGGTCCTGACGGGTTGCGCGGAAGCCAAGACGATCAAGCCGCTCGTCACGAAGATGCTGCATGTCGAAACATGGCTCTGCGCCGGTCAGTCCAATATGCAGAAGGGCTGGGGCGAGTTCAACGCCACACCTGTCGAGAAGGAGAGGGTTGAAAACGAGCTGAAGCGCCTCGACAAGGTCGATATCCGGTTCTGGGATTTCAACACTGGCGAGTGGACAAAGCTAACCCGTGGCAATGCCCTTCGAAAGAGTGCACTCGGCGTTTCCTTCGCGATTCGGCGCGCCGAGACAATCAAAGGACAGGTTCGCATGCTTTACGTCGCGGCTGGCGGTGCGCCGACGGAATCATTTCTTAGCGAGCAGACGATGTGCGCCATTGGCAAGGACGGCAAGCCGCTTTATCCGCACCTCGCGGCGATCGCGACGAACCGCCACCGTCTTGACAAGAACAAGGACTTCCCGTGCAAGTGGGTTGCGAGGGAGTATCCGCGCCGCAGGGGCAACAGGGAAGAGGCCTACTGGTGGCCGGTATCGAAGATGTACGACCATGGGATCAAGCGCATCAAGAATTGCGGAATCAAAGTCGATGGAATCCTGTGGTATCAGGGCGAGTCGAACGCGACCACGTGCGTTGCGCCGGATACGGCGCTTCCTTCTGATTACATTGAAGAGACGCTTCGTGCGGTCGTCGCCGAGTTGCGGGGTGACCGTAAGATTCCCTTCATCATGATGGGCCTGCCGAAGATGGGGCGGCCGTGGGAGCCGTACCGTGCCGCGCAGAAGAAAGTGTGTGAAGAGACTGGGGTTATCTATGTCGATACCTTTGGGGCGGGCCTCGGCGATATGCACGATGTGCATCCAAGGGATAAAACCGTTTTCGCGGACCTTGCGATCAAGGCACTGGTGAGACAGCAAGCGTACAACAACAAGGCGGGGGGTGAATGACAGCAAGCGTACAACAGCAAGGTGGGGGGAGGACAACAAGCGTACAACAACAAGGCGTGCAGCCATTGACGCAGCGCGATTGCAAAACTTGTTGTCGTACGCTTGCTGTCACCCCTCCTGACGCCGCCACCCCATCTTGTTGTCGTACGCTTGCTGTCACCCCTCCTGACGCCGCCACCCCATCTTGTTGTAGTACGCTTGCTGTCACCCCACCCGACGCCGCCACCCCATCTTGTTGTAGTACGCTTGCTGTCACCCCTCCTGACGCCGCCACCCCATCTTGTTGTAGTACGCTTGCTGTCACCCCCATGCACCACAAAGGCCTGCTCGGCTGGCGCTACAACTCTCGCTGCAACTACATGGTCACCCTTGTCACGGATCCGCGCACTTCGGTTTTCGGCGAGTTACGCGAATGGGGTGTCGAACGCACCGACGAGGGCCGCGTTGTCTATGACGTATGGCAAATGATTGAGAAGCGGTTCCCCATGGTACGCGCCACCTACAACGCAATCATGCCTGACCATTTCCACGGCATCATATTCATTACCACTGATGGCGAGGTGGGCCTAGACGATGTAGTGGCGTTTTTCGCGGCGGAAGTTGAGCGACGAATCGGACGCCGTGTGTGGTGCAACCTATGGCGCGATTCGATTTGTCTTGCAAAGGGACAGTTGCACAGGCAGATAAACTACGTGCTGAGCAATGCGAAACGCCGGTGGATCAAGGAGAACAACCCCGAGCTTTTCAGGAAGGTCATGGGCTTTCGCCACTGGCGACTTGATCTCGCGAACGAGACGTTGGCGGGCGTGCCAGAGTTTGACGAACGGTATTTCCGGGGGGACTCGTTCGGGCGCGAGGATCGCGAATTCTGGGATCTCGAAACTGGGGAAGAGATCGTGAAACCCAGAAAGGCGAATAGAGTCCAGCGGGCATTTGACGGGGGAAGACAGCAAGCGTACGACAACAAGGTGGGGGGAAGACAGCAAGCGTACGACAACAAGGAATCTTGCTGTAGTACGCTTGCTGTCACCCCTCCCCACATCGAATGGACGGCCCTCGGCAACCCTTTTCTTCTTGACGCACCTCTCCTGATCGCCTTGCAAATCCCTGCGGAGGCGTCGTCTGATTTCATCGATGACCTTGCCGCCAAGATCGTCACGAAAGCGGAGCGAGGGGCTGTTGTCGTGGGCACATGGATGTCCCCCGGCGAGCAGACTGTCAAGAAGAGAGTGTTGGAATGTGGCGGAAGCCTTGTACAGCTGCTCCCCGAGGGGATGGGACGATACTACAAGCCGTGCGGTCGTGATTTCGATCGGTGCGCAGAGGGGCGGATGCTCGTGCTTTCGCCATTCGCGCCACGAGAGGCTGGCAGGACGCTCGAGAAATGCGACAAGCTGCGTTTCGAGTGGCTGAATTTTGTGGTGCGCGCGATGGGCGATTTGACCATCGGGGGTGCAAGGGTACAACCAACGGGGCATGGTGAGACAACAAGCGTACAACAACAAGGTGGGGGTGAGACAACAAGCGTACAACAGCAAGGCGGGGGGCCATTGATGCAGCGCGATTGCAAAACTTGTTGTAGTACGCTTGTTGTCTCATTCCCAGACGAAAAAGGAAATGAAAGGAATGCAAATGAAAGCAATAAGTAAAGTAATCGCTACGATTACAGGAAGCCTCTGCGCTGTAGTGACGGCGGTGGCGTCGCCCGTGGCGACGGAGTGGAAGGCGGGCGAGACGCTGCCTGCGAAGGTTGCGCGTCCGTTCGCCGGGTTTCTGCCGGATGGGCGATTTGTGGTTGCTGGCGGCAGCGATTTCGTTGATGGGAAGAAGGTTTACCGCTCTGGCATCTATGCCCGAGAGTTGGACGGCAAGTGGTCGAAGGTCGGCAAGCTCGCCGAGGATGGCCTTAATGTCGTCAGGGGACTGCGGTTGCCCAAACCCGTCAAGATGGGGGCGGCTGCATATCACGACGGTCTGTTTTTCGTAATTGCGTCGAAGGACGTTTATGGTATAGACCTCAAGAGGGGTGCAAGCAGATTTGTGAAAATAGGCGAAATGCCAGGACTTGCCCGCGAGCAGATTGTGGCGGCCGTCCAGAATGGCGATCAGAAGGAGAAGATGTTAATTGTCGCAGGTGGCTACGACAAGGAGACGAAGAAGCCGCTTAGGGATGTCTATGGAATTGTTCTTTCAAGCGTACGCATGCCGTGGAGCGAGAGCAAGGAAGGCAACCCCAAACTCAGACTTGACGATGTATACGACAATCCCCGCTTTATTTCCCATCCCGCCCAGATGAAATGGAAGAAGCTCGCCGACCTACCAGAGGGCGTGACCACCATCGGTGCGGCGTTTCTGCCGAGCGGGCACCAGCACATTCTTCTCGTGGGCGGTTTTGGCGAGAAGGGCTGGATTGACCGCGCGATCAACGGCTCGACCGAGACCGATCCTGTGAAGCTTGGCTGGCAGAGGAAGATATATGCCTACAACTGCGTGACGGACGCGTGGTGCGAATACGGTGAAATCGCTCCGGGCGAAAAGCCGCGCTGCGGCGCGGCGGCTGGCATCAAGCCCGGCAAGACGCCCGAGCAGTACACGCTTATTGTTGCGGGCGGCGAAATCGCGCCGGCGACAAGGACGGACGCTGTTTCAGTCGCAAGCTTCAGGAAGACCGGCAAGTTCGGCGCGATGGCGTGGGCTGTTGTCGGCGTGTATGCGCTCTTGATGGTCGCGATGGCCGTCTATTTCATCCGCAAGAAGAAGGACGAGAACGACTACTTCCGCGGCGGAAACCGCATTCCGTGGTACGTCGCCGGAATGTCCATCTTCGCGACGATGCTTTCGTCGATCACATTCATCGCCATCCCGACGCAGGCCTACCTCCAGGACTGGCGCTACTTCGTGATGGCGTTCTTCATCATCGGCATGGCGCCTGTCGCGATCTACTACTACCTCCCCTTCTTCTGCCGCCTTGGAATCACCTCCGCCTACGAATACCTCGAAAAGCGCTTCAACCTCGGCGTGCGTCTCTTCGGCTCGGCGGCGTTCGTCGTGTTCATGGTGTGTCGCGTCGCGGTCGTGACGCTCCTCCCCGCGATTGCGCTCAACGCCGTTACGGGAATCTCCATCGACGCCTGCATCCTCATCTGCGGCATCCTCACGATGATCTACTGCTCGCTCGGCGGTCTAGAGGCCGTCATCTGGAGCGACTTCGTGCAGGGAATCGTCCTCATGGGCGGGGCGGTCTCGGTGCTCGTGCTGCTCATCCTCAAGACCGGACCCGACGGCGCGCATTTCTCGACCTTCTGGAACGTCGCCACCTCGTGCGAGAAGACGCGGATGTGGGACTTCCGCCTCCTCTTCACGCAACCCGTCTTCTGGGTCGTCGCGGTGCAGGGACTCATCTCCAACCTCTCCAGCTACACGAGCGACCAGTGCGTGATCCAGCGCTACATCGCGACGCCCGACGAGAACGCGACGAAGCGCTCCCTGTGGTTCAACGGCTGCATGAGCGTGTTCGCGCAGGTCGTGTTCTACGGAATCGGCACGGCGCTCTTCGCGTTCTACCGCACGAACCCGGCGGCGATGGACGTCACGATGCCGAAGGGCGACTCGGTGCTGCCGATCTTCATGGCGACGGAAATGCCGCCGTGGCTCGCGGGACTCGTGATCGCGGCCGTGTTCGCGGCGACGATCTCCACGCTCTCGGCGAACCTCAGTTCCGCCTCGACGGCGGTCGTGACCGACTTCATCAAGCGCTTCAAGCCCAACATCCCCGGCAAGGCTCAGATCCGCTGCGGACAGGTCTGCACCTACGTGGTGGGCGTGGTGGGCATCCTCGCGGCGCTCACGCTCGCGCGCATGGAGTCGAGCGCGCTCTTCGACAACTTCAACAAGTACATCGCAATGCTCACGGCGGGTCTGACGGGACTCTTCTTCATGGGCGTGTTCATCCCGCGCATCAAGGGCGTCGCGGCGGTGCTGGGTCTTGCGGCGAACTACTTCGTGTGCTTCAGCTGCGAGATCCTGCACTGCGACGTGTTCGGACTCAAGTTCCACCCGTTCCTCCTCGGCGGCATCGGACTCGTCGTGTGCGTGGCGGTTGCATACATCGCGTCGTTCCTCCTTCGCGAGAAGGGGCACGACCTTGCAGGGCTCACGCTCAAGACCTTGAAAAAGTGAAAGGACAAGAAATGAACCAGAATCGTAGAGACTTCATCAAGGCGGCGGCCATGCTCGGTGCAGCCGCCGTCACCGGACGCACATCGGCCCAGGACACCCACGCCGTGCCGGTGCCCGAAGCTGAAATCCGCATTGCGCACTGCGGTGATCCGCAGTTCGGATTCGGCCCCGGTGGCAAAGACGCATACAAGCGCGACCTCGCCCGCTTTGAGCGTCTGATCGCCACAATTAACCGCATGAACCCGGACATTGTGGTCCTCGGAGGCGACATGACGCATGTGGCGAACCAGGTGACGCGCGACTGGCCGCGTCTGCTGAAGCTCTTCAAGGTACCGGTACTGGCCACGCCCGGCAACCATGACCTCGGAATCCCCATGCTTGGACGCCGTCTTGAGCGCTACCGCGGCGTGTTCGGGTACGACTACAAGTCCATAAAGGTGGGCAAGTGGAGGTTCATCAGCGGCAATACGATGTACTGGCACAAGACCGAGGAAGTCGAAGAGAAGAAGAAATACGAAGAATGGATCGCCGCCGAACTGGCGAAGGCCAAGGCGGCTGGCGAGCCGGTGATTCTCTGCGGACACATCCCGCCTTTCGTCAGCACCGTCAACGAAAAGGATTCCTACGAGAACCATCCGAAGGCTGGACGCGCTGCGAGACTCAAAATGTACCTCGACAACGGCGTGCGCTATTTCCTCTCTGGCCACACACACCGTCTGATCGTGCGCGCCTACAAGGGTTTGACCATCCTCAATCCGGAGACGACCAGCCGCAACTTCGATGAGTTGCCCTACGGCTTCCGCCTGATGACGCTACGCGCCAACGGCGGTTACAGCTGGGATTTTCACCGCGCGTGAGCAGGGTGCAAAGACTTTTTTCTGCAAGGTCATGCCGATTTCGTGCAGATTACCTGCTTGAGATTGCGCAACCGCCAGTTGAAGAACTCGTCTAGGCGT
>CACZDG010000072.1 GCA_902779865.1 uncultured bacterium
CCGCCTTCAGGAAATCCTCAAAGTTCTTTTCTGTAGTTTTGTCCTTGTCGAACGGAACTCCGTGTTCGGACGCAAGATCCTCCACGAGCGAACGCAGGTTGCTGGTGAACTTTTCGTACGTCGAACCTGCGGTGGAGGACATCGTGAAAGACACGACCGGGAACGGCTTGTCCCACTCCCACGGCAACCTGTCGATGGCAAGCCCCTTGAACAGCTCGCGGCGGCACTCGAACATCGCCTTCAAGGTCGAGAGCATGAGCGACTTGCCGAACCGCCGCGGACGCGAGATGAAGAGCTGCTGGTCAGCATCGTTCGCAAGTTGGTACAGCAGATCCGTCTTATCAACGTACTTTCCCTTCCCTCCGAGAATCAAACTCGGAAAGTCGAACACGCCCGTCGTGGGCACCTTGATTCTGCGCTCTTTGTTTTCCATCGCCGCGTATTATACCACAAATTCGCACACTTGTGCTGACATCGACCACTACGGTCTCGAATATTGAGCATAGCCTCACTCAGGGAGTTCCGGCTTTAGCGATATCGAGTGATATACGGCGTATCGCGCCCCAGGCGAATATAGGCAAGTCGCGCCAACGCGTACGGAGGAGTCCTGCGAGAATGGGATGCGTCTGCTTCCAGTACTGCTTCAGGTCGTCACGGGTACCGAGCGACAGTTCTCTGTTGTATTCCACGGCGAAGGTATCGTCTAGGGCGGCGATTTGCTGTTCGAGGAATCTGTTCAACCCATAGCGAAGGACGCCGAACAAGATGAATCCAACAAGACCGGTAAACGCCACCACGCCAAGCGTCTGCAACCCGAAGAGGAAACAGTTGCGCCATCCGTGCGCGTCACGGAGCGGTACCCCGCATGCATTCGCAACGAGCAGCCCTGCCGTAAGGAAAAGCGCCGCACCGCCGAGGAACATGGCACGTCCCGCCCATTGCCTGCGCGCGAGCGCACGCCGTACGCGCAATGCAACGCGGGCGTGGATCTCAAGGCACGTCAGGTCCTTGTTCACCGCAGCATGGATGTTGTCCGCCCGGCGCGCCCTGGCGGACTTGATCTCGCCGACGATCTCCCCGCGCTGCGCGTCGAAGTCGCGCCGGTCTATCGTGCCGCCGTCCGCATTGGAACCAGTAGGCAGATAGCAGTTGTAGATTTTCGGGAGGTCCTTTACCGGAAGGACGTGCGCGAGGTTCCAGCACAGCGCACCATACGCCCGCGCGTAGTCGTACATGTTCGTGAAGCGGTCGCACTTGTTGAAGAGCAGGCGCAGCTTGAAGAAGAAACCCGCAAGAGGTCCGCGCATCGCCTCGACGGCCTCGCCCGTGGTGCCGGGTTTGTCTGGGTCGAACATCATCAACACGAGGTCGCATATCTCGGCGAGGAACTTCACCGTGCCGAAGAAATCGTACCCGCGAGTGATTGTCTTCTCGGACGCGTCGATCATGCCAGGACTATCGACCAGCGTCACGTCCTTCAGTAGCTCCCTGCAACGCACCTTCACGCGGATGCGCTGGACCAGTTCGGGGCCGAAGTCGTTCAACGACGCAAGCTCCGCCGGAAGCAGCTCCAACGCGGCGCGTCCAACGGCATCACGCTCCTCCTCGCCGTAAACTATGAACGTGAACGCGTCGTCCGTGGGCGCGATGCCGACGTCCTGCACGGGTGCGCCACCGAGAAGGTGGTTTATGAAGCTGGATTTCCCAGAGGAATGGTTTCCCAGAAACAGGACGCAAGGGAGGCCGTTTGGCGACACCGTAGAGCGGCGGAAGGTGTAGCAGAACCTGTCCGCAGTCCTGCGGTGGCGCGCGTAGAGATTATGGACGCTTTCATCCAGCGAGGCAAGCCCGTCCTTTTTATCGTCGTCGGCCATGCGTATCATTACCTCCGTACCGATGTCGTGGAGGGCCAAGGAAGACTAGACGGTTCCTGGAACGCTTGGTCGTGCAGGACGGCCTTGCCAAGGCGTTTCGCATCGACCGGCTTGAAGTCGGGCTTCTTCGATCCCGCGGGCGGCGTGATGGTGCATGCGCCCGTCGCCTCGTCCACCTTCCAGTTCGCGGCGGGAATCATCCAGTTGTCCTCGTAGCGGCTCTTGTGCGCCTCTTTCTCGAAGCGCGGGTCGTTGCCGAGGATGTTGTTGATGAAGATGAACGCGCCTTGTCCGCACTCCACCTTGTCGAGCGAATCAAGCGTGACGGAATTGGGTTTGAAGATCGGCGTGCGGCGCTTGTCGTTGTGGTAGCGGTACGTACCGCGCATGCGGTTGCCGATGAACGCCGCGCTCTGCGAACAGGCCATGAGCGCCACGTCGGAAAGGAAGTCGTTGCCCTCCACGAGGATCGGCCCGTGGTCCACCTCGAAGAAGAGGTCGCGCGTGTTCGCCCAAAACCTGTTTCCGACGACGCGCGCACCCTGACCCATCCAGTCAAACCAGATTCCGGCGACAGATCCGCAGTGGTGGATGAGGCAGTTCGAGACCGTGAAATCGACCGCCGCGTGGATCTTGATGCCGCCCATCTCCGCGCCGCCGTACGGCTTCTTCCAGTGGCAGTAGGAGATGTCGCAGTTGTCGATCGTGGAGAACACCGCGCCGAGCGAGCCGCAGATTCCCGCCTGGCCGCAGTCGGTAATGCGGCAGCGGCGGACGAGATGGTATCCCACACGGTCGAGCCCGTTCGAGATCGAGCGCATGATCGTGTTGTGGTAGTTTGCGGCGGTCGGGCCGACGTTGTCGAACTCGTCGCCGTACTTGCCGAGCGTGATGCCGCTGCACTCCGTGCCGGACACCTCGCAGTCCTCGATCGTCCAGCCCTTGCTCCAGTTGGTGCCCACGATGGCGGTCTGCTCGCTTGTCGGCGGCGCCCAGTTGGGTCCGGCGTTGACGAATGTGATTCCGCGAAGCGTGATGTAGTCGCGGTGTTCGACGACGGGGTAGAAACACGCCGGGCGCACGATCAACTCGGGCACGCAGACGTTCGGGTCCTTCTCGAACGCGGCGACGATCGTGCCGTACACCATGCCCTTAATCAAGACGGCGTTGCCAGGCTTGACCAGCCCGGCAAGGTTCATCGGACACCCCACCGCGTCCGCGTCGCGCACGCGGAGCAGCAGGTCCTTCACGCCGGCGGCGGTGTCGGGCAGCGTCGCCTCGATCGTCGCGTACTTCCTCCAGTCGCCCGTGAGCGGCGGCCGGACCGTCGCGAGCGGCTTCTCGGGATTCGCCGCGTCGCACACCTCGATCAGCGACTTGAACACCGCGCTCGAGAAATGGATCTTGAGACGGCGCGCGTCGGGCGCGGAGAGGTCGAAGCCCTTGTAGAGGATCGTTGACTTGTCGTAGATCCAGCCGAGTTCCATGCCCCACTGCGTGGAATAGCCGGGCTTCACGTTCGGGCTTTTCGCGGCGGCGGAGTCGCCAGGCACGGTGCGCGTGCCGGAGGTGATGCCGGCGATGTTCACAAGCGCGCGCTCGGCTGCACCGCCGTGGCCGAGGATGAGGTCACGGGGGTGGAGTTCAAGCGGCTTGCCGTCCTGGATGAGGCGCGTGCGGAACCGTTGCCGTCCGCCGCTGCTGAACCAGTCGCCGTTGATGAAGTCCGTGAACGGATTCAAGCCACCAAAGGAATCGTAGCGCAAGCGCGTCGTCCAAAGTCCATCAGGACGTTTCGTCCAGCCCCTGACGGGATCGGCGCCAGTCACGACAACCTTCTCGCCCTTCGCCGCCTGGTAGGTGATCGGCGCACCATCACGCCCCGCGTTCGCTGGCTTCACCCATTCACGGTACGTGCCACCGCGAATCGTCACCACGTCACCCGCCTTCGCAATGTCCGCCGCGCGCTGGATCGAGCGCCACGGCTTCGCGGCGGAACCGTCCGCCTTGTCATCGCCGTCCGTTGCCACAAAATACTCGGCCGCGTTCACGCTCAACGCGCAAGCTGCCAACGCCATAACAAGCTTCTTATTTTTCATGGCGGAGATTATATCAAAACTCCGCGCCCCGGCGCAAGATACTATCGGTTCACTTTATCTTGACGTGCGGACTTCTGGTTTGATACAATTCCGTCCGTCAAAAAGGAAAAACAATGCAGCAATTTCTTGAAAGAGTGGCAGAAGTTCTTGAAGTGCCGTCCGTCGCGCCGGACTTCGAGTTCCGCGCCGCGCCGGGCTGGAGTTCTCTCATGGGCTTCGCCCTCCTCGTCCTGCTGGACCAGGCATACCACGTAAAAATCGGCGTGGACGACTTCCTGCGCCTGAGGACCGTGGCCGATCTCGCCGAGGCGGCGGGGGTGCGGACATGAACGGCGCATGCTACGTGATAACCGGCGCGACCTCCGGCATCGGCGCCGCTGTTGCCGCCCGTCTGCTCTCGCGCGGCGAAAGCGTCGTGGCCGTCGCGCGCCGCAAGGACGTGCTAGAGAGCCTCTACGGACAAAACCCGTGCGCACTTTGCGCGGCGGTGGATCTCGAGGCGCCGGACGCTACGGCCCGTGTCGCCGCCGCCGTCAAAGGACGTTTCGACGCCGTGCGTGGATTCGTACACGCTGCTGGATTTGTCGTGCCCGCGCCGCTCGGCCTCGTGCAGGACGATACGGCGCACCGGCTTTTTTCAATCCACGCGCTCTTTCCGCTACAGTTCCTAGGCTGGATGGCAAAGCGCCCTAACCACGCCGACGGCGCGTCCGCCGTGCTTGTTTCCTCGCTCGCCGCACATGAGGGCGACTGCGGCAACGCCGCATACGCGGCGGCTAAAGGCGCGGTCGAGGGGATGCTCAAGCCCGCCGCCGCAGAACTCGCGCCGCGTGGCGTTCGCGTGAACGCGGTGGTGCTGGGCGTTGTCGATACGCCTATGGCGCGCGACACGTGGATGTCCCGCAGCACGCAGGAGCAGATCGACGCACGACGCGCGCGCTACCCGCTGGGATTCGGTACGCCGGAGAAAGTCGCAGGCGTGATCGACTTCTTCCTCGGCGACGATTCTGCATGGATCACGGGACAGTGCCTCGTGGCGGACGGCGGACACCAGCTCACCTGAGAGGAGAACGCATGAAGAACCTCATAATCATTGGAGCAGGCGGTTTCGGGCGTGAACTGTTCAGCGCGGCAAGGGAGGCCGTGGGCTTCGGCGAGCAGTTCCGCGTCAAGGGATTTCTCGACGCAAACCCAGCAGCTCTTGACCACTTCACCGGCTATCCGTCCATCATCGGCTCGCCGGAAGACTACGTCCCGCAGTCGGGCGACGCCTTCATCACCGCTCTCGGCAGCATCGCGTCGCGCAGACATTGCGCGGAACTGCTCAAAAGCCGTGGCGGAGAATTCATTTCCGTAATCCACCGCTCGGCGTCGCTTGGGCAGAACGTCACCGTTGGCGCGGGCTCGTTCATCGCGCACAACGTGGTGCTTACGGTTGACATAACGGTGGGACGCCACGTTGACATATTCCACGGTACGGAAATCGGGCACGATTCGTCCGTAGGCGATTTCGCGCACGTCTATGCGCTCTGCTCGATCGGCGGCTCGGTGAAAATCGGCTGCGGCGCAGCCGTGTATCCCGGCTCGCGCATAGTGCCATGCCGCACGATTGGCGACGGGGCAGTGGTAGGCATCGGCAGCGTCGTACTGCTCAACGTCAAGCCCGGTACAACGGTGTTCGGCAATCCCGCAGCGCCTGTAGAGCACACGTTCGGGAAATGAAAATTTCCTCTAAAGCAAAAAACGTCCTTGCACGATGGGGGCGCGTTTGATACACTATATGCCGCTTTGCGCTTCTGGTCCCGTCGTCTAACGGTTAGGACACCAGGTTTTCATCCTAGTAACAGGAGTTCGACTCTCCTCGGGACTGCCAATAAAGAAGGGCGCGATTGCCGAGCGCACCGCCGGTTTCTACTTCTTCGACTCCTGTACGAGCTTGCTGATCTTGAGCATACGCTCGTTGAGATCCCCGAAAGTGACGTCGGAAGAGTAAACGTCTTTGTAGTAGCCGTATGCCTTCTCGTAGTCCTTCGACTCCTCCGCGCAGAGTCCGAGCTGGTAAACGACTTTCTTCTTGAGGTCGTCCATCGTGGGAATCTGGTCGCGCGCGGTCTCAAGCTGCATCACGGCCATGTCCGTCTGCCCCTTCTTGAGGAAGCACATGGCGAGGTAGTAGAGCGCCTGAAGGCGGTCCTTCGGCGACTTCTGCGCGAGCTGGAGGTGCTGGATGGCGTCGTCGTAGTACTCGTATATGTAGTACTGGTAGCCGAGCTCGAAACGGAGGTGCAGGTCGTTCGGGTAGTGGTCCACTCGCGTGGCGAGGTCGTCGAACACGAACTGGTTCTTCTCCACCTCGAGCGCCTCCGCCTCTTCCTCCTTGCCCTCCTTGCGGAGCGTCTCGACGCGCATCTCGTAGTCGGCCACCTTCACGGTGGAGAGCATGCGGTCGAGCTCGGGGTCCGCCGAGTTTACCTGCTGCGCCTGCTCGAGCGTCTGGACTGCCTCCGTGAACCGCTTGCTCTGCACGTAGAGACGTGCAAGCGCGCGGTAGAAGTTCATGTTGTTCGGCTCTTTCTCGATCTGCTTCTTCTTCTCCTCGATGAGGGCGTCGGCGTCGTCGCCGGTCACGACGGCCTTGTTCGCCTGGTCGAGTTTCTTCGCCTGTTCCTTGTTGGCGAGGATCCCCTGGAAACCGCCCTTCTTGCCGATGGAGTCCGACCAGCCGCTGGACATCGTGGTCTGCGCCTCGGCGTTCTTGAGCAACTGGAGGATGCGTTGGTCGCCGGGCTTGAGCTTGGAGAGCCTGTCGTAGGCGTCGCGCGCCTTCGCGTAGTTCTTCGCCATCATGTAGTAGGTGGCGATGCGCTCCAGCAGGTTGGCGTCGCCCTGGTTGCCGGAATATGCGGCCTCCACGGAAATCGCGGCAGCCTCGGGCTTGCCCGCCGCCTCTGCGGCCTTCACTGCGGCTTCGATGTTGTCGCCGTCAAGCGGGTTGATGGAGAGAAGCTTCTCCGCCTCGGCCATCGCCTCTTCGCCCTTCCCCTTCTTGACGAGGCCCATCACCTTCGAGCGCTGTAGCATGCTCTTCATCTTCGCGCCGAGTCCGCCGCCACCGGACTGGCGGAAGTTCGCTATCTGCGCGGCGCGAAGCAAGCGGCGCGTCTCAAGCGTGTCGGGCGAGCATTCGAGAGACTGCATCAGCATCTCCACGGCCAGTTCGTACCGCCCGGCCTCAAGGGCCTGCCGCCCGCGGTTCATGAAATTCTGCGCCTTCTGCGCATTTGCATCGTTCGCCATAGCCGCTGCTCCCTGAAATCACTCGTGGTTGAAAAGGTCGTTGATGCTCTCGTCGCCGTGGATGCGCTTGATGGCCTCGCCGATCAGCGGGGCAACGCTGAGCACCGTGAGCTTGAACGGAAGTTTCGAAGGGTCGAAGCCCTCTCGGAGGGGAATCGTGTCCGTGACCACCAACTCGTCGAGCTGGCTTTCGGACATCAGCCGCTCCACGCCCTTCGGCGTAAGCGGGAAGTGGCTCACGAAGGCGTGGACGCTCTTCGCGCCGTTGTCGCGGCACATCTTCGCGGCAGCGCTGAGCGTGCCGCCGGTGGCGGTCATGTCGTCGATCATCACCACGTCGCAGTCCTTCACGTCGCCCACCACGCTGAACGCGTCAACGGTGGAGTCGCCCGTGCGCTGCTTGGCGACGATGGCGAGGCCGGTGCCGAGCTTGCGGCTGTAGCCGTAGGCCGTCTTCGCGCCGCCCGTATCCGGCGAGACTACGATCGGCTTCGGGAGATGAAGGTCGCGGATGTACTTGAGGATCACCGGCTCGGCGTGAAGCTGGTCGAGCGGGATGTTGAAGAAGCCCTGAATCTGGTTCGCGTGGAGGTCGAGCGTTAGCACACGGTCCGCACCCGCAGCCGTGAGGAGGTTCGCGATGAGCCTGGCCGTAATCGGCACCCGGGGCTGGTCCTTGCGGTCCTGGCGGGCGTAGCCGTAGTACGGGATCACGGCCGTGATGCGCGCGGCGCTCCCGCGCTTGAGCGCGTCCATCACGATGAACAGCTCCATGTACGCGTCGTTCGGCGCGGGGCTTCCGCTCTGGATCACGAACACGTCGCGCCCGCGCACGCCCTCCTGCACCTGGCAGAAGGTCTCACCGTCGGGGAAGTGACGTATGTCGATCTTGTTGAGCGGCTTGCCGAGATATGCAGCCACCTTCTCCGCGAGCGGCAGGTTCGCCGTTCCGGAGAACACCATGAAATCGTTTTCCTTCAAGCTGTTCATCGCGATATTCTTCCGTTTTTCTTTTTCCGCCACACGATGGTTGCCCGGGGGGGATTCGAACCTCCTCAAGCGGCATCAAAAGCCGCTGTGCTGACCATTACACAACCGGGCAGTCGTTCGTGGCGGTGAATAGTATATCACAATCACGTGACATCGGGAAAGCGTGAAGTTGATGAATAAGGAAAACTGGAATCCGGGTTCCCTCTACGCCTTCACGTTGTACCACTCATTCAACTTCGCGTTGAACTCAAGGCGCGTGCCCTTCGACCATTCCTTCACGCGGTCGGTAAGGTCCTCGACGTGCATCGCCACGCGGCGGCGCTGGACGAACGGCGACCAGAAGAGCCAGAGAAGCACGCTCTTCACGAACGTCGGCACGAACGCAGGCGAGTCCTTCCGGCCAGCGCGCGACCAGACGCTGCCCCAAAGGCCGCGCGTGCGAACGCCTATCACGCGCACGCCCGGCGGCAGGTCGCCGCAGATGTTGTAGGCGAGTTGGCGCGTGCCGATGTCCTCATGCTCGGGCTCGGTCTGGATGTGGCCAGAAGGATAGAAGATCACGTTCCCGCCGTCGGCAAGGGTATTCTTCACTATGTCGCCGAGGCCGCGCGCGATAGTCGCCCCCTTCGCCGTGCGGTGTTTGCGGAGATCCGGTACTGGCACCGCGCCCAGCGTCTTCAAGACGCGCGGCGCGACTATGCCCGTGTGGAAGAACAGCTCGTCAGAAAGCGGCTTGAGCGGCGTTTTCCAGAACATCAGGCTCACAAGCATCGGATCCACCATCGCCGGATGGTTCGGCAATACCAGTAGCGGCTTGTCCTGCGCGACGGCCGGCAGGCCGTCTGCCTCCACCCGATACCGCCTCGCGAATATCCACCGGCCCGTGCAGAGCAGCACCGACCGGTAGCTAAACACAAAGAGAAACGGCACCACCAGCATCACTACGGCCAGCAGCAGCAGAAACGCCTTCGGCCCGAACGCCCAGCTCACGAGCGCATAGCACCCGCTCGCCGCGAGCATGAAGAGGAACGACACCTGGTTGAAGTAGGCAAGCATCGTATTGAGCTTCGGCCCCTTCACCACCTTCTGTATCTCGGCGTCGAACGGCAACTTGAAGAAGCCAAGGTCGAATGCGAGCAAACCCAGCACGATTCCGAATGCCACCGGCGACATCGGCACGAAGTAGAGCACAAGGAGCAGCGCCCCCGCGATCCAGCCCGTTAGGAGCGTAGCGCCCAGCAGGAAACGCCGCTTATCGACGAATCCCGCAATGACCTGCCCGGCGACGATGCCCACCGCCGCCGCACAGAGGAGCGCGCCTGTCATCGTCTCGGAGAGGTTGAGGCCGAACTTCGACTTGCCGTACACGAGAAGCCCCATCTGAAGCATCGCCGCGCACCACCAGAAGACCGAGAGCGTGAAGATCACCGCATTGAGCCCGTTGTAGCGCCCGGCCATCCTGTAGGCGCGGCGGATGTAGCGAATCGGATTCACCGCGTGAAGCGCGCGGTTAAGCTCTTCCTTGGCGCGGATGGTGTAGCTCGCCGCGAGGCCGAGCGCCGCAAAGCCCGCAAGCGCGTAATATTGCAGGTGCCAGTCCTGATGTACGATCTTCGGGTCGGACACCACCGCCCCAGCGACCGTTCCCATCAACACGCCGAGAAACGAAACGCCCTCCATCCCTCCCATGCCCGTGGAGATGCGCCCTTCCCCGCCGATGTCGCGAACAAGCGCGTATTTCGCGGGCGAGTAGAGCGAGCTTTGCAGCCCCATCAACAGCACCGCGCCGATCACGAGCCACGGCGAGTGGAACGCAAATCCGGCAATCGCAACGGCCATGATAGGCAGCTCCGCCCACTTCGCAATCCGCACGATCTTCTTCTTCCGCCAGACGGCGGTCAGCCGGTCCGCGAGCGGCGAACAGAGGATGTATGGCAGTACCAGCGCACCGGCGGTCACGCCCATGGCAATGAACTTGACGCGCTCGTCAGATAGCCACCCAATCACCGTAAAGCTCGCGAGCGTCTTCAGGAAGTTGTCGTTCAACGTCCCGAAGAAGTTCGTCACGTACAGCGGAAGGAATGAATGTTGCCTTTCCATATAGTCTTTTCTCCTAGTTTGCGTAAACACCCGATTACATTATCACAAAACGGAACCCAAGTCAATACCTTATTGTGGTGGCAACGCGCCGTCTTATCTACTTGCCCGTTGGCTATCGCACGATGATGTACGTGCCGGACGGCTTGGAGTTGGCGAGGGCGAGGCGACCGGCCTTGACCGTGAGCGTGAAGTTGGCGGAGTAGTCGCGCTCGCCATCGGTCACGGTCACTGTCGTGCCCACCAGGTCGGCCTGAGTCAGACCGTCAACCGTTGCAGTCGAGAGGTAATACAAGGCCTTGGTCGGCTTGTCGTTGAAGGTGGCATTGAGCGACTTGAGGCCCGTGAAGGTCTCCTTCGTCGGGTTTGCGAACTCGACGCGGGCGAGCTCGCGTACGCTGGACTGGGTCACCGCCCAGCAGTTGGTCGTGCCGGTGAAGCGGAACGCGCCCGAGAGCGTGCCGCTGCCCTTCAGCGTGCCGTAGATCGGGCAGTACCCCGCCGCCACGTCGTTCTGGAGCGTCGCGCCCGCGCCGACGTCGATCACGCCGCCAAGGCCCGCCGCGCACATCTTCTGCGCGTCCGCGGCGCTGTACGCGAGGCGGAAGTTGGAGCCGTCGAAGGCCAGCGTCTTCGTGGCGTTCGCCGCCTTCGCCATGAGCGCGCACACCTTGCCGGCGTCATCCTTGAGCTTGCCGCCGTAGTTGCCAACGCCATCGACCACGGCGATGCGGAACGTGTGCCAGCCCGCCGTCAGCTGAACCGTCTTGGATGTCGTCTTGTTCACCTTGGGGATGATGTTGGCCCCGTCGATGTAGAGCGAGAGGTAGTCGTCGTACCATCCCGTGAACGTCCATTCACCCGCGTTTTCCTCCGGCACGAGGAAGCAGCCTTCGTAGTGGACGGTCTGGCTATTCGCCACGGACGCCACGCCGTCGCCGTTGAGCGTGTGAAGAAGCGCAAGGCTGTTCGTCACGCAGTCGAGGACCGTGAACGGCTGCCGCTCCTCCATGAACGTGTTTCCATCGCTCACGGGCGCCGCCTTCATGCGGACGGCGGTCTGCGCCGCCGCGCCCTGCGGAAGGCGCATCGCGAGCGTCGTCGTGTCGAACTTCGTGTAGGCGGAAGCGGCAGTAGAACCTTCCGCCGCGGCGTCCGTGCTCCAGCCCACACCCATCGTGTTGCTCCAGCCCGACACATACGGTCCGCACGATCCGCTGCCGTCGAGGACGCAGATGCGGAAGTCGTGCCAGCCTTCGGCAAGCTCGGCGCTGCCCGTGCCGACGATGTTGTACGCCGTCGCGGAAGCGACCTCAACGCCGTCGATGACGAGCGTGATGTTGTCGTCGTAGTTGACGCCGAAGTACCACGTGCCCGCCTTGTCGGCTTCGACGTAGAACTGCCCGCGATAGACGAAGCGCGAGTTGGTCCCCATCGGCGCGACATTGGAACCGAAGGAGAGATGCACATGCCCAAGCGTCGAGTTCACATACGGGCACACGCCGGTGTACGCCTTGAGGGCGTTCATGTCGGCGATCTGGTTGTTGTTGAAAAACGCCCATTCCACAAGTCCCTCGCCCGTGACGGCGATCTTCGCCGACTTGCCGGGCGCGACCGTGAGGCCGCCCGCGAAGCCCGCCGCGCCGGAGAGGTCGGCGACCGCCATCGTGTTCGTGACGGTCCACTTCCCGAGCGGGATGGACTGGAGCGTCGCCGCGCTCGTGAACGTGCCTTCGCCCGTGATCGTCACGTCGCTCATGCCCGCGAGCGGCGCGTTCCAGGTCACGGTCTTTCCGTTCAGATCGAGGGTGTACTCACCGTGTGCCGTCGGCGACGCGCCGAACTGGATGTTCATGTAGCCGTACCTGTTGGACAGGTTCTCCGATGCGCGGAGCGTGCCGGCCGCCAGGTCGAGGTACGGCTTGTCGACGCCGGGAATCGCGCTCACGCTGCCGCCGGAGCCAAGTTCGAGCACGCCGCCCGTCTGCGTGAAGCGCACGTCGTACGCGCTCTTCCAGTTTGCGATGTAGGTGGCCGTCTGCCGGGGCTGGAGCTGCTGCACCGCGAGAAGTCCCGCCGTCAGGTCGGCGTAGGCCGTACGCGTGTACGCGCCGATGAGGAGCTGCGCCGTCGGCATATTGACCGTGCCGCCGGAAATGAGGAGCCTCTGCGGCAGGGCGTTCGCGTCGACGCCGGTCGAGCCGCGCCCGATCTGGAAGTAGTTGTTCGCGCCGGGATAGTTGAGCGTTCCGCCCTCTGCGACTTCGAGGATGCATTCCTTCGGGCTGTTGATGTTGTAGGCCGTGTAAAGCCCCTTGCCCGACGGGATTGTGAGTGTCGCGCCATCGGCAATCTTGACATAAGCCCCTCGTCCGCTGATTGATCCAAGCATGACATCGCCCTTCGGCGCCCATGTCGCGTTCTTGACCGTCACGGTCGCCGCCGTGTCCTCCACGCTGTCGATCATCACCTTGTTGGCAGCGGCCCAAACGGCATCGTAGAGATTGTTCGTGACCTCGCATGCGGCGCGCGGCATGAACCGTATTTCCGCGAGCGTTCCATCGACGTGAATCGCCTTGAGTTTGGGGATTCCCGTGCCGGGCAGCGTGCTTTGCGCGCCGAAGATTGTGATTCCCGCGTTCGCGCTCTTGAGCGTGATCTCGCTTTCGGGCGAGTCGATCGCGCCGCCGAACCAGAAGTGGTTCCCTCGCACTTCATACGTACCTCCGACGAGTTCCGGGCAGTCGAAGTAGATGTTGTTGCTCTTCGCCTGCACGAACGTGCCGGCGTTCGTAACCGCGCCGTTGAACGTAATCGGAGAGTTCGGCGTAACGTTCACCGTCGCGCCCGCGCCGATCTTCAGCGAACCGTTCACCGTCGTCGCGCCATTGGCACTGTTCACGTCAACTGTCGCGCCGGCATCCACGGAAAGCGGAATACCCTCTGGCACAACGGCTTCACGAAGGCGCAGACTGCTTCCGTTCGAAAGCTTCACGCCGTTCGCGACCGTTCCCGTGAGCGTACCCTCTAACTGCATCCCGCCCGTCAGGTTGATGCCAGCGACATTGATTGCGGAATTGGCGATAAAGAAGATGTCGTCCGCCGTCGTCGGTCCGGCATTTGCCACCGTGAGGGTGTACGGCCCCGTTATCGAAGCGTCCGGATAAGCGGAGTCGGAGGCGGACATGGCACCGCGCACGGTGACGTTCCCGCCGCCCGCCTTGGTATCACCCGTCAGCACAAGGCGGCTGATATGGGATGAGCCGCCTGGTGCTGATAGGATGGAATTGTAGAGCGCACCCGCGCCGTCTGGGCCGCTACCTGCGACATGGATCGTCTTGGAGCGCGTCAGCTCGTTCTTCTGGATGTCGCGAGCAGTAGAAGCGACATGGAGGTCCAAGCGCGCGCCGTCCTTCACCACGATGTCGCCGTCAACCGGCGCATCCGTCGTCACCGCCCTCTCGTCGATGCGGAGCGTGCCGGCATCGACCTCGATGCGCTGCGCCGTCAGGACGGTCGGCCCCGGCACGGCGAGCGTGCCCGCGCCCTTCTTCGTCAGCGTCGAGGCGGCGATGGACGTCACGCCCGTGAACACCGTGTCGCCCGCCGTGTTCAGCTCGAACGGCTGCCCGCTCACGCCGAGTGCGACAGGCGCGGTGAACGTCTGCACGTTCGCGGAGGCGTTCGTGAGCGCGTTCGCAACGCGCAGCTGCTCCGCGCCGCCGTGCGTGAATGCGCCTGCCGTATCACCAAACACGAGACCGCCGAGCGCGAGACCCGCGATGTCGAAGTCCGTCGCGCCTCCTGCCGCGAGGTTGAACGCGGCGGTGTCGCCGTTCTGCGGCGCTTCGCCGCCGGTCCAGTTGCCGCCGGTCGTCCACTTGCCGCCGTCGTTCGCCGCGCCGCTCCATTCCGCCGTCACCTTCGCGCGGTTGGCGCTGCGCATCACGAGCGCGCCGTTCACGACGGCGAGCGTGGCGTCGACGCCCGCAACGGCGAACTTCGCCTCGTCGCCGGCGGAGAGTCCGGAGGCGATCAACGTGTAGTTGGCGGTTGCGGGCAGTTCCGCAATGCCAATGGGATTGACCACGATCACCACGGGGTCCGCCGCCGACGCGCCGGAAAGATCGATTGCCGTCGCCGAGAGGCTGTCGCATTCAGATGCCGTCACGTCGATGGCGATGCGTCCGCCGCCCGCCGGAGCGAGCGCGGCAAACGCATACGCCTGACCCGCCGTGCCGTCCGCGACGCTGTACGTGGCGCCATTCGCGACGCTGATCGAGGACGCCGCGACCGCCACCGGCGCGAGGATCGTGCCGCCCTCCACGGAGATTGCGCCGGTGAACGTCTGCGCCGCCGGGAACGTGAGCGTGCCCGCGCCGCGCTTCACAAAGCCGTAGGCCTGGCCCCCCGAGACATCGGCAACCGTCGCGCTCCACGTAACATCCTTCCCTTCCGTATCGACGATTGCGCTCTTGCCCGCCGCGACGGTGAACGCCGTGCTGCCGTCGTGCCAGGCGGTGGACACCGCGCGCGGCGCGAGCGCGCCGCCGTTGAAGAGGAACCGGCCGTAGCCCGCCGGCAGGGAAATGGCGTCCGTCCGGATCACGCCGCCGGAAAGGCGCACGTCGGCGAACGAGCCGATCTTCGCGTCGGCGTAGATGCGCCCGACGACCTCCATCTCGCCGCCGGTGATCTCGAAGTCGAGTTCGGAATTCGTTCCGGCGCAGGCGTGGAGGTTCTCCCTGAGGTCGAACTTTCCACCCGTCACGCGCGTGCGGTTCTTCGTACGGGGCTTGATGTTCGTGTTGTAGGCGGCACCCATGCTGACGAGGCCGCCCGAGACGTTCACCTCGTTCTCGGTGTTGGCAGCAAAGCCGCACTGGAGGCAGTTCACGATGTTCACCGTCGCGCCCGCGAAGTCGATGCGGAACTTGCCGTTCGGCCCGCTGCCGTCAGTGCCGTTCAGGCAGAAATAGGTGCCCGCGTACGTCCCGCGCCGGAACTCCGTCCAGCCCGTGAAGCCCGTGCCGCCGCCGGCGCCCATGAAAAGGTAATTGCCTTTGAAGTCAAACCCGTAGGCGTCGTCTGTCGCGTCGAAGACGACCGGCGCCTGGAGACCGTTGCGGAAAAGGTATGTGAGGCCTGCATCGTTGGCGTAGGCGCCGTCGAACGTCACCGTACCGGGATGGTTGAAAATCACATACTGGTCGCCCGTCGTCGGCGCGTGCTCGCGGCTCCAGTTCGCGGCGGTGGTGAAGAGCGTATCGACGCACTCCGCCGCGCTCTTGCGGTAGTTGTTCGCAACGGGATTGTCCCTGAACATCCGCAGGACGACCGAATTCCCCGAAATCTCCAAAACCGCGTGGCGCACCGCCTCACCGTCCTGAATGTCGGCCTGGGCGGGGTTGATCGCGAGCGACGCGCCCTCGTCGAACGCGAGCGTCCCCGCTTCGATGAGCGTGTAGGTTCCCTCCGTCGTATCGTATGCGGCGGGAAGCGTGACCGTCACCGCACCCTTCACCGTCAGCGTGCCGGCGACGGTGAGCGTGGGCACGTAGAGGTTGCCGGAAACGGAAAGCTCCGCACCGGCGGCGAACGCGGCGTTGCCGTCGATGAAACTGCCGGGCGGCACCTCCGCCGCGCCGGCGAGCGTCGTCACGCCATCCGCGACGCTCCAGCCCGCGACTGCCGTGCGGAGGAAGGAGACGTCATCGATTACGGCCGACTTGGAGCTGTTCCCCGCTTCGTTGTCCCCGTCGAAGTGCAGGAACTGGAGACCGTAGGCGTCCGCCGCGGGAAGTGCAACGACGGCGTCCCACTTCTCGAACAGGTGGTTGCCACGTGGCCCGGTGTAAATCGTGTGGACGACCGTTCCGTTTTTGCGGATGCCGGCGCGCCAGCTCGCGTTGGCGTAGCTGGGGCGCGTGGCGCAGTTGAAGGAGAAACGGTAGACGCCGGCGGGCGTCGCGCCGAAGTCCTGCCGGACCATCGGGGTGTCGGCCAGATATCCCTGCCCGTAGAGCGAATACGTCCCGCCGTTCGTCTGTCCCGTCGCGAGCCAGGTGCCGTTCGCCTGAGAGAGGCCGCAGCCACTGCCGCCGTCGGGAGTGCAGTAGAAGTTCCACCACGGGATGCAGAACCCGCCGCGCGGATAAGAATAGGACCAGGACGGGGCAGTGGTCGCGACCGTGCCGGCACTCGTTCCGGGAATGTCGAAGTCGTTGTTGATGACCATCTCCGTGCGCGCAGGATCAAGTGCAATCGTGAGCGTGACAGAGTTCACCCCGACAGTCAGGGTACGCACGAGACCGTCCGTGACGGGCGTATCGAGCGCAAGCGTCGCGCCAGCCTCCGTGACGATCGAACCCGCCGTGAAGAGCGTATAGGTGCCCGGGGCGGAGGCGTATGCGGCAATCGTGTTCGCGCCGCTGATCGTCAGCGTGCCGGGCACGGTCGCCGACGGCATGTGGCCGCTCCACACGATGTTCGTGCCTGAAAGCGTCGCGTTGCCCGCGCCGTCCGTGTCGAAGAAGATGACGTCGCCGGGCACCGCGCCGCGCATCGCTCCGTTGAGGTCGTCGTCGAAGCGAACAATGGAAATGCCCTCGAAGATGTTCGAGCTGTCCTTGGAGACGCCCGGCTGCCGCAGACGGAATGTATAAGTGCCGCTCGGGATGACGAGATCCTTTGAGAACGACTGCGCGGAGGTAGTCGTTGTCTTTACGCTCCCGACGGAGATGACATGCCCGTCTTGATCGACAAGCTCGATGTACGTAGTCACAGGATTGTCCTTGTTGCGCACGGCGTAGGTGAACGTCACGCGATAGACGCCCACGGTAAGAACGCCGAGGCCCTGCTCGACGTACGCGTTCACGCTTGAACCGCTGCCCGTTGAGGACTGAACGAAGAGCGCGTAAGTGCCGACCTGCGCTGCGGTCATGGCCGTCCAGGTGCTGGCGGCCTTGCCGAGGCCTGCGGTACTTTCCGTCTTTGTCACGCCGCCGTCGCTGGAGTTGTAGAACGTCCAGTTGTCGCAGCGGAACTTCCCAGACGAGATGTTCGCGGCGGTCGCGTACGCGCCCCAGTTCGCCTGTGTTGCCGTTCCCTCGAACGTGCCGTTCTTGATCAGGTTCTCGCCCGCGAACGCCGCACCCGCCGCGCCCGCAAGAGCCAAAACAACAGCATGAGCGAAACTACAAGTTTTCGCCCCCCCCCTACGGGAGTTGCAGATAAGTTTTTCCATCGTTTTTATCTCCATTGAAACTTGATACTCCTTGACCAGTTGAACAAATCAAATGTTACCAAAATCCCCCGCCGTTTGCAAGCCTAAAATCAACAAAAATCCCTCCCCACGACCGGTGGGGCGAGCCGTCTCGGCGAGCCGCACAACTTGCTGTTGTACGCTTGCTGTTACGGCTCGGCGAGACGCCTCGCCCCACCGTGCCTCGCCCTTGCCACATCGACTCGTGAAACAACAAGCGTACGACAACAAGTCTTGCTGTTGTACGCTTGCTGTT
>CACZDG010000073.1 GCA_902779865.1 uncultured bacterium
TGCCTAGTGGCTAGTGGCCAGTGGCTAGTAGCTAGTGCTGTGCTCCCTACGTTGGGGGTTCGGGCTCCCTACGTTGGGGGTTCGGGCTCCCTACGTTGGGGGTTCGGGCTCCCTACGTTGGGGGTTCGGGCTCCCTACGTTGGGTGATCGGGTTCCCTACGTTGGGGGCTCGGACTCCCTACGTTGGCGCGGCGCGCTCGGTGATCGCGCCCTACCGCGGCGATCCGGTAGGGGCCGACCACCGGGCGGCCCGGAGGTGGGGCGAACCCTCTGGGTGAGCCGTGACAACAAGCGTACAACAACAAGTTGTGCGGCTCGCCCCACCTTGCGGCGCGCTCGGTGATCGCGCCCTACCATCGCCCCGCCCCACCGTAGGGGTAACAGCCCGCTAGGGCGGGGGTAACAGCCCGCTAGGGTGGGGGTAGCCACTTCCTACCCCATACACGGCGTCGCCGCAGTCATCTCCAGCAACGAGCAGTACGCGACGGCCATCGACGGGTCAGGTCCTTTATGGGCTTGGTTCTGCGCATGGAGTTCGTTGTACCATAAACTCCTATCGGTCGCAAGCCGTCACTGCACGATCAGCGTAAAGCCGCTGGCACGAACGAGGCGGAGGCCGTTGCGTTCGTCGTCGCGGATGATCTTGAAGTGATTCCGCTTCGTCTCGGCATCGACCTGGAACGTCACGCTCGCCGCCGGGCCAAGGCCTTCCGGCCAGGTGACGACAAACGGATTCTCGCTCTTGACGATCGTCTTCAGGTCGGTGCGCCCGGCGAGGTTGACCGTCACGTTCGCGTTCGCCGCGAACTTGATGTTCGTGGAGCCGCCCGTGTAGTACGAGAGCGTGCTGAACGCGCCCGTTGCGCCAGAGAGGTCGATGGTCGAGCCGTCCTGCATCGTGCAGCCGTAGAACTTCTGGCCCGCCGCCGGAGTGAACGCGCCATAGACGTTCAGCGCCGCCGTGCCCTTGTTGTGCTCCGTGTTGTTGGACGTCCAGATCGCCTCGTAGTCGCGCACGCTCAATGCCGCATTGATTTCCAGTGCGCAGTTCATCTTGAAGTCGACGTTCGTCGCCACGCAGGCGTTGACCACCTGCAACCAACCGCCGGACCGGATGTCGAGCGTACCGTTTTCGATCTTCGCGCAGCGCAGATAGAGACGCTTGCCGCTCCCGTCGATATCCACCGTGAGCGTGTGCCCGCCAAGATCCATGTTGCCGCCCTTGGTCGCGTTGTTGTCGCCGAAGACAATGCTGTGCGGCGTCGCCCGCAAGGCGGAGTCAGCCTCAAGCCGTCCAATGCCGGAACCACCCCAATCTGTCTTGGTCATGTCCGCCTTGTTATTGGTCAACGTGCCACCGGCGAGGACGACGTGGCCGCGGTAGGCGTAGTTGGCGCGCAAGTCGAACACGGCGTTGGACGCCACGACGATCTCGCCAAGTCCGAACGCCTTGAACTTGTCGTAACTGTAGATGTCGTTCGTCCCTGTTCCGTCCGGCGGCTGCGCCGTGCCTTCGTCGATGAACGTGCCGCCCGTGTAGGTACAGCCGGTCGCGCCCGCGATGTACGTGCCGGGGCCTTTCTTAACGACCTTGACGTTGCCGCAGATTGCAATGCCGCCAGTGTCCGTCTTTCCTTCCGGGACGGTCACGATGAAGCAGGACGTCACCTCCTCGTTCGAATTCGTCACCATCGCGCCAAGGTAGTCGGACGCCAGCGTCTCCACCTTGAGGTTGTGTCCGTTCAAGTCGATCACCGCCCCGCTCAAGGCCGTCAGCTCGCCGAGCGCGCTCCAGTCGCAGTCGCAGGAGAGCTTGATCGTAGGGGCGGCATCCGTGCCGAACGTGAAGTTGGCGGGCGCGAACCTAACAGCCGCATCGCCCCAGGAGATCGACATCGGCGCATCGACGCCTTCCACTTGGACGGCGGAAGTCGGGTACGAGCCCCAACCGGCGCCGCCCGTGTCGCCACACATGATGGTGAAATGATGCCAACCAGCGGAGACTTCGCAGGTCGCGGTCAAGAGCGTCTGGTACGTTGGATTCTCGACAACCCACTTGCCGTCGATGCCAAAGCAGAAGTAGTCGTCGAATTTCTGGTTCACCGTCCAGGTTCCGGCCTGCGCGGGCGTCACGTACACCCAGCCGTCGAAGCGGACACGCTGCCTGTAGAGGTGCTCCTGCTGCCACGACGAGGGCGTTGCGGAGTAGCTGCCGTTGTCCAGGTTGGCGAGATCAGTCTCCGACTCCGGCAGAAGCGTGAACGCACCCGGCGCCGTCCCCGTGTAGCCGACGTTGGAATTATAGTTCCATGTGCCGCAGCGCAACGCGGTGTGGACATCGCCGCCGAGCTGTATCTCCTTCCACGGGAACGTCGTCACGCCCTCGGGGATGCTGAACGAGGTCGTGCCGTTGACGACGACCGTTGTGACGTTTGTCGGCGCCGCGGAAATCGTACCGCCGACGGCGTTCACGCAGCTCCAGTTCGCGGGATCGAGCAGGTTGCCGGCCTCGCCGAGCCCCGTCCACGTCGCCTTGACGGGAACCGTCGGATCAGCCCACTTCCACGTGATGCGCACCTTCGAGCCGTCCGCCGCGTATGTATAGCTCGCACCGTCGTGCTCAACCGGCTCGCCCCACGCGCTGCCGTCCCACGTCTCGATCGTGTAGCGCGGCGGCAGAGTCGAATTGCCCATGGCGACGCTTCCCGCCGTGAAGGTCCAGGAACCGGTCACCTCGTAGTCGCCCGCCGGCATCGAGACCGGCGTCGCCGCGCCCTCGAACGCCGGCTCGCACGCCACGGTCACGTTGGCGTTCGGGAAGTTACCGCGGTAGCGGATTTCGTCGATCGCCCTGTTGTGCGCGAGCTCCGCCTCCGTCAGCACCCGGTTGTAGATGCGGAAAGCGTAGTAGTCGCCCTGAAGGCACCGCGCGGCGACATCGGAGAGCGTGTCGCTGTTGCAGCTGCCAATCGCCCACGTCTGCCCGTTGATCTCCATCTTCTTCTTGTTCGCGACGCCGGAGCCAAGCGTCGTCGTCTGCGTCAGATAGACTTTGTTCGCGCTTGTGCCGTCGACGACGGCGGTGATGTACTGCCCGCCGAAGTTCTGCAGTTTCGCGCGGGGATAGGAGCCTTGGTTGTCATAGAGGAAATTATCCATCTTCCAGGCGAGTTCCGTTCCCGTCTTCACCAAATACATGCCATGGTCGCTTGGCGCTCCGAAGTAGGTCGGCCAGTAGTTCTTGGAGCGGCCTTGCGTCTGGCCAGAGCCGGGCGGGGCATCTACAACGCACTGGAACGAGCAGGACCAGCCGAGGTCGATGGTCTCGGCCGTGCGGAAGAAGCTATTCTCCGAAACGGTGAAGTGATGTCCCTTGCCGTTCCAGGCGTTGAACGCGCTGTTGGAGACGGCGACCATCGGAACGTCGCGGTAGGAGGAGTCGTGCCAGAACTGAGACAGCGTGCCGTGCGTGTTGCCGGGGCCGAGGTTACGGATGCCGTCGTAGTTGGCCACGAGGCCCTGCTGCACGTAGTCGTGCACGTCGTAGTCGGCGGCGGAGCGGATGCCCGTGGTGAGGGAGTAGAGCCAGGTGAGGCGGCGGTTCTGGCTGGCCGAACTCAATTCGGCCGTCGTTGCCCCGGCAGTTTCCACCGGGCTTTCCCATTGGCGCTTCGCGGCGTTCCAGAGCTCGAGGCGGTAGCCCGTGCAAGAGTAGGTGCAGTTGCCCACGGTCATCGTGGCGGGAGCAGTAAAGGCCTTGCTCGCGCCATCGCCGCGCAGAATCCAACAGCCGAGGTCGGCAAACGCCGCACCGGGTATCTCGCACGCCACTTCCACGAGGTCGCTGCCGCTGTAGCGGCCCGCACCCGCATAGAAGCGCATGTTGTCGATTTCCTGGTTGCGGGCGAGTTCCGCCTCGGTAAGCACGCGGTCGTAGAGGCGGAAGGCGTGGTACACGCCCTTGTACGCACGGTCCTTGCGATTGGCGACAGCGCTTTGCCCTGCGCCGATCACATACTTGTGCGAGCCGATGTCGGCCTTATATGTGCCGGAAGTCCAGGCATATTTCGCCGTATTGGAGACGCTGGCGCGATTGTAGTCGATGATCGCGGTGGCGAGACGTCCATCCCACGGCATGAGACCGAACGAAAGTCCGGTGATAGGATACGAGTTGAACCGCAGATGATCGCCGCGATTGTCAAAATTCGTTCCCGCAAGAGCCGTGTAGGTGTAGGAAAGGAATCGGTCGCTGTCGAGGCTCGCGCTGAAAAAGCACGGCCAGCGGATAATCTGCCGCGAGGCGTTGTACTCGACGGCGAACTGCACCGTGGCCTGACGGGCAAGCGTCACGGCGGAGTCCGTTGCGAAGCAACTTCCGGCGTCGAAGTCGTAGCCATTCGCCGTCCACGCGCCTGTGCCCCGCTCGGCGTCGAACACGGCGAGCGTGGCGTCGCCGGAAGCGGAGCCAAGGTTCTTCCACGTGGTCACGGCGGAATCGTGCGCGACGCCGAGGCCCGCGTTGCGGATGCCGTCGAAGTGGAACACGAGGCCGCCCTGCACGTAGTCGTCTGCATCGATCTTCTTCACGCCGCTTGCAAGCCGCCAGTTCCACGTGATGCGCGCGCCGGTGTTCACCGCGCAGTTCGTGTAGGCGAAGGAGAGGTCTGTACGCTCCTCGACGAAGTTCCAGGTCTTCGTGGAGGCGTTGTAGGTTTCGAGCTTGTAGCCCGTCGGCTCGTAAACGCAGCCGTCGATCGTCACGCTCGCCGGGACGGTGAAGGCGTGGTTGCCGTTCACGTAGTACGTCCCGCTCGACTCCGTCCCCTCCGCCCCGGCGCGGTTGGACGCCACCACCACCGTTCCGTTCGTCACGACGCCGCGATAGCGCACTTCGTCAACGATGCGGTTCCAGACATGTTCGTCGTTCGTGAGGACCCTGTTGTACATCCTCACGGAATGATACTCGCCCTTCACGAATGCCTGGTAGGTGTTGCCGTTCTTTTCCGCACCCCAGCAATATGTCAGCGCGCCGGGATTCTTCGTGACGGTTAGGCTGGTTCCAGCCGGGACGTGCTCCGTTTTGAACGTGTAGCACTTGTTGTTCGCTCCGTCCAGCATCCATGTCACATACCGTCCTCCCCACGGATTGATCGTGGGGCGTACCGTTCCGCTGTTGACGAAGAAATTGAAGTTGCCCACGAGATTGTCTTCTGTCTTGTTTGTCCAGAAACCGTAGTTGCCTTTGGGATGGTTGTTGAACCAGGAGTTATACGCAGAGGCATCGCCGGAATTCCCCTGAGCGGACGGCGTGGCCGTAATCGCAATCTGGACGGTGAAGTTTACTCCCAGATTGAACGTGGAATTGACGACGAACATCGCGTCCTCGTTGAAATAATAGGATGTGTCGGTCCAGCCTGCCGGCGTCTTTCCGCTCCTGACGGTGCGCGTCGCGTCCGGGCCACCTGCGACAAGGTTCTTCCATGTCGCCGTCGTCTTGTCGTGCGGCAGGTTCATGCCGACGTTGCGGATGGCGTCGAAATTGCCGACGAGGCCGGTCTGCACATACGCGCTCGGCTCCATGATCGTCGCTCCGGCGGGGAAGTTCGGCTCGACAATCTCCTCGCGGCTCTCCGCCTCGGCAATCATGGCCGCAAGGGCGGTCTTGGTGTCGCCGCCCTTGTTGGTGGTGACGGACTGCACGCCGCGCGAGGCGAGGGCGAACGACGCATTCACGTCGTCGCACGTCCACACCCAGAACTTGTACCCGGCCGCCTTGACGGCCTGAATCTCCGTCGCGCTCTGCGCGGCGGCGGCCTGATAGTGGATGTCCACGCCGGTGGCGCTGCAGGCGGCGATCTTGGAGTTGATCGTCGCGGCGGAGTCGGAGACGTTGGAAAGAAGGAGAAGCGCGTCGTAGTCGGGCAGGGCGGCGCGCACGGCGGATATGAGCGAGGCGTCGAACGCGATGAAGGCCACGCGGTCCTTCGTGGCGAGCGGCTGCGCCCGCACGGCCTCCACGACCTTGGCGACGAGGTTGTTGGCGCCGTTGCCCTTCAGCTCGACGATGCACTTGGTGGTGGTGTTCATCGAAAGGAGCGCGAGGTAGTCCTCGAACTTCGGCAGCGTCTCGCCTTCCCATTCAGTTCCGGTCCACGGGCTGAACGCGCCGATGCGCACGTCCTTGAGCTGGTCCCAGGTACTGGAGGTGACGGTGAGATTCGTGCCGGAGCCGGCGGTGCGCCCGGTCGTCGCGTCGTGGATGATCACGGGCACGCCGTCGGACGTGCAATAGACGTCGCACTCGACGCCATCCACGCCGCGCTCGAACGCGAGGCGGAACGCCGCCATCGTGTTCTCGGGGCGGTCATTCGACTCGCCGCGGTGCGACACCACCTCTGGCATCGCGATGTCGGCAAACAGCGACGACGACGCAGTGCCACACAACACGACCATCGCCACAAACGACGCGGACAGCAACAATCTTAACGACATAAAAAACTCCTTGTTACTAATACACCCGTCATGAAGAAGACAATTTCTCCATAACTTGCAGATAGTTTAGCATTTTTTTTTATTGGGAGTCAAGCACCTCCTTTTTGGTAGGGCCGCCAAAAAACGGTAGGGTCCTACCATGTGTACGTGAGGTTTTGCAATTGGCTCAAGTTTTTTGAGCCGCTATTGGATAACTACCACGGAAACACCGCCGTGTACGTTTGCCGGAGCTTTGCCCTTCGCGGGCGGCAATGCGCGGTGAAGTGCGTTCGTGGCTGTCTCGGACTCCGCCCAGCCCTCGATCTTGGACAACGCCTGCGCAAGTCGCTCAGCACGTTCGCGCTTCTGGCGGTTCTCCATCACGGCGATGCCGCCGAGGAAACCGCCAGTAGCGGCGAGAAGCACAAGGAGCAGCACCGAGACGAAAGCGAACACGGGACGGTGCCTCTTCTGGAAAAGATTCGCCTCCGCCTCCGCGTGCGCACGGGCCGCCGCGAGGCGTTCGCGCTCCACGGCAAGCGCCTCGCGCTCAAGGCGAAGGCGTTCCTCGGTGAGGTTCTGGTCTTCTTCACTCATCAAACAGAGGCGTTGAGAAATAACGTTCGGCGGTGTCCGGCAGAACCGTGACTACGGTCTTCCCGGGGCCGAGTTTCCGTGCGAGCTGCAGCGCGGCGAACACGTTGGTGCCGGCGGATATGCCGACCATCAGACCCTCCTTGCGCGCGAGGTCGCGCGAGGTGTTGAGCGCGTCGTCGTCCGACACGATGCAGATGTGCGAGTATATCTTCGTGTTGAGGTTGTCGGGGATCAGTCCGTCGCCGATGCCCATCTGGAGGTGCGTCCCGATGGTGCCGCCGGCGAGGATCGCCGCGTTCTCGGGCTCGACGGCCCATATCTCGATTTCGGGGTTCTGCGCCTTCAGCACCTCCCCGATGCCGCTGAGAGTGCCGCCTGTGCCGATGCCGCTGCAGAAGCCGTGGATCGGTCGCGCGGCCTGTTCCATGATCTCAAGCGCGGTGTGGTGGCGGTGTACGCGAGGGTTGGCGGGATTCGAGAACTGCTGCGGCACATAGACGCGGGGATCGGACTTGCGCATCTCCTCCGCCTTGCGCACGCACTCCGCGATGGCGTCGCCGATGTTGCCCGCGTCGTGCACGAGCACCACCTCCGCGCCGTAGTGGCGCATCAGCTTGCGGCGCTCCTCGCTCACGCTGTCCGGCATCACGATCACGGTGCGGTATCCGCGCACTGCGCCTACGAGCGCGAGGCCGATGCCCTGGTTGCCGCTCGTCGGCTCCACGATCACGGAGTCAGGTTTCAGCAGGCCATCGCGCTCCGCCTCGAGGATCATGTTGTAGGCGGTGCGGGTCTTGATAGACCCGCCCACGTTCAACGCCTCGAACTTGACCAGCACCTCGGCCGACCCCGGCGCGACCATGCGGTGAAGTCGCACCAGGGGAGTGTGGCCTATGGCGTCAAGTACGGTATCGCAGATCATTGCTCCGCCGGTCCTTCCGCTTCCTCGTCCGGCTCCGACTCGGCGACGGAGATCGACACGAGCTTTGCGCCGTCCGTCAGGCGCACGAGCCTCACGCCCATGCCGCTGCGGCCGACTACGGTGATGTCAACGACGCGCTGGCGCACCATGAGTCCGTCGGACGTGATGGATACGATGGACTCGTCGTCGCGCACGGAATGCGCGGCCACGACGTGTCCGTTGCGGTCCGCGCCCTTGATGGCCGTCACGCCCATTCCGCCGCGGTGCTTCGTCTCGTACGCGCTGAATTCGGTACGTTTGCCGTAGCCGTTCTCGGTTGCGACGAGGAGCGTCTTCGCGGGATCAACCACGTCGAGCGAGCATACGCAGTCGCCCTCGCGCAGGTTGATTCCGCGCACGCCCCCGGCGGCACGGCCCATGCGGCGCACTTCGGACGAGTTGAAGCGGGTGCCGATGCCGTTGCGGGTGATCATCACCACGTCCTCGCCCGGCTTCACCAGGCGCACGCCCACGAGCGTATCGCCCTCATCGATGTTGATGGCGCGGATTCCGTTGCGGTTCACGTTCTTGAAGTCGCCGAGGAGCGTCTTCTTCACCGTGCCGTCCTTCGTCGCGAACATCACGTCAACGTCGCCCTCGAAGCTGCGGATCGGGAGGAGCTGGAGCACCTGCTCGCCCTCCTGCAGGTTGAGGAAGTTGACGAGCGGCTTGCCGAAGCTCGTGCGCGGCGCCTCGGGGATTTCGTAGGCGTCCTTGAGGAACAGGCGGCCCTTGTTCGTGAAGAACATGAGCGAGTCGTGCGTCTCGGCCACGAACACGAGGCGGAGGAAATCCTCCTCCTTGATCTGCGCGCCCTTGATACCGCGTCCGCCGCGGTTCTGCTCCTTGTACTCCGTGAGCGCCACGCGCTTGACGTAGCCGCGGTTGGAGAGCGTGATCACGCACGGTTCGTCGGCGATGAGGTCCTTGATGGACACCTCGTTCTCGTCGGCGGTGATCTGCGTGCGGCGCGCACCTTCCTTGCCGGAGCCGAACTTCTCCTTCAGCATCGCAAGGTCGTCCTTGATGATCTGGTAAACGCGCCCGGCGTCCGCGAGGATCGCGTTGAGGTCGGCGATCTTGGCGATGAGCTCGGCGAGTTCGCCCTCGAGCTTCTCGCGCTCAAGTCCGGTAAGCTGGTAGAGGCGCATGTCGAGGATTGCGTTCACCTGCGGCTCGGAGAAACCGTACGCGGCGACGAGCTGGGTCTTGGCCTCGTCCCTGTTCTTCGACGCGCGGATGATGCGCACAACGTCGTCGAGGTGGGCGATGGCGAGGAGGAGACCGTCGAGGATATGCTTGCGGGCCTCGGCCTTCCTGAGGTCGAACCGCGTGCGGCGGGTGATCACCTCGAAGCGGTGGTTCACGTAGCAGCGGAAGAAGTCCTTGAGGTTGAGGATCTTCGGGCGGCCCTGGTCGATGGCGAGCATGATCGCGCCGAAGGTGGTCTGAAGCTCGGTGTGCTTGTAGAGGTGGTTGAGCACAATCTGTCCGACGGCGTCGCGCTTGAGCTCGACTACGATGCGGATATCCTCGGACGACTCGTCGCGGATGTCGGAGATTCCATCGATCACCTTCTCCTTCACGAGCTCGGCCATGTGCTTGATCATCTCGGCCTTGTTCACCGCGTATGGGATCTCGGTGATGATTATGCGCTCGCGGTCGTTCTTCCACGGTTCGATCTCCACAGTGCCGCGCACGCAAATCTGCCCGCGTCCGAGCTTGTACATCGCGACGATTCCGTTGTGGCCGCATATCTGCGCGCCAGTGGGGAAGTCAGGCCCCTTCACGAACTGCATGAGGTCGTCGATCGTGCAGTCGCGGTGGTCGATGTAGTGGGTGATGCCGTCGCAGAGTTCGGCGAGGTTGTGCGGCGGGATGTTGGTGGCCATGCCCACGGCGATGCCGCTTGAACCGTTGAGAAGCAGGTTCGGAAGCTTCGCGGGGAGCACGGTCGGCTCCTGCAGCGTCTCGTCGAAGTTCGGCATCATGTCCACCGTTTCCTTCTCGAGGTCGCCGAGCATCTCGTCAGTGATGCGCTGCATGCGCACTTCCGTGTAACGCATGGCCGCCGGCGGGTCGCCGTCGATGGAACCGAAGTTGCCGTGGCCGTCCACGAGCGGGATACGCAGGGAGAACGGCTGCGCCATGCGCACGATCGTGTCGTAGATCGACGAGTCGCCGTGCGGGTGGTACTTACCCATCACCTCGCCCACGACACGGGCGGACTTCTTGTGCTTCGTGTTCCATGTGTTGCCGAGCTCGTGCATTCCGAACAGGCAGCGGCGGTGGACGGGCTTGAGCCCGTCACGCACGTCCGGGAGCGCACGCCCGATGATCACGCTCATCGAGTAGTCGATGTAGTCGCGGCTCATCTCCTCCGCGATGTCAACGTCCTCAAGCGTACCCGCAAAGGCTGGCTCCGGGGCCGCCGCAGACGGCGCCGGGACCATCTCCGCCTTCACTTCGTCGGTATTCTCTTCGTCTGCCATAAGCACCTTACTTCTTCGGCGCGGCGGGCTTCTTCGAGATCGGCTGCGTGCGGTGCTGCGTGCAGTAGCGGTAGCCCTCGTCGGGCTTGCGCGTGCAGCGCGTACCTTCCCACGTCATGGCGCAGCACTGGGAAACCGGCTTCTTCGGCTTCACGTCCGCTGCGTGCTGTGCGCAGTAGTCGGTATCGCCGACCTTCTTGTGCTTGCAGCGCGTTCCCGCAACGGTGACGGCCCAGCACGTTCCGTCGTCCTTCTCCTTCGACTGCGCCGTGCCCTTCGCCTGGTGGGCGTGGCCGATGCAGTACTTGCTTCCCTCAGCGGCGTCGCGCTTGCAGCGCTTGCCGTCCAGCGTCGTGCCCGCGCACTGCGCCGCAAATGCCGCGACGGACAGCAGTCCCGCGACAATCGTCATCATAAATTTCATCTTGGTTCTCCTTGTGTTTTTCAAGTGGCGATATTGTACCAAAAAAAACGCTTCCCCGCAACACGAAACGGTGTGCGGCGAAGAACTGGACGCGCCCGCTCAAACCAGTGCGCCAGTCAACTGCGACACTGCGGCGAAGCCGTGCCGTTCGCAGTATCCGGCGATGCCGTCGTAAACCTTCGCCACAACGCCCGGATCGGTGAAGGTGGCGGTACCCACCGCAACCGCCGTCGCGCCGGCAAGGAAAAACTCAATCGCGTCCTTTGCCTCGTAGATACCACCCATCGCAAGGATTGGAAGCTTCGTGACGTTGTGCGCGTCATATACGAGTTTGACAGCCGCCGGATGCACACACCTACCTGAGAGACCGCCGGTGCGGTTCGCGAGCACTGGCCGGCGGTTTTCGATGTCAATCACCATCGCGGGAATCGTATTGATGAGCGAGAGGGCGTCCGCTCCAGCGTCCTCGCACGCCTTCACGTACGGCGCAATCGACGGCACGTTCGGCGCGAGCTTCACGAGAAGCGGCTGCTTCGTCGCCGTGCGCACGGACGAGACTACCTCGTGCAGCACCTTTGGGTCCTGTCCGAAGGTGTGTCCACCGGCCTTGACGTTGGGACAGCTCACGTTCATCTCGATCGCGTCCACCGCGTCGCCCATACGTGCGGCGACTTCGGCGTATTCCTCGACCGATCCGCCCCAGATGTTGGCAATCATCGGAACGTCCGGCGCCTGCTTGCGGTACCACGGCACGGTGTATTTGAGGAAATGCTCAACTCCCGTACCTTGCAGCCCGATTGCATTGACGAGTCCTCCCGGCACTTCCGCATGGCGCGGCATCGGGTTGCCGGGCCAGGGGTCGAGGCGGATGCCCTTCGCCGTAACAGCGCCAAGCTTCGAGTAGTCAACCGCACCAACGTACTCGAAACCGTAGCCGAACGTTCCGCTTGCAGTGGCGACGGGCGAGCGCATCTTCAGCCCGCCGAGATTCACTTCCATGTTCACCATACGAGGTCCTCCGCCTTGAACACAGGTCCTTCCACGCAGCAGCGCGAATTGCCGCGCACAGTTTTCTGAATGCAGGCATAGCACGCGCCCACACCGCATACCATGTGGCGGTCCATTGATATCCAGCCCGGCATTTTCGCCGCAATCGCACGGTCGGAAACGGCCTTCAGCAAGCCGTCCGGACCGCATGTGAACAGCTCGAACGCCTCGCCGCGTCCGCGCAATTCGTCAAGCGCCGCATCGAGCGGACCCGTCACAAAGCCCTTCTCGCCCGCGCTGCCGTCGTTCGTGGCAACACGCACATCCACGCCCAACGCCTCGAAACGGTCAAGCGCAAGAAGATCGTCCTTCGTGCGCCCGCCCACGAACAAGATTGTGCGCGGATCCTTCAGACGTTTCGCGAGGAAGTGGAGCGGCGCAACGCCGTATCCGCCGCCAACGAGAAGTGGCACACCCTTGGAAGACGACGGGAAGCCGTGTCCGAGCGGCCCCAGCACCTCCACCTCGTCGCCCACGCGGGCTGACGCGAGCGCGGCGGTGCCGCGTCCGACGACCTTGTATAGCACGGTCACTTTGCCGTCATCCGCGTCAAACACGCTGAACGGACGCCGGAGCGCGGTCGGTTCCAATCCCGGCACGCGAACGTGTACGAACTGTCCGGGCGTAAGCGCGGACGCGAGCTGCGGCGCATCTAGAACGAGGAACCGGTATCCCGGCCCTGCGTCGTCGTGCGCGGCGATTACAGTCTTTTCATTAATTGCCATAGACGGCGTTGATTATACCACACCATTCTTCCCATTACAACACGTCAATGCGCACCGAAAATAATAAAAAATACCCCGTTGACGGAGTGGTGGCGTTTTGGTAAACTATATACCCATCTTTCGTGTGGGTAGGTCGTATGTAGTGGCTTTCCAGACGGAAGAGATGCAAGGAGTTCAAAAACAAATGAAGATCAAGAGCAAGCCTGCCGTCAAGACTGTTTCTACGAAGAAAACTCGTACGGCAGTGAAAAAGGCGACCCCCAAGGCCGCCGCCAAGCCTATTGAGAAGGCTGTCACGTTCACGGTGCGCGCGGAGGCGGGCAAGACCGTCTATCTCGCGGGCTCGTTCAACAACTGGGATCCGACCGGCAAGAAGATGTCCGAAAAGAAGGGCTGCGGCGTCTATGCGGCGTCCGTCAAGCTGGCTCCCGGCACGTATCAGTACAAGTTCGTGATCGACGGCACCTGGTGCGCCGATCCCGAGAACCGCGATTTCGTGCAGAACGACCATGGTACGCTGAACAGCGTGATCACGGTCAAGTAAAGGTTCCGCGCCAGACCACCGCCTCGTGCGGTATCGTCTCAAGCAGACAACGCCCGACCAGGTTTTGCAGCCTGGTTGGTGTTTTTTTCGTGTTCCATCCGCATGTGGCCGCTAGCCAGCCGATAACTTCCTCGGGCCTGATACCGGCTTCGCGGAACGAGGCGATGCGAGTATCGCCATGGCGTTTCGCAAGACGGCGTCCGTCAGTTCCCACCACGAGGGGCACATGACAATATGCAGGGGGCTTGTAGCCGAGGGAGTTAAGGATCAGTATCTGTGGCGGAGTGGCTGGCAACAGGTCGTCGCCGCGCACGACTTCCGTCACTCCCATCAAGGCATCGTCAACCGTCGCGGCGAGCGTGTAACCCGCGCCGTCTGGATCGCGCGCAAGCGGGAAGTCGCCAAGGGTTCGCGCCACGTTTTGCGAATACGGTCCGGCGAACACGTCGTCGAAGCTCACAGTGGCGTCATCCGGCACGCGGAAGCGCCAACACGGCGTGCGCGGCGCACAGGCGGACGCGGCCTCGTCCCACGAGGTGAAGCGTCCCCTACACGTACCCGGATAGAACAGTTGCTCGCCATCGTGCGGTGCGGATTGTGCGCGCTCAACGTCCTGTCGGCTACACACGCATGGGTATGCGTCAAGGCGGGCGAGGGCGGCGCGGTAGATGTCGCGGCGTTCGGACTGCACATACTCCTCATCCCAATCGAAACCGAGCCAACGGAGATCCTCCACGGCGGCGACGGCGGCGCCAGGCTTGTCGCGGGGATGGTCGAGGTCTTCCATACGGAACACCACCTTGCCGCCAGCAGAACGCGCACGCAGCCATGCGATCATGAACGTCCGCACGTTGCCGAGGTGCAGTGCGCCGGTGGGACTCGGCGCGAGGCGTCCCACGTAGCCGCTCATTGCCGTTTCCAGAATTCCAGCCAGGCGGCGATGAACCGCTCGCGCGTCTGGTCATCGAACACGGCGGAAGTAGCCCCGAACATTGAACGCGTTTGGATAAGGGCGGCAACGTAGTCCGCGCGCAGTTTCTCGTACGGCTTGTACCGCAGTTTGGGCGCGCCCACCTCAAGGAAATACGCTATCGACCACGCAAGACGGTACTTTGCGGCGATCTCCTCCTGGTCGCCGTCATAGAAATCTTCATAATCCATTTCAAGGACGGCCGGGATGTTCTGCGCCAGTTCGGACGCGAATTCCTGAACGTATGACGCCGCTTGTACGTCACGGTCGAAGACGATTGCACCATTGCGGTCGAAATGCGAGTTCTCGAACAGTTCCGCATGCCCCTCGTTGAACCACGGGGAACTGCTGACCATCGAGCCCGCGTAAGCGAGGTGCTGGTGAAAGGCCTCATGCCACACGGTGCGGAGCAGCTTCTCGTTGCCGCTTTCGGGGTGGAAGAGCACAAGTTCCCTGTGTGCCGGACTCCATAGCGCGGCTGTCCACTTCTGCGCCACGCCCACGTATCCAAGATACTCCTCGCGGCTCTTGAACACGCGCACGACGGCCGTCTGGTTCGTCGCATCCAAAACCGTTGGCGCACGTCGCGCGTATTCGCGGCGGAGTCGCGGCAAGTTGTTCGTGAGAGCGGCCACAAACGATTCGCGAACGGATGTGTCAAGGTCGTCCACCACAAGCACGTCCTCCGCGCTCGCGCAATGCCAATTGTCGTAATTTGCCACGTTGCCGCGAACATCCCGTGCAAGCAGCTCCGCCTCGGATGCGTCGTCCGGCGGCAATGCATCCCTTACAGGCTCAGGACGCGCACGAAACGGCGGCACATATATCTCGTCAAGAAATGCATCATCAAACCACGCCTGCACCTCGTTGCTGTCCGATCCCGGCGCGGCGACAAGCGAGACGAGATACCAGTCTGGCTTTTCCTTCCTTTCCGGCGAACGTGGGAGAAAGGCGCACACGAGCACGTTGTAGTTGGTGGTGGAGTAGTACACCAGTTCCCGAAGTCCCTTTCTTTTGGAACGGCGCGGGGCAACCGGGGCGCCCACTTCGACCGGCGCTATGGCGCGAACCGCCTCATCGCGCAAATCAAGACGTTTCGGGTCGATCTTGCGATGCGCGAGACCGTCGTAAAATTCGCGGCGCGTGCTGACAGTACCCGGAGCGACTTCCGGCGGACGCGTGGAGAGTCGCGCTATCTGCAGTTCGTTGCCGGAGGCATCCACCCAGCGTCCACGCAGAGTGGCGGACGCCCACAGGTCGAACACGTCAAAACGGTCTTCGAGGCGGCGGTTGCCCTTCGTGGACGTGACGAGGAACGCCTCCGCCTTGGGGAGACGCAACGGCGCGGCCTCCGCGTTGGCAAGGCACGGCATGGCGATGCCCAGGTCGGGCCGCCAAACGGGTTCCGTGAAACGGACTGCCGCATCAGTTGCCAGCGTTAAGCAGGCGGCGGCTATGAACGCACTCAAACGCATAGGACATGCAACTCCCTAGAAGGACTATTTGCCAACTTACATATATCCACGCCAGCACGATAGGCAGCGCGGCGAATGAACCGTACATCGCACTCGACTTGGCAATGCCGACGCCGGCGGACGTGCAGAGCTTCATCCACGCCCCGGTCAGTATGGCCGTGATCATCCCAGCCGCCATTGCAGTGCGGAAACGCACCTTGTGGTACGGCATCAACTTCAGCAGCATGGCGAACGCCAGCGATGAGAACGTGAGCGTGATGACGAATCCGAAGAACCGCGAGGTCAGGAGTGCCACAAGCGCGTCGCCCACCCACTTCGTGTAGCTTGTCGCGCCCAACGTCGCGTCCAGTACGGACTTTACAACGTGAATGATGGGCATGGACAGCGCAAGCGTTGCCATAATCGGCAGCACAACCACCACAAAAAGGTATAATGGAAACCTCAGCCAAATCGGCCGGCCTTTTCCAACGGACCACACCTCGTTGAACGACGACTCAACCTGCCCCAGCGTCGATACGACCGTCCACAGCAGCATTGCGAAGCCGATCCAGCCGAGCGTGGAAAGATCCACCTTGGCGATTCTGTCGAAAGTCTCGTTGGAGAACGCGCGCACTTGGCGGGCAAGGTCCTTCTTTGCCTCCGCCTTCAGGTCTTCGGCCATTACCTTCTTGTCGGTGGCTGCCTGTTCCGCCTCAGTCTTCTCGCGAGGCGCGGCCGCAGCCGCGTCAGCGGCCTTCTCCTGACCTTCCTCAATCTGCACGATGAACGCGTCAATCTGCTCGTTGATCTTGTCGCGAGCCAAGTGATCGACTCCACACATCTTTGCGCAGACCATCAAAAGACACAACACGGGAACGAAGCCGAGGATTGTAAAGTATGTGAGCCCGGCGGCATGAAGACCCGTGGGATGACCAGTAAAGCTCTTCAACGTGGCCGAAATGAAGCGAAGCATGTTCACACCAACGCGCTTGAGGAAACCAAGCGCATCAACGTCAACTTGCCATAAACCTTCTTTCAAAAAGGCAATGGCACTTTTTAACTTCTCGATCATACGGCAAAACCTATTGCTTCTCTGGGTTCTATTATACCAAAAAAGAACGCGGTCCGCAAACGGACCGCGCCTTTTTGCAAACGGAACGAATCCCGCTTACTTGATCTCGACCTCGGCACCGGCCTTCTTGAGCTGCTCGGCGATCTTCTCGGCGTCTTCCTTGGAAGCGCCTTCCTTGACCGTCTTGGGAGCGCCCTCGACCATGTCCTTGGCGTCCTTGAGGCCAAGGCCCGTGATCGCGCGGACTTCCTTGATGACCGCAATCTTGTTCGCGCCGGCGGCCTTGAGGACCACGTCGAATTCCGTCTTCTCCTCGGCGGGAGCGGCAGCGGCGGCAGGGCCGGCCACGGCGACGGCGGCAGCGGCGGAAACACCCCACGCCTCTTCGAGCGCCTTCACGAGTTCGTTGATTTCGAGAACCGTCTTGCCCGACAGTTCCTTGATGAGTTCTTCGTTCGTCATTGTCTTGTTCCTTTTTTACTTGTCAACCCTTGGCGTGTTTCATCCAAGGGAAATCTCTTTTCGGGTTACGCCGCAGGGGCTTCGCCGCCTTCCTTCTTGGCCTTCTCGGAAAGCACGCGCGCAAGACGCGTCGCAGGCTCCTTGAGGAGCATGAGCAACGTTGCGCGGAGCTGATCCTTGCCAGGCACCTTGGAGAGCGCCTCAACCATCGCGGCATCGACGATCTTTCCGTCGTAGTCCGCGCCCTTCACGGTTGCACGCCCGTCGGACGCGCCGACGAAGTCCATGACGTCCTTCGCGACGGCCGTGACCTCGCCCGTCAGACCAGCCCTTCTCCTTCGCGACCTTCGCGAGGTAGGTGTTCTTGACGATGAGCAGACGCGAGTCGTGCGCCTTGAGGGCGGTGCGGAGAGCCGCGAGCTTGTCAACGGAAACGCCGCCGTAGTTCAGGATGAAGCAATAGTCCGACGCCTTGACGCGCTCGGTCACTTCATTGAGGATTGCAACTTTTTCAATTCTCATTGTACAACACTCCTTTACTCTGCCTGTTCAAGCACGCAGGGGATGCCGATGCCCATCGTGGAGGAGAGCGTCAGCGAACGGATGAACACGCCCTTGACGGAAGCGGGCTTGGCGGACTGCACCGCCTCAATGACCGCCTTGACGTTATCCACGAGCTTGTCGGCCTCGAAGGAGACCTTGCCCGCGATCACGCAGCAGTTGCCTGTCTTGTCCATGCGGAAATCGACCTTGCCGGCCTTCGCGTCCTTGACCGCCGTGGCGGGATCGTCCGTCACCGTGCCGGTCTTGGGGTTAGGCATCAAACCGCGGGGACCGAGAACACGGGCGCACTTGCGCACGCTCTTCATCGCTTCAACCGTGGCGATCGCCACGTCGAAGTCCGTCCAGCCGCCCTGCACCTTCTCAATGAGGTCGTCCATGCCGACAAAGTCCGCGCCTGCGGCCTTTGCCTGGTCGGCGTGCTCGCCGCCGGCGAACACGAGAACCTTGACGTTCTTGCCGGAACCTGCGGGAAGCTTCACAGTGCCGCGAACGGGAGTATCCGTCTTCGTCGTATCCGCGCCTAGGTGCATGGACACGTCAACGGTCTCGTCGAACTTGGCTCCGGGGTGCTTCTTGATGAACGCCACCGCCTCGGCGATGGAAACGGGCTTCTTCGGCGCCGCCTTGAGCGAGGCCCTGTACTTCTTGCTGTGCTTAGCCATTCTGCCGCTCCTTTCAGTCCACGACTTCGATGCCCATGTTGCGGGCGGTGCCGGCGATCATGCGAATCGCGGCTTCGACGTCGGTCGTGTTCAGGTCCGCCTTCTTCATCTCGACAATCTTCGCGAGCTGGGCCTTCGTGACCTTTCCGACCTTGTTCTTGTTCGGGACGCCGGAACCCTTCGCAAGGCCAGCTTCCTTCTTGAGGAGCACGCTTGCGGGCGGCGACTTGAACTGCAGCGAGAAGCTGCGGTCCTGGTAAACCGTGATGATTACGGGGATGACGAGACCCGCCTGTTTCTGGGTCTTCGCGTTGAACTCCTTGCAGAACGCCATGATGTTGACGCCTGCCGAGCCGAGGGCTGGGCCCACCGGCGGCGCAGGATTCGCGGCGCCTGCCGGAATCTGGAGCTTTACTACGCCCTTTACTTTCTTGGCCATGTTACCTGCCTTTTAACTTTTCCGCGAGCGCTCCCGGCGTCCACCCGGTGCAGACGCGCCCGCAAACCACGCATCAGCTGGCGGGTTCCATGGAGACCATGTCCTCGACGGACACCTTCTCCACCTGCCAGTATTCAGCGTCAACAGGGGCCTTGCGTCCGAATATCTGAACTTCGACCGTAAGCTTGCCCTTGTCGGGATCGACTACCGTGACGGTGCCAACCTGTCCAAGGAAGGCACCCTCCTTTATCTTCACCGTCTCGCCGACGGTAAATTCAATCTTCGGACGCGGCCGTGCGGAACCGTCCACCGGCTTGTTCGAGAGAATCGCGTCCACTTCCGACTGCTTGAGCGGCATCGGCCTCTGCTGCAGCCAGCTTCCAATCACTCCGGGCGTCTCGCGAAGGAACTGCCACGTACGCGGCACCACTGCCCGCGCACCAGTATCCTTGTCTATGCCACCGCCCTCCTCGTACAGCGCGAGCTGGACGAGCACATAGCCGGGGAACACCTTCTTCGTCAAGGTACGCTTCTTGCCGTCCTTCGTTTCGGTGACCTTCTCGACGGGTATCTGGCACTCGCCGATGTAGTCTTGCATGCCTTCCAGCCTCACACGGGCGTTGATAGAGTCGCGGACCTTGTTTTCCTTGCCCGTCAAGGTCTGCAGGACAAACCACTCCTTCTTCATTGCGGCCTCCTATCAAACGCCGAGATGGACGATGTTGATGAAGAGCTGAATCACCTTGTCGCACACCAGAGTCGTGACCGCCAAGATGAAAATGAACGCAATCACGACGAGCGTCGAATCATAACACTCGCGTGAGGTGGGCCAAGTGACCCGGCGCGCTTCACCGCCGACTTCAGACAGATAACCCTTGATCTTTAGAAAAAGCTCTTTCATCTCTTCCTCAAAACATTTGGCAGGGACGGAGGGAATCGAACCCCCATAGGCGGTTTTGGAGACCGCTGCACTGCCATTGTGCTACGTCCCTAGCGGAAATCGATTACTTGACTTCTTTGTGTACGGTGCGCTTGCGATCGAACGGGCAGTACTTCACCTTCTCGACACGCTCGGTCATCGTGCGCTTGTTGCGCGTCGTCGTGTAGTTGCGACGCTTGCACTCGGTACACGCGAGAATAGCCAATTCACGGGGCATTTTCAAAATCCCTTCCGTTCCTCCGCAAGTTGATCAGCCCACCCTTCGCCCCGGCCGACCACATGGGGCCGGGACTAGGGGCAGGCATCTCACAGAAGAACGCTTCGTTCTTTACTTGATGATCTTCGTGACCGTGCCGGCGCCGACCGTGCGGCCGCCTTCGCGGATGGCGAAGCGCATCTTCTCTTCCAGGGCGACAGGGGCGATCAGCTTGACGTCAATCGAGACGTTGTCGCCCGGCATGACCATTTCGACGCCATCGGGAAGGCCGATGTCGCCCGTCACGTCCGTCGTGCGGATGTAGAACTGGGGACGATAGCCCTTCATGAACGCCGTGTGGCGGCCGCCCTCGTCCTTCGTGAGG
>CACZDG010000074.1 GCA_902779865.1 uncultured bacterium
CGGCTTCGCAAGGCCGGTGAATATCCCCCTCAGGAAATCTTCGCTGATGCAATCCAGCTGTTTTTTTAGTATATTATCCGCCACGGCATTTCCTTTCTTTTTTGGTTAGCGCTGCAAGTATAGCAGAAAACGGAGGGGAAATGCCGTTTTTTTCATGCGGCGCGGCGGCGGAGCGGGGCGGAGGTTCGCTCCGGGAATGCGGGCTGCGTTTCGCGGGCGCGCGGCTCAGCGCGCCCGCGAAACGCAGACTAAGGGACCCGGAGTGAAGCCTCCGCCACGGCTGCGGCTATGGCCTCACGGGGGGCTCGTAAAAAATCGGGGTAAGCGTGTTCGTAAAAGCGCAATTCTGTCGCGTTATGCATTCTGCCGTTATGTATCTGGAGGCAGTGGTCAATCCCGCTAATGGCACCATAAATCGGGCTTGAAGTCCAAAGTTAATGCCCTTCAAGGTGGACGTATCTAAAGGGACATGTCCGTTGCGTCAAAAGTGACATGTCTGCCTGCTCCAAAGTGACATGTCTGCTTGCTCCAAAGTGACATGTCTGCTTGCTTCAAGGAGACATGTCTGTTTACGCGAAGGAGACATGTCTGCTTGCGCCAAGGAGACATGTCCGCTTACGTCAAAGAGACATGTCCGTTTAGGCACATGTACCTTGGGGCATGAAGCAAAAGGACTTGGCCTTGGTCAAAACATAAGGTGAATGAGGTAGATGAGAAGTGGCAAAACCGGTCTGACCGGTTTTGCCACTTCGCAAACACGGGTGACATACCAAACGGTCCCGGGAAATGGCGTTTTCGCCCGTCGAAGACAACCGCTAATGCCCCTACAACCGACCTGTAAACCTCCATTGGATGGAAACCCCACCTCTCCATCCAATGGAGACGCGCCTCTCCATTCAATAGAGGCCCCACCTCTCCATCCAATGGAGACCCCACCTCTCCATCCAATGGAGACTCGACCATCGATTCTATGGACTAGGCATGGCTGGCCCAGCCCACTACGGCGCAGTTGAAACGCTTGCACGTACTTGATTTAGCCACAAAGACCACAAAGGTCACAAAGAGGGACGTTTTTATTGATTATAAACGCCGCTCTTTCTGTATTGAAGGGGCCATTTGCCATTTCGCATAACCCACGACTTACTCGGCGACGCCGAAAAGCTCGTCGAGGGATTCTGCCATCATGTCCACGGCGTCTTCGATGTGGCTGTCCTTCATCGAGAGCGGCGGGAGGAAGCGAACAACGTGCTCGCCCGCAGTGCAGGTGAGAACGCCGCCGTCCGCAAACGCCTTGACCACGTCCTTCGCCGGACCTTCGACGACCATGCCGAGCATGAGGCCGAGTCCGCGAACGTCGAGCACCTGGTCGTACTTCTCGGCGAACGACTGCAAAGCGGCCTTGAGCATTTCGCCCTTCTTCGTCGCAGCGCCGAGAAGGTCGTACTTCTCGATTACGCCGATCGTTGCAAGCGCCGCCGCGCAGGCAACGGGATTGCCGCCGAACGTGGAGGCGTGGCTGCCAAGCGTGAATACGTCCGCGAACTTCTCGTTCGAGATAAGAGCTCCCATCGGTATTCCGTCAGCGATGGACTTTGCGACGGTGAAAAGGTCCGGCTTGACGCTGAAGTTCTGCCAACCCCACCACTTGCCGGTACGGCCCATGCCGCACTGCACCTCGTCGCAGATCATGATGAGGTTCTTCTCGTCACAGAGCTCACGCACTGCGGACATGAACTCCTCAGTAGCTGGATTCACGCCGCCCTCGCCCTGCACAGCCTCAAGCATGATGGCCACGGTCTTGTCCGTGACGGCCGCCTTGACGGACTCGATGTCGTTGAAGTCCGCATACGCGAAACCGACGGGCAAAGGCTCGTAACCCTGCTGGCACCAGTTCTGCCCAGTAGCAGTAATCGTGGCGAGCGTGCGGCCGTGGAAGCTGTTGCGCATCGTCACGATCTCGTAGCGTCCGCCGTTCGCGGAACCCCACTTGCGAGCGAGCTTGATCGCGGCCTCGTTCGCCTCGGCGCCCGAGTTGCAGAAGAACACCTTGCCGCCGAGGTCGGAAAGCTCCACGAGCTTCTTTGCGAGCAGCGCCTGCCCCTCGTGCATGAAGAGGTTCGAGCAGTGTCCAAGCACCTCCACCTGCGCCTGCACGGCCTTGATCACCTCTGGGTGGCAGTGGCCGATGTTGTGTACGCCTATACCGCTCGTGAGGTCGTAGTACTGCGTACCGTCCACGCCGTGGACGCGCGAGCCCTTGCCCTTCTCCAGCACGACGCCCGGCGCGTAAGTCGGCATCATGTACTTGTTGTAGATTTCGGCGATTTCTTCGCTCTTGCTCATTCTGTGATCTCCGTTCCCACCCCTTCCCGGGTGAATATTTCCAACAACAGCGAGTGCGGCATCCGGCCGTCAACAAGGTGTACTTTGCGCACCCCGGCGCGGATCGCGTCCTCGCAACCTTCGATCTTGGGCAGCATTCCACCCGCGATCACTCCCTCCGCCTTGAGTTTAGCGACGCTGGAGAGGTGGAGCGTCGGCAGGAGCGTCGAGGGGTCAGACGGATCCCGGAGCAGACCGGGCACGTCCGACACGACGGCGAACTTGCGCACTTTCAGCGCCTTGGCGAGCGCCGCGGCGGCGCTGTCGGCGTTGACGTTGTAAAGGTGTCCCTCCCGGCCCGTGCCGAGCGGCGTCACGACGGGAACGATTCCCGCGTCGAGCATCTCGCGCACGGCGCGCGTATCGACGGCAACGGGCTCGCCCACGTAGCCGCGGTCCGGCGACGTGATCTTCTCGGCCGTGAACATCCAGTTGCCGTGTAGCGGACGCGCGTTCGTCTTGAACGACTGGAGCTTCTTCACGAGGTCGGCGTTGACTACGTTGTTGAGCGTGTGGCGCACGATCTCCATCGTCGGCTCGTCCGTTACGCGGAGGCCATCCACGAACTGAGGGACGAGTCCGCTTTCCTTCAGGGCCTTTGAAATGGCCTTCCCGCCGCCGTGTACCAGGACTACGCGCATGCCCACCGCGTCCATGAAGGAGATGTCGGAGAGGAGGGAGACGAGGTTGTCCTCGTTCTCCATCACGCTCCCGCCAACCTTCACGAGCACGGTCGAGCCGCTGAAGTCCTGAATGTACGGCAACGCCTCCGTCAGGATTGCGGCTTTCTGCATCGCCAAATCGATTTTTTCCATGGGGAAAGATTATATCAAATCACCTCCCCGTTGAAAACCCCTAAAAAAAAGTAATTGCTTGTGCTGGGGATTGCCGGGGATTCGCTCGGGACATATTACTTGAGAATGAAACTCCTTGGTGCCCACGAGGGAAGTTCAAAACTGAACCCTCCGCTCGTAACGGAAATTGGCTCACCAGTGCGTTCTCCACGCAGGTTCACCGGCTGGGCCGTGGCTACCTTCATGCCCAGCGGCAGCGTCACCGTGATGTCGCCGCCCTTGCCCGCCTGCTCCCACACGCGCAACACGATTCCCTCGCCATCAGGATTGGGACAAAACGCCGTCACGCGCACGCCCTTCCGCGACAGTACAAGTCCGTTGGCTGCGGCGGGCAGAGGGCTGCCCACCTCTCCATTATTTTTTTGTCCATGTAGAACATGTAGGTCATTTAGATTTTCTACATGTTCTACCTGTTCTACATGGATAATTTTTTTGTTGTCAGCGAACGCGGCGACGGCGGGCTGGCGAATCTCCCACGCGGGCGTAAAGATCGCCTGCTCCTCGTCAGCACCTTCCGCAACTGGATAGACACGCAGCGAGGCCGACCACGAGCCGGGAATCCACAGCGGGAAGTTCGTGTTCCACTGGTTGTTGTAGAGGTTCGCGAACACCTCCGACTCCGTCGGCACGTAGTCAGGCTCGTAGCGCCAGAGCCCCGGCCTTCCAAGACTCCAGAGCGGGAGGTCGGCGGACACCACGCCCACGCCCGCGCCGCCGGGTCCGCTCCGCACCGTAATCGCACGGTCCACGCAGAGGATGTCCTTGTTCGCGCCGAAGATGATGTCCTTCGTGGGGTCGATCGTGCCGCCGATGCGTCCGACGCGGAACGACGGCCCCTCCACGTTGAATGGCAGACACAGCCAGCCGCCTTCGGGAATCGGATCAGACGTCTTGTCTTCGACGCGCCAGGTGATGTCCACGCACGGCAGGTGATCCGAGAACGAGAAGCGCATCTCGTACGCCTTGGCGAGGCCCTTAGTGTCATCGGGCGCCATCACCACCTCCACGCCCAACGGCGAACGCTTCATGCGCGCGCGCCAGCCAGACGGCGTGATCGCGGCATACGGCGCGTGCGCGACGTCCGGCATCCCCGGCTTGCTGAGTCCGTCGTTCTTCTCGCGCTCGTTGTAGATCTTCGAGTAGCGGCCCACCTCGTTGCGGCTGAAGCGCTCGTGCAGGAACTGCCCGAGGGCGTGTCCGCCCTGCTTCACAAGCTCGCGCCCGGTCGCATTCTCGACGAGCGAGGCAATGCCGCCCTTCTCCAGGTCAAACTTGACCGTGAAGTGGCGAAACTTTTTGATTTGTCCATGTAGAACATGTAGATCATTTTGATTTCCTACATGTTTTACCTGTTCTCCATGGACAACATAAGTTTTGTACCCGCCGGCCGGGAGGCCCTTTGCGAGGAACCTCACCTTCCCGCCGTCCCTCGCACCACCGGGCAACGAATAGCCTTCCGGCATCTCCACCTCCACCACGGCGTCGCGCACATACGGCAGCGGATTAAACACCACCACGCGCGGCCCCTCCGCGGTAACGCTCCGTGCAAGCGCCTCCATGCGCGCCTGGATGCCGTCCTGTGCCGCCTTATGCGCACGGCGCGCGTAGTCCGCATGGTACTGGAACGATTCGTCGAACTCCTTGTATTCGCCGGAGTCGTAGCGCTGACGCCAGCCGGGACGGTACAGCCTCGGACCGCGTACGCGGAAGCCGGCAAGCCCCCAGGTGTGTTCAGAGTAGAGGCCGGAGTCGCGGTAGGCGCGTTCCAGGAGTTCCGCGACGGGCTCGGTCGCGACGTCGAACGCCCGCAGCGTCGTGTCGAGCTGTCCAAGCGTGACGAGATCGCCGACGGTGCGGCGGTGGATGGCCGTCGCCTCGGGCAGGGTCATCATGCCGTGTATCCACGTGTCGGGCATGTCGCCGCGCACGACGGGCAGGGACGGATGTACCTTCTCCTCCGCGATGATGGCGTCCGCGAATTCGTCGGGGTTGCCGAAACGCACCTTGATGCCGGGGAGCTGTTGCCTCGCCTTGCGCAGGATATTGTCCACTTCCTTCCGCAACATCGGGCCGGCGTTGTCGCCCCGCATGTAGTAGGCGAGCCACGTCTTGTGCCGCCACCCCTTGGGCGGTGTCACGCTGCCGTTGCCCATCCATCCGTATTTGGGCGAGTATCCAAGCAGAATACGCGAACCGTCAGGACCCTCCCACCAGCAGAGCGTCGGAATCTTCTCCACTACGGACTTGGGCTTGCTGCACGGGTTGCTGCCCAGATGCAGGAACTTCACGCCGGCGTGGGCGAGCAGCGTGGGCATCACCCATGCGTGCTCCGGCACGTCCGTCTGCTTCGCATAGCGCGGCAGTTCGAAGCCGAACTTCCGCGAGAGGTTCGAACTGTATGAGAACATCCGCACCAGTTCTTCGGCATCCGAGGCCTCCGTCTCGCTCGTGAACGGCAGCGCATGCCACATCAGGCGGCGCTGGCGCACGGCATCCTCGATCTTGGCCCGGCGTTCGGGAGAGTACTGTCCGTTCAGGATCGCGTCGGTCAGCCAAGCCGGCAGCGTCCAGCGCACGCGGAGGTCGGGCGGCATCGTCCGGTCGGAATCGAACAGCGCCAGCGCCTTGTCCATGTATGACGTCCTGTACAGCTTGACCAGTTCGGGGACAGTGTGCGTGTAACCCACGTCGAGGTGGCACTTCGTGACGATGATCACCTCCTCGAGGTTCGGCCAGTCTGGCGACGTGCGCTGCACCGCCTTCTTGGCGAGATCGCTGTCAGCGCCCAGCGCCATCGCCGCCACATAGACGACAGTTTTCCATGTCTGCATTCTCATGTTCATTTCCGGTTTTCCTTTGTTGTTGCCTGTCCTCATTTTTCACGTCATCGTAAACGACAACTCGCGTTGACGAAAACATTATAGCAAACCAACCGCATGTCCTTCACCTTGTCGCCCAACGGCGGAAGACAGCCTCGGCTTTCTTTCCGCAGATGGTGAAGTCGCGTGCGCGGACCTGATCGCGCGTCACGCCCTTGCGCCTCGGGGAGTGCTGGTCCCACTTCCACCAGTGGAATCCCCGGCACCACGTCTCGTGCGCGAACACGCGGAACAGCGCCTCCATGTACGTGGCCTGCTCGTCCTCGTCCGGCTCCGCCTCCACGTCGAGGCCGGACGGTGACGCCGCGCCCTCCTTGATCGACGCGCATCCGCACTCGCCGAAAACGATCGGCTTGCCCGTTGCCTTCGCAATCGCGGACATCCGCGCGTGTGCGCCCTTGAGACGTTTCGCCATCTCCTCGACAGAAAGCGCCTTCCCTCTGTCTACCCTCGTGCGTGCAGGGCAGTAGTAGCTGATCGTGAGGTAGTCGAGCGAATGAAACCAGTGGTTGCGGTTCGCGAGGCACTTCTTGAAGTCCACTACGCCCGTATGGAGCGTGTGGCAGCTCGTGACGGGACCTGAATACACGCTGCGGACGGCGGCGATCACGGCCTTCCACTTGTCGCTCTCCTCCACCATGCGGTCAAGTTCGCTGTCGAGGCAGAACGCCTCGCATTTCGTGCGTTCGGCGATGCGCGCGTAGTAGGCGCTGCGCGCGGCCATGGAGGCGAACCACTTCGCGCGTTCCCGTGTGGCGCGGCCGGGCATGCGCTCGCGGTCCGGGATCATCCACACGCCGAGGCGGCCGATGCCGTCCTTGCATTCGAGCATGGGGCGCAGCTGCACCTTCATGCCCTTGGCGTGGATGAGGTCGATGGCGTCCATGAGCTCGATGTCGTTCGGGGTGAGGGCGAAGTCCTTGTACTGAAAGGCGGAGGAGCAGGAGTCCTGCCACACGGTCGGGACCACCGTCACCCACGTGGCGCCCGCACGGGCGATCGCGTCGATCTCCGCCTTCGCCTCGACGGAACCAAAGTAGCCGTTCGTGGCGTAGAAGCCGAACGTCACGCCCCACTGCATCCCGTCCGGGATCTTTGCGCCGAATGCGGATGATACAACCAGCGCAACCAATGCCACGGCGCTTGTCTTGGTCAAATGACAATTTTTCATAGGATGATTATAATTGATTTGTGTTCTTTATCGTTGACACACCTGTTCTCAAACACCCAGCCGGAACCACGGCGAAACCGTCGGCAACAACGTAGCCCTTGGACTTTGCGGGCAGCAGCTTGAGCGTGGCGCCAGGCGCGAGATCGAACTCGCCGAGTTTCCTCCACGTGCCGTCGGCAATGGCCTGGTCGATTGTGAACGTCTCCACACGCCCTCCGCTCGTCAGTTCGCACACCGTCTTGGAGCCGGGCTTCGCCCCCCAGCTAAACGGCACGCGCCCCATCAGCGCGTAGCGTCCCTCCTTGTCTACCGGTAGCGGATAGACGGCTGGCTCAGCTTTCTTACCAGGGAAGTATGCGTACTCGCCCACCTGGTCGCCGTAGTGGACATGGCGCTTCTGCCAGCCCTTTCCGAACTTCACGCCTGCCGACTCGTCATCCACAATGCGCCAGTCCGCGAGCTTCGGGTCGGGCACCCCCGGGAACTCGCCGCCCAGACGTCCCTGAAGCTTCCGTACATGGCCGTGGGCGTATATGCCGCGCGGCGTTTCGCCGAGCTCGCGGCACATCGCCGCCGCCTCGCCTGCGGCGACGCCGAGCTGCGCGAGAGTGTTCATCACGCGCGGTCCGCCAAGGCCCACGTGCGTGCAGCTGAAGCAACGCCCGGCCATGAAGAGGTTCGCCACGTTGCGCGAATAGATGCTGCGGTACGGAATCCAGTAGCGTCCGTACGTTTCGCCGTGGTCTGTCGTGCCATGGCATGTGGTGAGAAAGTCGACGCCGGGCCTGTAGTTGTCGAAGTGGAGGTCGATGCCCCACGAACCGGAGGCGATGGCGTCGGCGAACGGACGGCGGCTCGTGACGTCCTTCTCGGAGTACACCCAGTCTCCGAGCAGGCGGCGCGACTCGCGCTTGCCCAGCAGAAACGGACAGAGGTTCAGCGCGTTGTTCGTATTCTCCGGACGCCTCTTCGCGAGCGAGAACGCGCCGTATGTCGCGAGCAGCAGCCTGTCGCGTATCGCCTCTCCCTCGGCGATCATGTCGCGGTGGATGCCATACTCCCAGTTCCACCATCCGTTCACCGCCACAACGCCCTGCGCGTGCGGTTCGGCCCAGGGAGCGGAGAACTCCATCGGCGCATTCGCGACCACGCTCGTCCACATGAGCGACGCGCCAAGGGTGTCGCCATCCGCCTTCTCGGGGGCAAGCGACTCGCCGTACTCGCTCTTCGCCTCGCGGCCCATTCGCCAGTCCGCGCCCGCCCAGTAGCCGACCCATCCGTCGCCCGTCGCGTCGCAGAAAAGCGGCGCCTCGAAACGCACCACGCGGTTGCGTTTCAGGTCGAGCGCCTTCACGGACGCAATCGTACCGTCCGCGTTCTTCTCCACGCCGAAGGCGCGCGTGTTCACGCGCAGCGCGATGTTCGTCTCATCCGCCACGATGCGCATGCGCCGCGCGTCGCACAGGGCGAGGTTGGCGTCGCTGTTCGTAAAGCGTCCGCGCAGCTCGCGCACGAGGTCGTAGCGCGTCTCGCCGCCGCTCCATACGCGGATTTCGGAAGATGCGTTGCCGCCGAGCACCGGACGGTCCTGCACGAGCGCCACCTTGATCCCCCTTCGCGCCGCCGCCACAGCCGCGCACGTTCCCGGCAGACCTCCGCCCACCACAACGAAATCGGCCTTCACCGTCTCCGCCACGGGCTGCGCTTCGGGTGAGAGCGCTCCCTTCGGCGGCGTGGCTTCCTGCGTCAGCACCACGCCCGCGCAGCGTCCGTCGAAGCCGTCGAGGTCCGTCAGGCGCACCTCGACCTCGCCCTTCTCAAGGCGCACTGCGCCACCGCTCTCCCAATTCCATTCCGGCGCGCTCCTGCCGAACACCGTCGGCAGCGTTCTGCCGCCAATCGAAACCCTGAAGGCGCCCGCGCCGTCAACCCATTTGCGCGTGCGCACCCATACGCGCCATTCGCCGGACTCCGGCACGTCCACGCGCGCGGTCGCGTCCATCACGCGCACGCCAAGTCCGTGCGCGAGCAGGTAGGGCGAGCCCATCACGTCCATAAACTGCGGGTCGAGCGACCATCCGCCAGGCTCGAAGCACTGCGGATGCACATCCACGCGCGCCGCCGCGCAGACTTGAAGCATCACGCTTGCCGCAACCACGGCGCAGAAAACGGCCTTCAACAAATCTCTCGCCACGCGCATCTTGACATCCTTGATCTTGTTCATAAGTTGCAGACCCATCGCTACTTCACGATGATCATGAAGCCAGAGGGGTGATAGTAGAGTCCGTCGTCCTTAACTTCAACGTAGAAGTTGCGCTCTCCGACGGCGCGCTTGAACGTGACCGTGCCGATGTTCTCTGGAGGCGTAGTCCAGCTTACGAGCTGGGCGCCCTTGCTCAGCGAACGCTCGCCCACCTTCACGCAAACCATCGCGTTCTCGGCGAACTTGAGCGGGAAGCTGGAACATTCGGGCGAGACGGACGGCAGCGCAACTTCCATCGCCGAAAGGTCGAGCGTGGAGCCGTCCTCCATCGTGAGTCCGCGATAGGTCGTTGAATGAGGCGTGAACACGCCCCAGACATGCAGTCCATCGTTTCCTTCGTTCGTCTCTTTCGTATCGTGCGAATCGTAGTTCAGCAGATCGATCCTCGTCGTTCCACCGATGGGGAGGAACCGACCACTGTTCCTCCACGTCACATTGTTCGTGGCCACAACAGAATATCTTGGTATGATCGCCGAGTAGCCATTGTATCCATTGACGACCATCGTGCCGTTTTCAACGTCTGCGCTGATGATGTCAAAATAAGCACTGTCATTGCTAGTGTCGCCAAGATCGAACGTGAGCGTGTGGCCTCCAAGGTCGATCGCCGTGCGCGACCTTCCATTGCACACGCCGTATCTGCACTTCGCCGGGATGCTGACCGTAGAATTGGCCGTAAGCGTCAGGCTGGCGATTCCCACATGCCCTGCATACCCTTCATTGTCATGAAAACTATATGCGTACAAGGCGCTGCTGGCGAGCGTGCCGCCGGCAAGAACGAAATCAAAAGCGCCGAAGTTCATCTTGCCGCACATGTCAAGCGTCGCCCCTTCCCCGACCGTCACCGTGCCAGACGGACCAATGACGCCGGCATCGCCATTCGCGCCCACCGCGAATACGCCGTTTGAAACCGCGGTACCGCCGGTGTAGGCCTGACCGGACTTCGCGGCGACGAACCCGCCCTCGCCCGTTTTGACAAGCGTGAGGTTCCCTCGAAGCGAAATGAAGTCATTTGAGACAACAGCGCCTGACGGGACGTCAATCGTCAACGTACCGACCGTCGCGGCAATGGAATTCGTCACGGTGAACGCAAGGCCGGAATCGCGCATCGCCGCTGGAAGAATGAAGGAGTGGCCCGCAAGGTCTATCGTGGCTTCGTGGAAGGCCAATCCGTCAAAACCGGCGATCGTTTCACCGTCCGACATAACTGTGAAGGAGAAGATTCTGTATCCGCCCGCCGTCCAGCCGTTGGCCGCGCGGTCTGCAGCGACCGCCGCGACTTCTGCAGATGATCCGAGGATAACCGCCATTGTGGCATCTGGCACGGAGACGGACGGATTGGCAATTTCCTGCCTTTCGGAATTGTAGAAACGCCATGAGTACGATCCTGTACCGGCGGCGACCATCTGTGCATACGCCGGGGCATTCGGATCGCGTGAATCGAAACACGGTGCGGATGTCATGAATGCATCCATGCCGTAGCGCTGCGCGGTCCGCGAGCCGACGGTGAACGTGCCGTGGTTCGTCATCAGCGCATCCGTCACCTTGTCGTAGAGATACGCCGTGCCGTCCTTGACGACGGGTATCAGGTCGCGTCTCGCCTCACCCGACCACAAACAAAGTCTGAGCCAGTAGAGCCAGCAGTTCGCAGGATTGGTCATATTGCCGTTGTTGTTCATTGCGAAGAGATAAAGTTTACTGCCGGGGGTGAAATTGCCGCCATTCTCGATTAACCCAGACGTCGCGCCGTTTATCGCGCCCTTCACGCCGAATATGCGCGTCTTGTAGTCGGCGGCCAATTCATAATCGCTGTTGAGCGTGAACGTGCCGGACACAGCCGAGTACGCAGTGTTGCGATCAAAGCGGAACGCGCCATCGATCGTCGCCAGGCATGAAAACGTCTGACTGTTGTACAATTTTCGTGCGGACCAGATGCCTCCATTGTTCTTGGCCCTGATATTCAATCCCGCGGCGACGGAATCGGTGGAGCTCGGCACAATGCCGGTGTCGATGTACTTCATATTGGCGGTAGTGCCGTCAGCGACGATGTATTCTGCCTGATAGTCAAACGGCGTGTTCTTTTCCGTCGCATGCGCCAACACGAAGCGCATGGTCTTGTAGGTATATGCGTCTCTCCCGCCGGCGAGTTCGTTCATGTAAAATGTCGCGCTCGTTGCGCCTGCGGAGACATTCGCGACCTTTGCATAGTGCCCCCATCCGTTCGGCGAGAACGCACCCGCATCCGTGTCCGTCGAATAGACCGCCCAGACGTCCGCATCTGCGTCTAACTGCGGGAACGAGAGCGTGACGCCGCCGGTAAAGTAGTTCACTTCGGCCGACAGCGTGCCAAAGCGGCACGTCTGCGAAGAGGCGACAGCAACGGAAAGTTCACGTCCGGCGATGAACGCTCCGCCCGCCGTGCCCTTGCGCGGCAGCACATTGCCGCTCACCCTGTCGTACATGCACGGCGAGCCGCCAACGATGACGGGGATGATGTCAAGGTCGAGATTGCCGGTGACGGTGTTGGTCAGCTTGAACCAGTACATTCTTCCCTTGAATGGAAAAGCCGAGACCATGTTGTCGGGCACGGTGTAGGCATGCTTGTGACTGGTGAAAAGCGTAAGCTTTCCGCCTGCCGTGTAGGCATCTGCCGAATCCGTGATCAAATCGCTCGCCGCTAAAAGATTCGTGGTGACGGCACCCGACGATTTGGAATAGTCGATGGAGAGTGTGTAGCATGTCAACGTTGGAACTGGAAGAGTTTTTGACTGCTGTTCGAGGCTATCCTTCCTGTCAATGCGAAGATTGCCATCTATCATGATTCCCGTGAAGGAGGACGTCATATCCTCGCTGCGCGCGCAGTAGATGGTCTCATAGCGACTGGCTCCGGTTCCCTTGTCATCAAGGTACACCTTTGTCTCCACCTTGTTGATGGAGGAAGGCACGAACTGCGTGTTGATCCAAGATTTGCCGTCGCCCTGGATGTACTCCAGCTCGGCGTCGTAGGGCGAGTCGCCCACGAAGAAGCGATAATAGACGCCCGTCGTGATTTCGGCTGGGAGCGTGTACGTCATCGTCGCTGCGCCCGTTGCGATCGTACCGATGTTCACGCGGCTCGGCCACTTGCGGAAGTGTCCGCCGCAGTCAACGGAGCCATAAGCGAGATAGACGTTCTCGGCAACGCCCGATGTCCCGCCGAACGCGAGCGACACTTCGCGCGTCGCATCATCATAAGCGACGATATTGACGGTCCTCTGCGCCATCGCCGCACTTGCCATCAGAACAGTAATCGCGAGGAGAGCGGTCAACTTATACCACCTGATTTGCGCTGTTTTTGTCATTTTTGAATCTCCTATTGGTTGTTGTTTGATTCAAATCTCTATGCTGCATGGCAGATCAAAAATCCTACGGCACGAGGCACACATGCACCTTGGAAAGCGTGGGGCTGTGCGCGGCCTCGCGTCCATCGACCTTCACGGTGAGCCCGCGCCCGCGGTGCCAGCGGATGGAGACGTCGTGGCCGCGGTAGCGGAGGTTGTCGAGAATGAAGTAGTCCCACGTCGCGGGACAGAGCGGATCGACCGAGAAGCCGTCCGCGCCATCCGGCATGAAGCCGACGAGTCCCGAGATCACCAGGTCGCAGAACGTCGAGTGGTTGTAGTCCTTGCCGCGCTCGCGGGGCTTCTGCTTGCGCTGAAGGAGGAGCGTGCGGGCGATCCAGTCCGCCGTGTCGGGATTCATGTTCTCGTCGATCCAGGGCACCGTCGGGTCGAACCTGCGTCCGACGGGATTGGTGGGCGTGCGGTGCAGCTTGTGAGCGAAGGCGTACTGCCACATCAGGAACGTGAAGCGCTCGCGCTCGCCGGGCTTGCGCGCGCGGGAGTGGAGACCGTTGATGTATGCCGTGAGCGCGACGGAGGTTGCGAACGGCCAGCTCGGCCCGTTCCACTGGCACTCGTGCCCCTTGTAGGCGATTGTGAAGCCCTTCGCGCGGCGCTCGGGAAAGGTGAGTCCGTATTGGGCGGCGAAGCCCTTTTCGTCGAAGAGCTGCTCCCAGTCGGGCACGACGTCAAGCGGCATCCCGAAGTACCACGGGGCATAGCCGTGCAGCTCGCGCACCGCTGTCAATGCACCATCCCGGTGCCGCGTGGTGAAAAACTTGAGGTCGCCGTTCCAGCACTTCGCCATCAGCGCCTTGCGGACGCCCTCGGCCTTCGCCTCGAACTGCGCGGCAAGATCCGCCTTACCGACACGGCGCGCGACGGCGGCAATGCTCTTCGCCTCGCTCCACATCGCCGAGTTGAAGAGCGGCTTCCATCCGCTGCCGCCGAGCGAGATCTCCGTGCCCTCGTGTCCGTCCAAGGACATGAACCCGCCCTTGCCGTCGCCGCCCATGATGAACTTGCCCCCCTGCTTCGGAACGCCCTTCTCCCAACGCGCGTAGTAATTCACGGCGTCGTTAAGCAGCGTGGCGGGCAGGTCGTCCAGCCCCGAGACTTCGGCAAGCTGACACGTCCCCGTGTAGAGCCAGCTTGAATAGCCCCATCTGTGCGACGCGTCCTTGCCGGCGAGCCAGAAGCGGGCGTTGTCCGCAAGGTACTGTGGATCGCGCAGCCAGCGTCCTTCGCGGAAGTGGTGCCCCGCCGCGCACACGATCGTGTTGTCGGCGCCGCTCCAGCCGACCTTCGGCAGGAACTCCGTGATGCGCCATCCGCCGCGCGCGCCCTTACGGATGTGCTTGCGGAAGGTCCACCAGCGGAAATAGTAGGTGCGCTCGATCTCGCGGTCGGGGCACGCGAAGAACGGGACGTTCTCCGCGAGGAACTTCTCGGCGGCGGCGTTCGGGATGGCGTTCGTGACAGTCTCCTCGTCATGGGCGTTGAAACGGCGCACGTACGTCGAAAGTAGTTTCCCGGGATCGGGCAGCTTGTCGGGCGGCGCCTCGAGGTCGAGGCCCTCGTGCACGGCGCACCCCACGTACTCCGGGCCGCCGCTGCGGCCGTTGTACCACAGCATCCAGCGGTTGTTCTTCTCATCGCGGAAGACGGACGGCTTGTAGCATGCGCTCGAATCCCAGGTGCCGGGATCGGGAATGACGAGCGGAGACTGGTCGATCACCTTCCAGTCGCGGATGCCGTCCGGCGAGATCGCGCAACCGATGTGTGCGGTGTCCAAATCGGGATATCCGATGAAGAACATCGCGTAGCGCCCGTCGGGCAGCTTGTGTACCTCGCAGCCCGCCACGCGGTCGCGGTACCACGATTCGCGCGGGCCGTGCGTGAGCACCACGCCCTTCTTCACCCAGTTGACGCCGTCTTTCGATTCCGCGTAGCAGTTGCGGTCCGGCTCGTACGTGCCGCCGCCCGAATACCACATGCGCCAGACCTGGCGCTGCTCGTCCCACATCACGGTGGGGCACATCACGGACGGTTTCTCGTACGTCTCCGTCGCCTCAAGGACCGGCTCCTTTCTCACGCGCTCGAAGTGGACGCCGTCCTTCGACACCGCGTAGCCGATGCGGCCCCTCCACTTTTCCTTCGCGCACTGGCCGGTGTACCACATGTGCCACACGCCGTCCTTTTTGACGGCGCTGGAGCGGTTGACGATATCCTCCCAGCCGCTCGCGGGGTTCTCGCGCAGGCATATTTCCGGCTCCTGCGTCCACGTGAGCGCGTCGTTGCTCCTCACGAACGCGATGGACTTCCTCGGACGCCACGAGAAGTACATCGTGTAAGGCGCGGGGCCGTTCGTGACGACGTTGATGTCGAAGCACGTGCCGAGCTTCTTGTTCCCGAGCACAGGCCCATCGCCGTACTTCACCCACGGTCCCGCAAGCGCAACACCCGTGGCCAGGACGAACCCTGCCGAAATAACCAGTCTTTTTACGTTTTTCATCCTAATTTCCTCGGCCCGTTTCCCGTGGTTTCTGCGGTTCAAGCCGAACGGCCCTAACACCCGCCGCAGAACGCTACTGCACGCCAAACTGGCCATGTGCATATATTATGCCAAAATCAGGGCGTGTTCACAAGGGGAAAAGAGGTTATGTTGAAGGAAAGATTTCCGGGCGGGTACGAAACGCCCTTGACCGTGGCGGGCTTGCCACTCGCATTGTGAAACACGGTCAGGAGTTTCGTGCCGTCCTTGTTCAGGAACTCGCCGCAGACGACGCCGGGCGGAAGCGGCGACGTGTCGAACACCTTGGAGCGGTTGTCGATTGTGGCGGTAAACGACAGCGCATCGTCCTCTTTCTTGATGCGTAGGGAAAAGCCGATGTCCTTGCGCGTGACGCGTGCTACTACAACTTCGCGATTTCCTCGACTGTGAGGCCGGTCACCGTTGCAATTTGCTCAACGGCAAGATTCATGGTCTTCAGGTTTCGAGCGGTTTGCAGTTTGTCCTGTCGCAGCTTCTCCACCGCCGCGTCAGCCCGCGCCGTCGCCGCGTCAGCCCGCGCCGTCGCCGCGTCCAGTTCGGCGCGAGCCGCGTCGAGTTTTGCGTGGGTTTCATCCAGCTTTGCGTGGGCTTCGCCCAGTTCGGCTGTCGCCGCGTCCAGTTCGGCGCGAGCCGCGTCGCGCTCGTCCATCAGTGCCTTGTCTCGGCGAACCTGGTCCCAGTACCTGTCGTAGTCAAGCATCTCGGCCTCGCTGTACGCCGACTCCTCGAGTATCTCAAGCGCCTGACTCGTCTGCGGGTTGTCCAGAAGCGCGGCCGGAGCGCTTCTCGATTTCTCGTCGATCTCAGTCAGAAAGCGAAGCCACAACACCTGCATCTTCTTCTCGGTGAGGTTCTTCGCCTTGAACTTCGGCAACTCGATGAATACGAGATGCAGACCTTCAAGGACTTTCCCGCTGTCTTCGGCGTGAACCATCCTGTAGTAGTGGTAGTACCCGTCCATGCCCGGCTCGAAAATCTTGTTGACGAAGTTGAGCGCATAGACTGGCTGGAGCAGATTGTACTGTTCGGACTTGTCAAGCTGCCTGACATACGCCTTGGATGCGTTGAAAAGGACGCGCTCGCGGAAATCAGCCGTCCAGTTCATCTGCATCTCGACGATGAACTTGCGCCCTCCAGTCTCTTCGCAGCGTACATCGACTATCGTGTTCTTGCTCGTCGGGGTGCGTGGCACAAGTTCTGCCGGCAGATATTCTATCGACTCGACCTGCTTGCCATCGTCAAGTGGCAACAAGGCGTTGAGGAGGCTTATGACGAGATTCTTGTGCTCGCCAAAAACCTTCTTGAAGGTCACATCCGCCTTGGGATCAAGATACTTTGCCATTTTCGTTTCCTCCTTCCCGTTCAAGTGTGTAATTCACCCAAAAGAAAGTGGCACTATTCTATCATATTTGGCGATTGTAAGTCAATCTCCTCGAATCGCGCGAAATGCGAAAGTGGCACCTCTCCGTTTTTCACCCATGCGCATTGGGATTTGGAAACAACCATGACAACTTTCAAGAACAACATTGCCCTGCGGACGCACCTTGAACATTCAGAATCGTGATAGTTTGAGGATCGGCAAATGGGCGCGGGCGAGTTAGCCCGCGCGCCAAAGGCAAGTTGTTTCAAATAGTTGTTTCCAATTATCAGAAGTCTCGGCGGTGAATTACGCAAATGCGCGGACTGCGATATTACGCTGCGGAACGAGGTGGGTTTCGTTTTAGATTTAGCTTTTGTTTTTAGCCGTGTAGAACATGTAGAACGTGTAGTTGCGCGCGGCGTTCGCGCCCTCACGCGGCGTTTTAGTGCGGTTCCGTGCGGTTCTGTGGAGGGTGGCGGTCATGGTGTGGTTTATGCCTTTGCGGGCGCGATACGCGCTATCGGTAGTCGGACGTACCGACGCCCC
>CACZDG010000075.1 GCA_902779865.1 uncultured bacterium
GACGCTCGTAGGATGGAGACGGCGGAATGAAATCAGAAAACTAATAGAATTCTCGCCTGTCAACGACGAAACCACGGCTACGGTTGAAACTATATTCACGAACCGTGTTGACTTCACATGGAAAGATCGAGAGAAATGTTTTGACTATGCGTCAAAGGTCGTTGCCGCAAGTCAGTCAAACCTTGTCTCGCAAGGTGTCTGTGACAGGGCCGCCAGGGTCTTTACCCGCGATCCAACTGAATGGCAGCTCAGTGCTGATTATGATTATTTCTGGAAACGTTACTATCCAGGTTATGCCACGAGTTCCAATCGTCTTGAATTTCTTTCAGCGACTTTGTCAAATACGAACATTCCATCGTGTAGTAAGTGGACGCGCTTTCAAAATCATTTCATATCCGTCACCAACCAGCTCCTTTCATCCGGTCAGCCGTTGCCGTGGATTAACGTCGGCAATGGTGGTAATTGAAGGAGGATTTGCCATGACTTTAACAACTGCCTTTCTTGCTACTGCGCTTTTCGTGCCGTCGATGCCGCCGCCGGAATATGACGGGCGGAGTGGGAGTGGTGAGGTGGTTGTGGCCACGCAACAGAAAGACAACTCGATTAGGAGCGCAACATGCAGACGATAGATGAAGTGAGAGAGCATTGCCGGTTTGTCGGCAAGGGCATCGAAAATACCACCACCGTTTCGGGCCGTGCCGCCGGGGACGGCTCACCACACCAAATGGCCGTAATGGGGCGCGTCCCTCCCGGTTTCTCCGCTAAGATGGCGGCGTTCCCAGTTAGTGTGGCGCCAAGCGGTGGTTCCTGTTGGCGAAACAGGGTGGTATTTCCTTTGTCACAGCCACGCGGAGATTTGATATACTATCTGCGTCGAGAGATAAAAGTTGAGACGAGGAGAGAGATGAAGAATGTATTATTGACCGCCATTGCGGTTGTTTCATGTGTGGCCGTCGCTGGTGGGCTGGGTTTCCCGAAGCCTGGCGATGAGGCGGCGAAGACTATCCGTGCCGACTTCAAGGCACCGCCGCCCGGATACGGCGAGGTGCCGTTCTGGTGGTGGAGCGGACGCGATCCGCTCAACAAGGAGCGGCTCCTTGAGCAGATCGAGGAAATCCACAAGGCCGGCATCGCCGGCGTGCAGGTGAACTATTCGCACTACCGCTCGGGGGCGTGGCCGACGCAGGACTCCACCCCGGCGCTCTTCACCGACGAATGGTGGGATTTCTTCTCGTTCGCCGCGCAGGAATGCGGAAAGCGCGGTATGGGTATTTCGCTTTCCAACTACACGCTAGACTTCCCGGATGCGGAGAACCTCTGGCGCAAGCTTAAGATCAGTACGCCTGAAATGTATGCGACGGAGCTTTCGTACGTTAACGGGAAGATCGTCAAGCGCAAGGTTCCGCGCACGTACAACCCGCTCCATCCCGAATCGGGCAAGCGCGTGGTGGAGCGCTTCTTCAACCCGTTCATGGAGAAGGTGCCGGAGCATCTGCGCGGCGGGCTCAACTACTTCTTCCAGGACGAGCTTGTCCTCACCCGCGACATCCTCTGGCTGTGGTCGGACGACCTGCCCGCCGAGTTCAAGAAGCGGAAGGGCTACGACCTCGAGCCTATGCTGCCCGCGCTCTTCGGCGACCACGGCCCCGACACCGTGAAGGTGCGCCTCGACATGAACGACGTCATGAGCGCCCTCGCCTGCGAACGCTACTACAAGCCGATCTACGACTGGCACGCGAGCCGCGGCCTCATCTACGGCTGCGACCAGGCGACGCGCGGACGCCATCCGATGAACAAGTATATCGACTACATGCGCGTGATGAAGTACTTCACCGCGCCGGGATTCGACACGCCCGGACGCTCCGCCGACATCATCAAGAACAAGGTCGGCTCCTCAATCGCGCACCTCTACAACCGTCCGCGCGTGTGGCTCGAGGGCTACCATTCGCAGGGCTGGCAGGCCTCCACCTCGACGATCTTCGACTCCACCTGCCACAACTACCTCTACGGCTCGAACCTCCTCAACCTCCACGGCCTCTACTACTCCACCTACGGCGGCTGGTGGGAGTGGGCGCCGCCGTGTTACCATTTCCGTATGCCGTACTGGACGTACATGAAGACGTTCCTCAAGTACTTCGAGCGTCTGAGCTACGTGCTCAGCCAGGGCGTCCACGTGTGCGACGTGGCGGTGGTGAACCCGCTCGAGCCGTGTGTGTACAACAGGAACAGGGGCAATGTTTCCGTGGGCGTGGCCCACGACATCGTGCGCCGCCTCGTGACCGAGGCGCAGACGGACGTCGATTTCATCGACGCCGATTCGCTCGCCCGGGCGACGGTCAAGGGTGGAAAAGTCCATGTAGGTACGGGGAATGAAAATGTCCATGTAGAACATGAAGAACATGTAGAAGCAGGTAGCGATAAGGTAGTTTTAAGTGTGGCGGGCGAGGCGTATCGGATGGTTGTCGTGCCGGACATGATTGCGATCAAGCGGGCGTCGCTGGAGAAGCTCGTTGCATTCAAGCGCGCGGGCGGCAAGGTGGTCGTCCTCGGTGCGAAACCGCAGTTCACCGACGCCCCGCATACGGAGAAGGCGAAGATCGACGCGCTCGTCGCGGAACTGGTGGGGCAGTTCCCCTGTAACCGCCGCGCGGATGGACAGCAAGCGTACAACAGCAAGATGCCGGCCAAGCCCTCTGCCGAACAGCTGAAGGCGATTGCGAACTCTGTCGGCACGCCCGACTTCCGCGCGCCAGGCGAAGCCAAGGCGCTCCACCGCCGCGTGGGCGGCTACGACGTGTATTTTATCTGCGACCTCGCTGAGACGGGCGACTGCACGTTCCGCGCCGCAGGCACGCCTGAGCTGTGGAACCCGTGGGACGGCACGCAGAAGTCGCTCACGGACTTCAGACGCAATGCCGACGGCACGACGACGGTGAAGATCGCGGGCGATGGCGCGCCAAGGCTCGTAGTGTTCGCGCCTGGCACGGATGTTGTCGGAGGGAAGACAGCAAGCGTACGACAGCAAGGTAGCGGCGCGCCGCAGGATGTCGTTGTTTTGGACGGCGAATGGGACTTCACGCTCAAGCCCACGCTCGACAACAAATGGGGGGATTTCCGTCTGCCCGTGCGCGAGCGTTACATTGGCGCGGAGATTCGCCGCGTGAAGATGGTCGGCGCGGAGGCGCTGAACCTTCCCGCAGAGATGACGGTCGGATTCGGCCCGCAATTTCTTGATGGCAACGGCTCTCCGTTCCTCTTCTCCTGGCGCGAGGGCGTGGAAGGCAAGCCGGGTTTCCAGAACTGGCACCACGGCCTGAATGGCGTCGTGGGCGACGATTTCTTCGTGCTGGGTCCGTACAGCATGAGGCTCTACGACGTCTCGCCGTCGCGTGGCGCGAAGCCGGGTGCGGCGTACAAGACATTCGTTTACGCGCCCTGTGCCTGCAAGGCGAAACCCGTTTCGCACGGCGTGGAGCCGAAGACCATTGCGCTTGACGGCAAGGCGTGCAAGGTGGGCGATGAGGTCGCGCTTGCGGCGGGCTATCACGAACTGTCCGTGAGCTACGACAAGTTCGGGCGCGCTGCGCTCGTGATGATGCGCACGGACGTCAAGAGTGAGCCGTCGAAGGCACCGCTTTCGATGTGCTGGTATAACGACCCGGCGGTACTGCCGTTTGATCCGTTCGGCGGAAAAGTGAAGGAGGGCGTTTATACCGCCACGCTGCCGCCCGCATGTGAGGAGGTCGAGATCACGCTCCGCGGGACGTTGCTTTCCGCCAACATCGCCGGCGCGGATGCAGAGGTGGAGTTGGTGAGACAGCAAGCGTACAACAGCAAGGATGGCAGGTCGTCGGGACAGCAAGCGTACGACAGCAAGGATGGCAGGTCGTCGGGACAACAAGCGTACAACAGCAAGGGGGAGTCGGGACAACAAGCGTACAACAGCAAGGGGGAGAAGGTCTATCGCGTCAAGCCGAGACTGGCGAATGCGGGCGTGGCTGCGCTCACGCTCAAGGTCGCGCACGAGCCGGGCTTCATCGGCGGCGCGGCGTTCACGGAGCCGATGCGCCTCAAGTGCGGGAAGGGCAAGATCGCGCTTGGTAACTGGGCGCTGATCGCGGACGGACTTCGTTTCTACTCGGGCGGCGCTGTTTATGAGAAGAGCTTCACGCTCACGAAGGAACAGGCGTCGGCGTCCGCAACGCTCAACCTCGGGCGCGTGGGCGCGTGCTGTGGCGTGTCGATGAACGGCGGCGAAGAGAAGGTGCTGTGCTGTCCGCCGTGGCGCGTCGAGATCGACGGGCTCAAGGAAGGCGTGAACACGATCAAGGTGACGGTGTACAATACGCTCAACAACCACTACCAGACGATTCCCACTCGTTACCGCACTACGGTGGAGAACGAGCCGTCGGGTCTGATCGGTCCGGTAAAGATTGGCTTTGAAGTGAAATGAAACTGAAAGAGGATGAAAAGATGAACGTGAAGAGAAAATCGTTCCTGTTTGGACTCGCGGGAGTCGTCGCCGCAGGCTTCATCGTCGGATGTACGCAGTCGGACGCCATCCGCGTGGGCAGCTACAACATTCGCACTGGCGGTGCGGACAAGGAGACGCCTAATGCCTGGAAAGAGCGCAAGGACGATCTCGTAGCACTGCTGAAGAAAATGGACCTGGACGTGTTCGGGCTCCAGGAGGTCATGCCGGCGCAGGCGGAGTTCCTGCGGGAGAAGTTGCCGGAGTACGATTACGTGGGCGAGTTCAGGAATGAGGACCGCGTGAGCGGCGAGGCTTCTCCGGTCTGCTACCGCAAGGACCGCTTCGAGGCGCTGAAGAGCGGTACGTTCTGGCTTTCCGAGACGCCGGACGTGCCAGGCCTGAAGGGATGGGGCGCGGCGTGTCCGCGCGTCTGCTCCTACCTCATCCTGCGCGACAAGCGCACGGGCGCGAAGTTCTGTTTCGCCAACACGCACACGGACCACGTGAGCGCACTTGCGCGCGAGAAGGGGATGATGCTCATACTCGAGCGCATGAAGGAGTTCGGGGAGGGGGCTCCAATCGTGTTCACGGGCGACCACAACTGCCGCGAGACGGATGTGCCGGCGATTGCAGTGTCGGGCGTGCTCACGAACGCGTTGTACGCCTGCGAGACGACGCCTACTGGCAGCTGGCGCACCTTCAACGGCTGGGAGTGGCGCGAAAACGAGGTATCCACCGTCGAAGCGCTGAAGGCAACTCCAGAAGTTCGCAATGCGCGCTCTGGCTCCCCTGACGGCACGGGTCGCAAGAAAGAGACGTACGGCGCGCGCATCGACTACATCTACGTGACGCCCGGAACGCGGGTTTTGGACTACTCCACCATTGATGCTACGCGCCCAGGTACGCAGCTGTATCCGTCCGACCACTTCCCGCTGACGGCGACGGTGTCTTTTGACACTGCAAAGTGACGTGAAGTTTCCTTTACGGAGTGCTTGCGTTTGGCCTGAAAAAATGAGATAATAGACCCGATGGCAAAAGAAGTTACAGTTCTCGGCATCGAGGGCGGATACCTCCATGGCGTACGGCTTGAGGAGCGGAACGGTGCATACGAATGCGCCGCTGCCGAGTCGTGGCCAATAGAGGATGAGCAGCCTGCGGCGGAGCCTGAGGCCGGTGAAACGTCAGAGGCGTCCGCGCAGACGGACGACGCCGGGGAAGATTCCGCAGACGCTGTCGCGGAGGAGGATAAGCCGCTCGCCCGCGCGTTCAAGGCGGCTGCGGAGTTTTTCGAGCAGCGCGAATTCGCGCTTACGCTCCCGCTTTCTAAGTTGCTCGTGAAGTGCGTGCGCATGCCCTTGGAGGCGCGCGATGACATGCTTGGCGCGGCCACGCAAGCGTTGGATGAGATATCGCCTTTCCCTGACGAGGAACTAGCGCCGGCGGCGGAGGTCCTGTCCGAAACCGATTCCGACCTGCGGGTGCTTGTGTCCGCGTTGCCCGCTGCGGCAGCCGAGGAGATCGGCGCGGCGCTGGATGCGGCGAAGGTCCATGTGACGCACACGGACGCGACCGCGCTCGGTTGGTTGCGCAGCCTGTGGCCGCGCCTTTGCGAGGTGGAGGCGCAGCGCCGGCTCGTGCTGCTGCGTTTCGGCGAGGAGTGGGAGCTGGCGGTGGTTGACGGCGGCGCACCCGTGCAGTTGCGCGGCATCGGAAAGGTGTCCTCCGCCGCGCAGTTGTGCCGTGAGGTGACGCTCAGCCTGCTGGCGTGCGACGGCGGCGCGCAGGAGATCGGCGACGTGGCGGTTTGTTCCATGCAGCCGGTGGACGATGAGGCCCTGAAGCGCCTTGCCGTGTTCGGACCCGTGCGCACGGTCGTCGTGGACAACGCCGTGTCCGGTGTCGAGGGGTGCGCCCGCAGGATAATCGAGGGCGGCACGTTCGACGTGACGCCGGCGGACTGGGTCGAGTCGCGCACGGAGTCGCGCTTCCGCCGCAGCATGAAGATGTTCCTCTTCGCCGCTATTGGGTTGTGGGCGCTCGTGATGGGAGTGTTCTTCGGCTACGAGGCGGTTTACAACCACATGCGGGACTCGCAGAAGAGCCTCTGCAAGGAGAAGCAGCACGCGCGGGAGTACAAGGAAGTGCTGGACATGACGAACCGCGTGGCGCTGATTGACCGTTACGAGGATCGTTCAAAGTGTGCGCTGGAGATGCTCAAGCTGGTGTCGGACAGCCTCTCCGACGACGAGACCATGGTCATAGAGTACTTCAAGTTCCGGCGCGGAGAAGACATCAGCGTACGCGGCAAGGCGCCGGACCGCGAGAGTTGGCGCCAGTTGGACGAGGCGTTGCGCGCCGCGCCCGTGCCGTCGCCGAACGGCAGTGACGAGGACGACGAAGACCGTCCGCTGCTCTTTGCCGAGGTGAAGCCCACTGAGGGTTCGCAGAACCGCGACGGGTTGTTCCCGTTCACGGTCACGGCGAAGTTCCCGGCGGCAGAGGACGATAGCGCGGGAGGTGGCAAATGACGACGCCTGGCGCAAAGTCGCGCAGGGACCGCATGATCATCGCCATCGTGGTGGTCGTGGCGCTGTACGCCCTTGCGGTCGTAATGTGGTTCTCGGGCCGTGGAATGGCGTGGACGAACGCGCGCAAGGGCTACGAGAGGGAGCGTAACAGGTACCTCAGGGAAAAGGCGCTCATACACGACCGGGCGCTCTGGGAGGAGCGTGCCGAGATGAAGAGGTTGCGCATGCCGACAGTGGCGGACGGTACGGTGTCCGCACGGCGTTGGGAGCGCGTTATAGAGGATCTGACCACGCAGTACCACGTCAACACGGGCAAGGGCCTGAAGGCGTCGGAGGACGAGGAGAACCACGGAGGGGTGTGGGAGGTGCCGGTCGAGGTAAAGTTCGACAACACCTCGCTCCAGCGCCTCGTGGAATTCCTATACGCGGTCAACACGGCGAAGGGCGCCATGATGGACGTCCGCGAACTTGAAGTTTCGGTGCGGGGCAAGAACGTCGGCGCGATGAACGGTAAAATGGTGCTGACCTGCGCCTATATAAAGGGCGACGAGCCCGAAGAGAAGACGAAGTGAAGGGAACAAAGACATTATGAAGACAGACATCAGGAAAATTGCGGTAGTTGCGGCGGCGGTCGCCGTTGCCGTTCTGGCAGTGGCGGAGAACGCGGCGCCTGGAGGCCTGTTGCGCAGGCCGGGGATGCTGCGGAACAACGGAATGCTGCGCCGTCCCGGCGTGCAGGCTCCTGCGGCGTCTGCGGAGGAGGCGAAGCCGATAGCGGAACAATTGCGCGACCTGCCAACGGGAACGAACGGCGTGCCTCTGCTTGACTTCGACAACGCACCCATCGAAATCCTGTTGATGTCGTATGCAAAGGAGTCCGGGAAGGTCCTGCTTCCCGCGCCCAACCTTCCAAAGACGCAGATCACCCTCAGTTCCAACGGACGCGAGCTCGACAAGGAGACCTACCTCCAGGCCATTGAGGTGGCGCTTACGATGAACGGCATCGTAATCGAGCCGTTCGACAAGATATTCCTCCGCGCATTCGAGCGCAAGACCGTGCGTACGCAGGGCATCTACACGCATATGAACGTACCCACGAACGGAATCCCTGAAAAGGGCCGCGTGATAAGCCAGTTAATCCGTCTTGAACACATCACCATCGAAGAGGCGGAGCAGGCCGTGGAGGGATTCAAGGATCCGAACACGGCGGTTCAGAAATTCGAGCGCAACAACGCCATCCTCATTACCGATACGCAGGAGAACATCAACCGCATGCTTGAGATCCTGAAGGAGCTTGACGTGCCTAATCCGGTCCTCGAGGAGGTGTTCGTACGCGAGGTGAAGTACGCGCTTGCAACGGACATCAAGACCTACCTTGAGACAATCGTTACTGAATCGCAAAAAGACACGCAGAAGCCCGGCGCCACAGTGAAATCGAGCGGTGCGCCGGGATTCTCCCGTCCGACGCCCACGCCGCAGCCGAATAGGCTCCTCAATCTCAATAACCGCCCGGGAGCTACGCCCGCACCGACGCCTGCGAAACCGAATCCCGTACTCACCGCCGCCATCTCTGACGCCGATCGCGGAATGATCCGGGGCAAGGTGCTTATCGTGGCCGACGAGCGCTCCAACAAGCTCATCATCATAACGGCGAAGACGAACATGGACTTCTTCGACAAGGTGATTACAACACTTGACGTGGAGACGACACCAGAGGTCGGCGTGGAAGTTATCCGCCTCAAGTATGCCGACGCCGAGGAGGTGGCCTCGATGCTCAACGACCTGATTGGCGCCAGTTCCTCGTCACAGTCAAAGAATAACCAGAACCCGAACGCCAACCGCGGTGCCGCCACTACACGTAGCCTCACGGGCAGCCACTCAGCCACTCCCTCGCGCCCCGCGACGGCCAACCCCACTTTCGCCGGCAACTCCAACCTTGGTGAACTCAACAAGGACAACATCAAGATACTCGCCGACAAACGCATCAACGGCATCGTCGTTATGGCCCGCAAGGCGGACATGGCCGCCGTCAAGCGCGTAATCGACGACATGGACGTGAAACTCTCGCAGGTGCTGCTTGAAACCGTCATCGTCCAGGTAGAGCTTGGCGACGACCTCCAGACCGGCATCGACTGGGTGCAGCGCGGACGCAATAGCGAATTCTCCAGCGTGCAGCGCACTGACCAGTTTGGGCGTCCGCTCTTCTACGCGAAGGATGCAAACGGCAATCTGATGAACACATTCGTGCCAGAGGGCTACAGTTCGACCGACTCTGAAGGAAACGCAATCGAGGCCAGTACAGTGGCGGCCATGAAGACGGTCAAGAAAATGGTTCGGGACGGTTTTTACAACAACGGCAGCTATATGCTAGGCGGCGGCGGCGGCTCCGGCACGTCCATGCTTGGTACGCTCATGAACGTTGCGTCCGGCGTAGCTACAAACGAGACGGTTGTATCCTCGGCGAACCCGATTGGCGGCGGTATAAACTACCTCTTGAAGAGCGACAAGCTAAACATCGCGGCCGTCATCCAGGCAGCGAAGAGCGACAGTCGCTCCAAGGTGCTCGCCTCGCCGATTCTCATGACGCTCGACAACAAGGAGGCCACGATCGAGGCGACGGACATGATCTATCTCTTCAGTGGCTACCAATATTCCGGTTCCACCTACTCGGGCTCGCAGGTACGCAACTATGAGAAGCGTGACATCGGTCTTGTCGTGAAGGTGACGCCCCGCATCAATCCGAACGGCACCGTGGTGCTTGAAATCGACGAGAAGTTCGAAACGCAGGGTGCTGACCAGAACGTGCCGAATGAATCCGGCGGCACCGATCCGTACGCAACCGTCACGACGCGCAAGATGGCGTCCGAAGTGACGGTAGAGAACCTCCAGACCATCGTGCTGGGCGGTCTCGTGAAGAAATCAAAAGTGAATTCGGAAAGCGGCATCCCGATTTTGAAGGACATCCCGTGGATTGGCAAGTGGCTGTTCGGCAGCGTGTCGCAGAAGGAGGCGCGCAGCGAGCTTCTGGTGTTCATCACGCCTTATGTGCTCGACGACGCGGCGGCGTCGCAGGCGGAGGCCCTGCGCCGCAAGCGCTCGCTCAGCGATCCGCGTCCGTTTGACGCCGACGGCTGGTCGCTTTCGCCGCTCGCAGATCCAGTCTCGAAGAAAGAGCTGCTGCGTCGCAAGGCACTTGAATGGGCTACCCAGGACGAGGAGCACGAGACGGGCAAGAAGCTCGACGAGGCGAAGGAGAAGCGCGCGAAGGATCTTGAGGAAAAAGCCGACAAGGAGCGCAAGGAGTGGGCGGACAAGCACGCAAAGGACGTGCAACGCGAGCTCAAGCGCTATGAGCAGGAACAGCTCGACTGGCGTGAGTTCATTGACAAGCTTCGCAAAGAGAAGGATGAGAAGGCGGCGCCCGCGCCGGAACCTGTTTCCGGACCAGAACCTGTTCCAGCTCCAGTTGTCACGCCTGAGCCTAAACCTGCACCTGCACCGGCTCTGGAGCCTAAGCCTACACCAACTCCACAGCCTAAGCCCGTAGCTGCGCCAGCGCCAGAAGCTAAACCGGCGCCAGCTCCCGCTCCCGCGCCAGCGCCAGAAGCTAAACCGGCGCCCGCTCCCGCTCCTGCGCCAGTGCCAGAAGCTAAATCGGCGCCAGCTCCCGTTCCCGTTCCCGCTCCTGCGCCAGCGCCAGAAGCTAAACCGGCACCAGCTCTCGCTCCTGCGCCAGAGCCTAAACCGACTCCCGCTCCTGCGCCCGCGCAGGAAAGCCTATTGGAAGCTCTCCTGGATAAATGAAAGCTAAAATCCTTATCGCCGTTTTCCTATTTGCCTCCTGCTTTTACGCGGAGGCTGAAAGCGTAACTAACTATTGGGTTAAGTTTGACTCCAATGGTGGTACTGGCACTATGTCGAACCAGCTTTTTACAGTCGATGTGGAGCAGGCGCTTGCGCCAAACGTCTTTACGCGCAGCGGTTACGATTTCCGCGGGTGGGCCACGTCCTCGGCGGGGAGTGTTGTATATGAGGATGGGGCTATAGTCTCCAACTTGACGACGGCAGGTTCCACGAACACGCTCTTCGCGAGTTGGATTATCTCGTCAGATTTGATTTACACGCAGGTTATTAATGGTGTTACGTGGCATTATACCGCCGCAAACGGAGTGGCGACGATTCTCAATGTATCTAACGGTGAATATGTATCTGCGGTGGACACATCACTTAATGGTACATTGAGGATTCCCGTCATGATTGGATCGAATAAAGTCGAGAAGATTGGCGACCGCGCATTTTATAATTGTTCGTCTCTCATCGCCATGGAGATTTCTACGAACGTGACAAGCATTGGGGACTCTGCGTTCTTCGGCTGTAGGGGCCTTACGAGCGTTACGATACCGAACGGCGTAACGAGCATCGGTGATGAGGCGTTCTCCGGCTGTAGGGGCCTTACGAGCGTTACGATACCGAACGGCGTAACGAGCATCGGTGATGAGGCGTTCTCTGGCTGTAGTGGCCTCACGAACGTTACGATATCGAACGGAGTAACGAGTATCGGGGATAAGACGTTCTACGGCTGCATTGGCCTCACGAGCGTTACGATACCGAACGGCGTAACGAGCATCGGTGATGAGGCGTTCTCTGGCTGTAGTGGCCTCACGAACGTTACGATACCGAACGGCGTAACGAACATAGGGCGTAGTGCATTTGACGATACACCGTTTTATAATAATCTGCCAGATGGGCTTGTTGTATTCGGTAAAGTTGCCTACAAGTTGAAAGGTGAATGTCCTTCAGAGGTCGTCATCCCCGAAGGTGTGACGAGCATTGCGTATTCTGCGTTCTCCGGCTGCAGCGGCCTCACGAGCGTTACGATACCGAACGGCGTAACGAGCATCGGTGATAAGGCGTTCTTCGGCTGCAGCGGCCTCACGAGCGTTACGATACCGAACGGCGTAGCGAGTATCGGTGATGGGACGTTCTCCGGCTGCAGCGGCCTCACGAGCGTTACGATACCGAACGGCGTAACGAGCATCGGTGATGGGGCGTTCTCCGGCTGCAGCGGCCTCACGAGCGTTACGATACCGAACGGCGTAGCGAGTATCGGGGATGAGGCGTTCTCCGGCTGTAACGTGACAAATCTGACAGCATCATTTGTTCCATCAGGAATGGATGCATCCAAATTGACGAGTGTGACGATCCCCGACGGCGTGATGAGCATCAGAAATAATGCGTTTTCCGGTTGTAGCGGCCTTACAAGCGTGGTAATCCCTGATGGTGTGACGAGCATCGGGGAATCTGCGTTCTCTGGTTGCAGTGGTGTCATGAGCATAGATATTCCTCTTGGTGTAACGACGATTAGCAGTTATGCATTCGCAGATTGTACGAGTTTGGCACCAGGCATAACGATTCCTGAAAGCGTAGAGACGATGGGCTCGTGCGTTTTCATGAATTGCAATGCATTGAAGATAGTGCGTTATTGGGGTGACAGGCCTGAGGCGGATGAGGCGTTGTACGCAGGCGCGCCGTCGTCGCTTGTTTCAGGTGCTCTGCGTGTACGTTCAGGGTGGGAAATGCAGGAGGCGGAGGAAGAACCTGTCGAAGCTACTGTGCCAGAAACAGATTCGAGCGACGCCGCAACTGATGGTACCGATGCCGGTACCGATACCGGTACTGGTGATAACGGTGACGATAAAACCTCTACGGTCGTATGGCATGAGTCTTTGCCGGCGTCTTGGCCAGAGGGTTCACATGCACGCCGCGTATTTTGGTTGACCGACCAGCCGTTGTACAGGGTTGTGTTTTGGGGTGTGCCTGGCATAAACAAAACGTCAAGCATCCAATACTACATTCCGGGGCGTACAATCAGTTCGTTGCCGGAGGAAGAACCCAAACGGGAGGGATACATATTCCTCGGTTGGTTTACAAAGCCGTACGGAGGTACGGAGGTGACGGAGAATACTGCTGAAGAGTTCGTTGTCAATTCTTCATTTTCGATTTACGCCCACTGGCAGTGGGAAGACGATCCGGAATCTCTTTCCGATTTGGAATACGACTTTGCGTCCGCCCACGTTTATGACGGTTATCTGTTGAACGACGAAGGGGGCGTGGCGGGTACGATTCAGCTCAAGACGTCCAAAGCGAAGTGGGACAAGAAAGAGGAGGCTACGAACGTGACGGCCTCTGCGACGATAATGCTTCTTGGCGAGGGAACCGTCCGGCTCAAGGGTTCGCTTGATGATAGCTTGTCGGGTTCGTTGGCGCCTACAAAGGCTTCGGACGAACGTGAGCTCTCGGTGTCGCTGACCGGCAGCGCAATGGAAGGCGATTTCGATTCCTACACTGTTGTCGGGGCGAGAAACCTATTTGGCAGGAAGACGTATTTCGACTACGTGCTGTCTCAGGGTACCGAAGACAATTGGAAGGGGACCTATGTCGCGGCCCTAAGGGCGGAATCGGACGAGTCAAGCCTGGGCAATGGCTATCTGCCTCTCTCCATCCAAGTGAAGGCAAAGGGCAAGGCCCGGGTGGCGGGTACTTTGCCGGATGGAACGAAGATAGCGTATTCCGGGCAAATGGAAGTGCGAGACGGGGGATGCGTTTTGCCGGTCGCAGTGCCGCTTTACTCTGGAAAGAAAGGCGGGTTGGGATTCCTCGTCGAGTTTTCGGACGAAGACGGCGTATCTGTTTCTTCGGCATCAGAATGGTCTAACACGGCAATCCCGTTCACGTCGGCTTTGACGACGATAGGCGCTGGGGCCGTCTCTCAAATCGTGTCGGGTTCCTCATTTGCGCTGGAAGGCGGATTTGACATTGAGGACATTGAAATTGACGAATCGCTTTTGCCAGAGGACGTTGAAGTGACGGTTTCCGGTTCTAAATGGCGCGTGCCTAAAGCCGACCGCGTGAAATTCGTCAAGGATGATGCAGCCTACGAAGTGCAGACGGAATACGGGAATACGGCTGGTCTCGCATTGTCATTCAATGCGAAGACGGGGACGTTCCGCGGGAGTTTCAAGGTGTTTGGAGTCACCGAGGCGGGTAAGTCGAAGAAGTACACTGCTGCTGTCAACGGCGTAGTGCTGGACGGTGAGGGATTCGGCACGGCCACTGTCAAGAAAGTCGGTGCCGTGCCTGTGACTGTGAAAGCGGAGTGAAGCCGATAGCCGTCAAAGCCGCCGATGCGGATTCGATTGCCCGCCTGTGGGGCGAGCTCCGTCGCGTGGATCGGCTTAGGGCCGGTGAGGCGGTGATGCTGGACGTTTCCGCGCTTGGCGGTACAACAGCTGCCTTCGAGGCGTTCTTTCTTGCGCTCGACCGCCACGCCGCAGCACGAGCCGCGCACATTGAGGCAATAGATCCCAAAGGCTTGCTCGCGCCGATCCGCGCGCGTTACGATTTCGCGGCCTACGACGGCGCGGCGCCGACAGCCCGCAAACACCGTCCGTTTCTGGTGGCCGTGGGACAGGGGGTGTGCGACTGGTGTACGTCCGCGCGCGCGAATTGCGCCTTTTTAGGCGAGACGTTTGCGAACTCACTCTCCATGCTCGTTCATCCGCGTCGGTTCCGCTTTCGCGACGCGGCACTCGCCTTCGAGCGGGCTGGTTTTGACGGTTTGCCCATCACCGCCATGATAGGTTTTCTCCTTGGACTGATCCTCGCATTCGAGAGCGCGGCGTCGCTCAGGATGTTCGGAGTGGAGGTGTACGTGGCGGATCTCATCGCGATAGGTCTGTTCCGTGAACTTGGTCCGCTCGTAACCGCAATCATCCTTGCGGGACGTAGCGGCAGCGCGTTCGCAGCCGAGATCGGCACGATGAAGGTTGACGAGGAACTCGACGCGCTTACGACGTTCGGTCTCCCGCCGGTACGTTTCCTTGTGATGCCGCGCGTCGTTGCCGCAACGCTCGCAATGCCGTTTTTGACGATCTTCGCGGAGCTTGCGGGGCTTGTGGGCGGCTCAATCGTGCTGCAGCTGATGAACGTGCCTGCGGTGGTGTACTGGCGTCACGTGATTTCCGCTTCGACGGTGTTCACCGTCTCGCTTGGATTGGGTAAGTCCGCGCTTTTCGGGTTGCTCGTGGGGCTTATTGGATGTTCTGCTGGAATGCGTACGCGAAACACTGCGGACGGAGTGGGCGTAGCCGCCACCGCCGCCGTGGTTGGAGGAATAGTGGCCATAGCCGTGGCGGACGGCATCTTGGCCGTGGTCTGCCATTTGCTTGGAGTGTGACGGATGGATGCGGCAGATTCCATAATCAGCGTAGAGCACCTTGACGCGGGGTATCCAGGAGTCACGGTACTCAGCGACGTGAACTTCACGGTGTCGCGTGGTGAGGTGTTCGCGCTCCTTGGCGGGAGCGGCTGCGGAAAATCGACGATCATGAAGCACCTGATCGGGCTTAACCCCGTCCCAGCGGGGAAAATCACCGTGGCGGGTCTTGAGATGAACCGTGCGAACCGCGATAGGATTCTGCGCAAGATCGGCGTAATGTACCAATCGGGTGCGCTGTTTGGATCGATGAGTGTACTGGAGAACGTGATGTTGCCGCTCGAGGAGTTCACGCGTCTCCCGCCAGCAGCCCGCCGTACGCTCGCGTTGATGCAGTTGGAGCTTGTGGGGCTAAGGGATGCGGCGGAGAAGATGCCGGCCGACCTTTCGGGCGGCATGAAGAAGCGCGTCGCCATAGCGCGCGCACTTGCCCTCGAGCCAGAGATACTGTTCCTAGACGAGCCGAGCGCTGGACTGGATCCGCTCACGTCGAGCGCACTTGACGACCTCATCCTTCGTCTGCGCGACACGCGCGGCGTTACTTTCGTGGTCGTCACGCATGAGCTCCCGAGCATTTTCAAGATAGCGGACCGTTGTGCGATGTTCGACCGAGCCCGGCACGCTATGGTGGCGCTCGGCAGGCCTTCCGAGCTGCGCGACGGATCCGCCGACCCCTTTGTTCGGAAATTCTTCAACCGAGGAGACTCCAATGGCAGCTGACAACCAGCCAAACTACGCGAAAATAGGTTTCTTCATCCTTGCAGGCATCGCCCTTACGGTCGGCACTCTCGTCTATCTTGGCGGGTTCGGCGCGGAAAGGCACGAGTTCATCGCCGAGACGCACTTCTCGTATCCGGTCTCGGGGCTTGACGTGGGCAGTGCCGTCAACTTCCGTGGCGTACGCGTTGGGTCGGTGCGTAGAATATCCTTCGTGGGCGCGGAGTACGACGAAATCACGAATCCACTCGACCGGCGCCAGATATACGTTGAACTTGCGCTGGATACGCGCCTATTCCGCATGGGCAGTAAGGACGAGCGTGTGCGCGAGGTGCTAGAACGCCTTGTCGAGCGAGGTCTTCATGCGATGGTGTCGTCCTCCGGCGTGACGGGCCTTTCGAGGATAGAGCTGAACTTCCCGACGCTCCGCATAGCGGACGAGAAGATCAGCTGGCGTCCGCAGTACGTGGTGATTCCGCCTGCGCCGTCGATTCTCCAGAGCGCGGCTGATTCAGCTACGCAGATTCTCGACCAGCTCAACAAGATGGACTTTGTCACCGCGTGGAGCAACGTGGTGGAGGTGACAGGTGCGGCGAGCATACTGCTGAATGACGCCTCCTCGCTCCTACAGTCGCAGAAGGGGAACATTGGCGAGATACTCGACAACGTCCGCGAGGCTGCATCGGGCTTGCGCGCGTTCACGGACGAGATCCGCTCTAACCCGTCGGCGCTTCTGCGCTCATCCACCCCGGAGCGCCTTGAAGAGACAAAATAGTCGGTTTCATTATATTAGCGAGGTAAACAGATGAAAACATTGACAAGTGTCGCATTTGCAGCATCCTTGCTTGCCGGAACGGCGGCGGGCGGAGTTGAGTTCAACTCCAACTGGCCGGTCAATGGCAAACGCGTGATCAACATCAACACCGTGGTGCGCGTGAACCAGATCGAGGTGTCCCGCGACACCAACAGGGGAAAGGACGAGGCGCATCTGCATACCGTCGATGCCGTCGAGACGTTCCGCAAGGCGGTCTCTGACGCAATCCCAGAGGCGAAGGTGACGTGGGCGTTCTCGTGGCGGGCACTGCAGGATCCGCGTCCCAACTACGTGGCTGTCCGCAAGCGCGTGGTCGAATACCACCGCCAGTACGGCGACGAGATCACGTTCATCCCGGGCGCGTACTTCGCGCCGATGTACAACTCGCGTGCGCAGACGAACCGCGACATCCACGACGGGTTGAAGCTCGTGAGCGAGATGGTCGGCGGCGGCTACCGTCCCCGCAGCATCGTCGCCGGGTTCCTTGCGGCGGACAACCTCCGCTTCCTCGCGGAAGAGGAGGGCATCCACGTGGCGCAGGGCACGATCTGGAGCCAGTACGGCATCGACAACGGCGACGGCGACGGTTCCATCAGCTATCCGTACTATCCGAGCCTTGAGCACGCCTGCAAGCCAGCGCAAGGCAAGGCGGACTTCATCGACTGCGTGAACCTCGACGGCTGGACGTGCGACTTCCTCTGCGCGCGCAAGTTCGGCTTCGAGGGCGGCGGCAACAGCCGCACGGGCGTCGGCCCCATTGAGACGTACGGCCGTCTCGGTCTCAAGAACGGAATGAAGGAGACGCGCGCGGTCGTGCGTTCGCACTTCGGCGACAACTTCAAGCGCAACGGCTTCGGCTGGATCGTTGTCAACTGGGAAATCTGCCTCGTCAAGCTCAATCGACCGGAGTACACCGCCGCGTTGACCCAATGGCTCAAGGGCGTGCGCGAGGAGTTCCCGGACACGATCGTGCCGCTGATGAGCGAGTTCGGCGAGGCGTGGCGGCGCGAGAACCCGAACAACGACAAGCTGGACTACCGCTTCGTGCAGCGCGGCAATTGCATCCACCGGATATTCTCGGAGCCGAACCTCGAGATCCGCTGGTACATGAACCGCAAGTTCCGCCTGGCGACGCTGCGCGACTGGACGAAGAACGAG
>CACZDG010000076.1:0-17916 GCA_902779865.1 uncultured bacterium
TCCGCGAACGTCGCGGTCGTCTCCGTGCCGTCGTACACGTAGGTGACGATCATCTTCTTCGGCGTCCTGAAGAGCGGGTCGCGTCCGGCGAGCTCGTTCTCCACCGTCACGTCGATCGCGCCGTCCTTCACGAGCGAGGCGAGCTTGGCCGTGACGTCGACCGTGGTCTCGCCCGCCGGCGGCTCCCACGCCGGATCGATCACGCCGTACCACGCGCCGACGACCTTTGCTTCTCTCGGCAGACGGTAGATCGAGCCCTCGGCGACGACATCGCGACGGGTTTCTCCGCCGACGACGTAGCGCACCTCGAGCTGCTTGACCTTGCCGAACGAGGGATCTCCGCCCATCGCGTCGTTGTTCACCTTCACCGTGGTTCTGGGCTTGATGAGCTTCGTCACGTTCGCGCACTCCGGACGCTCCGAGCCGCTGAACACGCCGTACACGGCTTTCTTGATGACGAGCGTATGACCCTTTTCGGGCAGAGCCGGATCGGGACGCGCGGAGACGACGGTCTCCACGCGGGTTGCGTGCGGCGCGGCGGCGGGGCGGCGGAACACGACGAACGCGGAGCCGCTAGGCCTGAAGTCGAGCGTGACGACGGTGCGCCCGTTTTCCTCGCGCCAGACGGGAGCGTCGCGGACGCAGCCGGTTTCGGCGTCCCACACCTCGGGGATGCGCCCGGTCTGGCGGAAGGACGCCTCGAACGTGGCATTCGTCTCGTTGCCGAGCGCGACGAAGTACCAGTCGGCGCCGGCGGCGGAGCCCGCCGTGCCGGTGCGGTGGATCCACGAGACGCCGGGCGTCTCGGTCGCGAAGTCGGGCTTCACGCCGAGGCGCTTCAGCGCATCGGCGGCGCTGCATTCCATCACGCCCTTGGCCCACACCTCCTTCACGGCGGCGCGCAGACGCGCGTCGGCGTCGGGTCCGGCGGCGAGGCCCGGCGCGCGGGTCGGACGGGACGGCGCCACGATGCGGGCGCCCGCGTCCACGAGTTCGCCGATCTTCCTGACCATGCGCTCGCTCATCGTGCCGTCCGACCCTCCGGCGTCGACGACGCCCTCCGTGCGCGCGATGGACGCGCCGGACGAGGGAAGCACGAGGATCTCGTACTCCACGCCGCCGGGCGTCACCACCTTGCCGTTCCGCACCTTCAGCATCTCGACGGCCTTGGTGGCACAGATGTCCCAGCTGTATCCCGGCGGCAGCGACACGTGAGCCTTGCCGGAGTTGGGGGCGGCCTCGCCGCACCAGTACAGCACGTCCGCCGCGAAGCGGCCCTCCTGCAGCATCCACTGGCAGCGGGTCTGGTAGCGGAACCATTCGCCGGCGAGCGGCCACCACGTCTGCGTGCGGTCGAGGTGCATGCCCCAGCGGCCCATCGTCATTCCGGGCACGTACTTGTTCCCGGGCCAGGGCTGGTGTACGAAGCGGTGGTAGATGATGCGGTTGATGCCCTCGGAATAGACGCGGTCGCCCTGCGCCTTGATGGAGTAGGGCGTGGTCTTCCAGCGTCCGCCGGAGCCGGGGGAGGCGGTGAACGACTCGGTGGCCGCGTAGCGGCGGCCCCAGACGTGGGCGAGGTAGGAGGCGAAGCGCGAGTTGCCGGTGTTGCCGACGTTCCGGCCGTTGGCGTCGACGCGGCTCCAGAACTCGGCCATGGGCACGTCCACGTCCTGCCCGTACTGGAGGTCGTCGGCGTTGCTGCTGCCGTACGGCTCGATGGAGCAGAGGAGGCCGTACTTGTGGCAGAGCTGCGTCAGGCGGCCGGCGTAGTTCTCGGCGAAGAGGTCGGCGAGGACGCGGCGGAAGTCCTCGAGGAAGCGCTCGGTCTCGTTGACGGACTCGACGACGCGGCCGGCGAAGACGGGCAGGTACGGCTTGAGCGAATAGCCCATGCGCGCCTCGAAGGTCTTGTCGAGGCCCTGCGTCCAGTTCTGGCAGCCCACTTCGTAGCTGTCCACGAGGATGTTGTTGAATCCGGTCTCGCCGATCTTGCCCGGCTCGATGCCGAGGGAGCGGCAGAGGCGGGCGACGTACTGCTCGAAGTGGTAGTCCATGGCCGAGGCGGAGAGCTTGTCCACCTCAAGGCCGCGCCCCATCTCGGAGGCGGGGTGGTTGCAGCGGCCGTTGCAGATGTAGCCGATGCGGAGGATCGTCCAGTCGCCGGCGGGAACGTCCCAGTCGAGCGAGCCGTCTTTCTTCATCTTCGCCGTGAGGTCGATTATGCCGGCCTTGGAGACGGTCTTGGAGCGGTCGAACTCCTTTGTGTTGCGGACGACCGGGCCGCGGGAGAGGCCGATCTTCACGGAGAGCGAGGAAAGCGCGGCGCCGGGGGCCGGCGTGGGGTAGGCGAGGACGGCGATGTCCTCGTAGAAGCCGTGGTCCTTCTTCGTGCGCGGCAGCGTGCCGGAAAACTTCGAGGGGCCCTTGGCGACGGTTTCGGTGAACACCGTCACCTTCATGCCGTTCGCGGGCGGGTTCCAGGGTCCGCCGGAGCTGGACCAGCCGGAGCAGTTGGGGATGCAGATCTCGAGGCCGAGGCGCTTCGCCTCCTTGTGGGCGTGGGCGAACATGTCGAACCAGGCGTCGGAGTTGAACTTCAGCGGGCCGGGCGGGATGGCGCATCCGGCGTCGAACATCTGGACGCCGCCGATGCCGGCCCTGGCGAGCGCCTCGAAGTCGCAGGTGATGCCCTCCTTCGTGACGTTGCCGTTCATCATGTGGTACCACGTGTGCGGCTTCGCCGATGCGGGCGGTGCCTTGAATCCCTCTTCAAGCGTGAGTGCGCCAAGCGACGCGCACGCGAGCAATCCTGTAAAACATATTAACGACTTCATGAGACACTTCTCCTTTAATAATAACTTTAATAATAACTTGTTTGAAAAATCAAACGGGCGGCAGGAAACTCCCACCGTCCGTTGACGAGGCTAACGCAAGCCCCTATTGGCGCAAACCGCTTACTTAGCGGGAGCGGCAGGAGCGGCAGGAGCCTTGGCGTCAGCCTTGACTTCCTTGGCGGCTTCCTTGACTTCCTTGGCGGCAGCCTTGGTTTCCTTCGCGGCTTCCTTCACGGCAGCCTTGGCGTCAGGAGCCGGAGCATCCTTCTTACCCTGGTCGCAACCAGCAATCGCAACCGCCACGGCGGCAGCGCAAAGAACGCGAGCAATCATCTTCATTTCTTTTTTACCTTTCTTTACAGTGGCCAATATGGCCGTTGACGAGTAATATTATCTCATATTCTGCCCCACTTGGCAAGGGGGTAAATTACGAAATCTCTTGTGCGCCGTTTCGGCAATGGCGTCCTTCTAGCTTTTGGGCGTCTCCTTGTCTTCGATAGCACGCATCATGTAGGGCCAATATACGTGCGTGTAAACTGCGCAAGAGTAAACATTGAGGATGATCAGAAACGCCTCCATCGCGTAAACGGCGGCAAGCATGGGACCGTTCCATTCGGAAGGCAGGAAGTTGTGGAACGAGATGTAGATATAGATCAATCCGGCTGCCGGGAAGGACAGCGCCGTACGGACCTTGCCCAGCCACATGGCACTCACGTCCGCACGGTACGCGCTCGCTACGGCGCGGAGGAACGTGACCCACTGGTCCCGCAATATGTACAGCACGGTAAACACCAGCATTACCGCGAAGTGGACATGGTTCTCACCCTGCATCCCGATCAGCCAAAGGAGAGTTGGGAACGCCACTATGAAGAACACCTTGTCCATTAGCGGGTCGGCCAGCTTGCCGAAAGCGGACACCACCTTCCACTTGCGCGCGAGGCGTCCGTCCAAAAGATCCGAAAGCCCCGCGAACCCCATGCATAGACAGGCGACAAGCGCCAACGCCCACGAATGACGGAACTCCGCGACCATGGCCACGACCATGAACGCGAATATCAACGGCACACGCGAGAACGTAAGCGCGTTTACGAATACGGAATGTGAGCGAGTGTTCATTCAGCTGACACAACCGGCTCGTCACCCTCCACCATGCCGCCATGCGCCGCGTTGCCGACGGTGGAGTTTACGTCGCTGGTCAGACGATCCATGAGTCCTAGCGCCTTCTCACGCAACTTCGCCTCGTTGCGCGAGAGTTCCTTGAACTCCTCAAGCCCGATTGCGAATGACTCCACGAGCGAGCGCAAGGTGTTGCGCTGTACAGTCATGCTGCCGAGTTCGACCTCAAGCGCCTCGATCCGCGCCTCGGCGCGCTGAAGATTGCGGCGCGTGGCGAACAGCTGCTTGAGTATCTCGCCCGGCTCGATGTCCAGGTCGTCGATCTTCATGCCGTCCGGAATCGGCACCAGCACGGACTCGCCGCAGTTCACGCACTCGATCTGGAGACCCGCACCCCGATAGTCAATCGCGAGGTTGTGACCGCAGTGCGGACAGTCGAACACGATATCCGTATCGCGGATTTCGGTGCCGCCGTCCTCTTCTGCCGTCTCAGCGCCAATTGCCTCGGCCGGTGCGCCTTCCAGAACACCGCCAACTTCTTCTACATTTTCTTCTTGCTCGCTCATATAGCCTCCTATGGGTTGCACATAGTATAGAACAAAGAAGGCCAAAGCGCAAGCCCCGACCTTCATTGTTTACGCAATCGTAAAACATGAAGGTAAACGCTCCGTCCTGCCCGTTTCCATGCAGACGGCTACGACGGCTCCACGATGGGCATGTCGATGTTGCGCTTCCTGGGGTTGAAGTTGATGCCGTTCTTCGCAGCGAACGCCTCCACGTTCTCCCTCAGGGGACCGTCCAGCTCCTTCGGCGTGTAGCCAAGGAGCGTCGCGAAGCGCGCGTCGGACGAACGGTCCTTCAGGTGGTTGAGGCCGGAGAACACGGATAGCTTCGTCAGCTTCGTGACGCCTGTCATCATCAGGAACCGTATGGAGCCGGAGTTGACCTTGAGCTTCTCGTAGAAGTCGTGCAGCGTGGAGCGGACCCGCTTGAGCGTCTTGATGTCGTCCAGGAACTTCGCGATCGGTTCGTCGTACTCGTCGATCAGCACCACGATCTTCTTCGTGGGCGACTTCCCGGCCGCGGCGACGAGGAAAGCCTCGAAGTTGACGGACGCATCCACGGCGGAATCGTACGGCAAACCGATCTGCTGGCACAGGCCTGAGACGAGCTTCGCGAGCGCCTTCTCGAACTTTTCATACGTCTCGCCCACCGCGCTGGACATCGTGAAGCTGTACACCGGAGTCGGCTTCTTCCATCCCTCCCATGGCAGCTTGTCGATTGCTAGGCCCTTGAACAAATCGCGCCGCCCCTCGAACATCGCCTTGAGCGTGGAGAGCATGAGCGACTTGCCGAAACGGCGCGGGCGAGCGATGAATAGCTGGGAGTCCGCCTTACGCCGCGCAAGCTCGTAGAGAAGCGCCGTCTTATCGACGTACTTCGCCTCCTCGTCGCTTATCAGCGTCTCAAAATCGAACGTCCCCGTTGTCGGGACCCTTATGACCTTCCTCTTCCGCATGGCAATAATTATACCACAAATCCCGCCCCAACGTAAAGCGCAAAGGACGGCCGCGACTGGCGCGGCCGTCCCTCGTCGGCTACTTAATCGTTCGTCGGCTACTTGATCGTCACCGATACGCCGCCGACCTTCTTGATCGTGGCCGCACCGTAGCCGACGCCGTCCACCAGCACGCCAGTCACGTTCACCGTCACGCCCTTCGGCTTGCCGCGTACATCCGAGTAGGCCTTGAACGTACCCTTGAACGTACCCGTCTTCGCCGTATAGGTGAGCTTCAGCGCGGATGGGTTGTCGCCCGTCTTGGTCTCGTCCACCGAACCCGAACCGTCCTTCGCCAGCTGCACCTTGCCCGCCTTCGGCAACACCCACTTCGCGCCGTTCACCGTCACGCCGAGTCCTTCAGGCAGATATTTCGCATACTTCGCCTCACCCAGCACCTCATCCATGCGGAACTCGGCACCAGACTTCAGCGTACCCGGTTTGCCCACAATGGCATCCGCAAGCCCCGTGACAACGGCGCTTCCACCGTTCTTCGGCAACCACAGCACAAATGCCAGATGCGACTTCTTAGGCTCAAGCACCGGCACACAGTACCACTCGTCGCCGACAAGCAGCTGACTACTCGCCGACACCTTCGTGCCATCCGCAAGCGTCCCCGCCACCTTCGCCTTGCCCTTGTTCGCAATTGTCACGGACAAAGTCTGGTAGGGCGCGATCACCGAGCGCGCCGCACCCGCATTTTGCCACGCCACGTTCACCACGCCCTGCCACTTGCCGAGCACAGCCGCCGCAGTTGCCTTGTCCGTCGCATCCTTCGACGTAAACACGTTCAGCGCACCGTCGATGAAGTAGTTACCATACTCGCCAACCATGCCCTTCGAGCCAAGCGTCACTTCACAGACATCTCCGCCCACGAGCTGAACAGTGGTCGGGCTATTGGCCTGAATCAGTGCCTTGCCCTTCTCGACCGCCTTCAGCGACTTCTTCTTGCCGTCCAGCCCGATCACGGTCGCCTTCACCGACGCAAGGTGAGTCTTCGCGTTAGGCTTGCCCACCTTCACCTGAATAGTGCCCTTCACATTCCTATCACCATCATACAGACACCCATCATATACAGTTGCACCCGATATCGGAAGAGAGCCCTCACTGATGTCAGAAATTAACTCATGAAGTCGCATGCCGGAAGGCTCTGGCGTCTGACCGGGTTCTGGATCAAGCCCGGATATAGGATCTGTATCATTGCCCCTAGACCGCCAATGTGCATAATAAGTTGTCGGAGCGGTCACTATAGTCGAAGCGGTTATCCGCATTCCGCCAACCTTCTCTGTCCACCATCCGTCAAAAACAAGAGAACTGTCGCTAATCGTCGCCGTAGGCAACTTGCCGACGGCCTCTCCTATCACGACAGTTCGCCAATACTCACTAGCTCTGCCACCGTTGCCGTCAAAGGCGACTTCAGCGACTGCGCCTTCAGTTTGCTCCGTTACAAAAGGAACGTGCTCATCATCGTCATCTTCATCATCACGCAGAAGATAGAGATGCCCGGTGAATTCCTTGCCCGCCCATGTCCCTGAAATTCCTTCAGGCGAAAATTTGAGTGTCATTCTGCCGCCGATCCTTTCCTCGTTAGTCTCAGTATAAACATACCTTTCAGTATCATCAAATTCTATCATAAACTCTCCCGTTCTAGAATCAAGTTTGACATTCTCGATAGAACGCCTATACCAACCTCGATATTTGCCCTTTGTTGCGTCGTCACCGATTCTGACACGCATCGTAAATGAGTCGCTAGTTCCATTAGCCTCAGTTTCCACCACGATCTGCTGCGGTTCTTCGCCAAAGCCATCCATTACAGTCTGCACCAAAGCCGCCATCTTGCCGGAGACGCACATGTCGTAATACCACTCGTTGTCCGAAGGTATCGTAACATCTATGCGGTCTCCGCGTTCGCTCCATCCGGCTGGACCAAGGGCTCTTACATAAACATCATAAGAATTATCTGCTTCCACGAAATGAAAGGCATAATGACCAAACGAGCCTTTCTTGGCGCTCGCAAACTTGACCTTATCATATTGGTACTCCGTATAGAACTTAGGCGTAGCGATATTCCTGTCATCCGTCACGGCTACAACGCCCCATGTCATGTCACTTAGAAAGTTATATTTTTTCCTGTATTCGTATTTGAATATCTCCCCCCTGTTCTGATATACACATATTCCATTGATATTATCGTTAGGCGTGATGTTCGACTCCGCTCTCGGAGGAACCGGTCGTGCTGAAGAAGGTGCTGCACCAATATGCTTCAAATCCGTATTTGCAAGCATTTTTCGGTTCACGCAATGGAAATGCTGCTCGTAGCTGTCGGTAAACGATCCGTTGGGCGTGACGCGGGTCGACCGACCAGGGAAAAGAAGATTCGCATATGTCGCCACTTCAAGAAGATTCACATATTCGCTCGAAGTGGCACCCGTGGACTCGTTTTTGTTGTCGCGGGAATACACCGTCGACAGTTTCGCATATCCCTCGTTCCACCCCCAGTCCATAAAGACCTTGCCGAAGCCAGACATGTTGTCATAACAGGCGGCGACCTCGCCGTTCCGTGCCGCCGCCACCCATGCCGTATATCGAAACTCGTCCGTATCAAACACATCGGCAATCGCACCAGAGTGACATGCGTTCAACACCCCCACGACCTTGACCCCCTTGTTTTTGAACAGCCGGATTGCATCAGCAAATTTATCCTTGCTCCATGCGCCATCATATAGCGCAAGGTCCGTCGGGTTCCCGTGCGTCGCAATGAAAATGAACACTTCATCGCCTGGCAAAAGCCTGGGGCTTCGAGCTGTAATCGAAATCTGCTCTTCTACGTTTTCAATCGTGCAACTGTCATTCAAATGGGCATAACTGCTAAAGGACATTTCATTGACATCAAGATGGGTCGCCCTGATGCGCCTGTAAAACGCCTTTGCCTCTTCGGCATCGTGCACATGCCCCGCAGGCGGTTTGTTGTTGTTCCATTTCGTCGTGTCTTGGTCATACCTGCTCAATCCAAAGGCTAAGCAATGGCGGTTGCGCGTCTTCAAGCGGTTTGGCTCGGTGGCAGGCCGTCCGTCAATCTGCAGACCTCCCTTGATTTCAACCCAGTACATAACAGGACGGCATCCCTTCGCCTCGCCATATGTTTCATCGATAAAGCTACCGTCAGAATACCTCACATCTTCGCCCCCTTTGACTGGTTCAGACTTGAAAAAGTCATCCCATTTATCCTCATACTTGGAAGAACTACGCCAAATCTTTAGATGCATCTTGTCCGCATTCATGTCCCACCCCATGTCCTGATAGTAGGCTTTTGACGCGTCCGATATCTCCCATTTCAAAGCCAACTTCCCCTCAGCGGGTTTCGCCTCTTTAACATCCAAGTCTAGTTCAGGCACTACGAAACGGACTGTCATACTTTTATCAAGATCCTGCTGGACACCCTCCGCGAGAGGAGACTTAGGGGTTAGATGCATTGAGACAACATAGTCGTCGCCCGGCGACATCTCTTCTCGACTGAACGTATAGCCAACCCGGATCGTTCCTTTATCTTTAGGAAGATAACCGCCTAAGATCACATTTTTACTTCCCCCATACGGCTTCATATTGACGGCGCGCGACTTTCCAGAAATGTCAAAACCCTCAACGTGCAATGTATTCCATTCCATAGACACATCAAAATCAAAACCGGGAGGAATCTTATCCCAAGAAAAAGTTGTATCTCTCATGCCGTTTATAATGTATTCAACTGCCCAACTGATCCAAACGGTCTTCTTGGCATACCACGGCGTTTCTTGGCCGTATTCCCAGAAATAACAGGACTCACCGCAATATGGCGGTTCTTCTTCAGCCGTACCAAACACAAGGTCATTCCAATGTCCCATCCAATCATTCACCCACCACCCCGTCGATTCACCTCTTGCAGGTATAGCAAAAGAAGTAAAAATCATTACCAGTCCTACCCCCCCACACACACAAAGGGAATCTCTAAGCTTATCGATTATTCCTCTGTTTTTCTGCGTCTCCGAGATTCCACTTCCACAGTCAAATCGCACATGCAGTTTTCCTTTGAATACTTTTCCTGTTGCCATGATCGTCTTTCTTTCTGTTTTCAAAACTTATTCACACACTGCAAACATCATTGCCTGCCAATCTTGATCGACACGCCGCCGACCTTCTTGATCGTGGCCGCGCCGTAGCCGACGCCGTCCACCAGCACGCCGGTCACGTTCACCGTCGTCGCCTTCGGCTTGCCGTTCACCTCCGCGTACGCCTTGAACGAGCCCTTGAACGCGCCCGTCTTCGCCGTGTAGGTCAGCTTCAGCGCGGACGGGTTCTCCAGCAGCTTCGCGGCGTCCACGTCGGTCGTCCCGCGCAGGTACGCCACCTTCCCCGCCTTCGGCAGCGTCCACTTCGCGCCGTTCACCGTCACAGGCACGCCATTCGGCAGGTACGGCAGGGCGGCTTGCCCCCATGTCGCCGAAAACGCCGCCGCGTCGATGCGGAACTTCGCCCCGCCCTTCAGCGTCCCCGGCTTGCCGACAATCGCATCGGCCAGCCCCGTGATGGCGGCGATCCCGCCGGTCTTCGACAGCCACAAGTTGAACGCGATCTTCGCCTTCTTCGGCTCCACCACCGGCACGCAGCACCAGTCCTCGCCCACGACCAGCTGGCTGCTCGCCGTCACCCTCGTGCCGTCCGCGAGCGTCCCCGTCGCCTTCGCCTTGCCCTTGTTGGCGATCGTCACGGTCAGCGTCTGGTAGGGCGAGCCGTCCCCGGCGAGCTGCCACGCCACGTTCACCGCGCCCTGCCACTTGCCGAGCGCCGCCGAGGCCGTCGCCTTGTCGTCCGCCGCCTTGGACATGAACACGTTCAGCCCGCCGTCGATGAAGTAGGCGCCATACCGGCCGGACATCCCCTTCGCGCCGAGCGTCACCGTGCACGCCTCGCCGCCCACAAGCTCAACCTCGGACGGCCCGTCGGCGGCGATCGGCGTCTTGCCCTTCTCCGCCGCCTTGAGCGACTTCTTCTTGCCGTCCAGGCCAATCACCGTCGCCTTCACGGAGGCAAGGTTGTCCTTGTTCGGCTTACCCACCTTCACCTGGATCGTGCCGACCACGGCGCCATCGCCTGTGCGGAGATAACCGTCGTACACGCTCGCGGCCGTCATGGGCACCGCGCCGTCCACGCCGGAAGGCCACAGCTCGTTCATCGTCTTCTCCCAGACCGCGTACAGCGTCACGACTTCATTCGCCTTCGCCGCAAGGTTCTCCACCGACTGCCCGTCGGCGTACACCGCTTCGCCGTCCGGACTCAGCGCCCATCCGGCGAACGCATGCATCTTCCGCGTGAACGCATTGACCGCAAGCTTCTGCGCCGTACCGTACTCAAAAGCTTGATCCGACATCGTCCCCGTGCCGCCGTTCGCATTGAACCGCACCTTGTACGGCACACCAACCCAGTTCTGGTAAAGGGAGAAGTCGCCAGTTGGTACGATGGCTGTAGGCGTTGCCTTGGTTCCTGTTCCATTCGGCCCCGTGTACCAAGCGTCGAACGTGTAACCCGTCCGAGTCGTCTTCGGCGCGGGCAACGCTCCAAACGGCTGCCCGGCGATCAACGTCAGGTTCGTCTCCACGCCGTCGATCTCCACTTCAACGTCATGAATTCTTGCAACAGTGTTCCACCATGCCGGATCAGTCTCAATCGGCGCATTGTAGTCGAACACGATTGTCGCGCTGTTGGTGATGATGACATTCCTCGGCGCGTCGTCGCGCACCTTGATACGATAACTGATGTGCCCTTCGCCGCAATGCGTATCGGGATCGTTCGGCGGAAGGAATCCGGCATACGGATCGGCAGGCCATGTCGTCTCATCCGAATTATCCACGATGCGCATATACCAATGCGCAACACCAGATGTGGCGATGACGCCCTCGCCGTCGTTACCACCGCCGAGAACCGTCCTCACCGCGTAGTTGGTACCATTCATCTGCACTTCACTTGCGCCGCCGTTCAACCCACTCAATCCAATATCAATCTGGTTGTTGAACGACACATCCCCCATCTCGAACGTTGACCAGTCCAGCCATTCGCTAAGCGGGTTCGTGACATACACCTCCTGCGCCGCCGCCGTCGCGTTCGTCTTGTTCTCGAAGTAGATGGTGTAGTTCATCCACTCGCCCGGCTGCACGTACCGCGCCTCGCCAGTCCCATCCGGTCCGACCATCTCGTTCGGATCACAGGACTGGGGAACTTTTGGACGCTTACGATCCTTCTCCTCTGTAGGTGGCTTGGGCTTTTCTTTCGTAATCGTGACCTCAAAATGATCTTGGATCTGAAGCTCTGTCCAAAATGAAAGTGCCCAAGGTGGATTTGCTGCCTCCAGTACGCCCAATCTAAAAGTTACATGTTTTACCGTATAAAACATTTCTCCCGATGGCAACTGTACAAGTTCAGGAACAGGCACACTTAACCTATGAGTTGCAAAATCATATTCATCCTTACCATGATAAATGACATCGAAATTATACGTGGCAGAACACCCGTCATCGCTTTCCGTGCGAATAACACTTAAAATTTCAAGGTAAATATCTCCTGCATTCCCATTCATACCTCCAAACGACAAAAATAACTTTTTCCTTCCAGCCTTAATCTCCGAATAAACATCCTTGACGCCTGCTTTAGGATTGAAATCCATTCTAAAACCATCATTAAGATTCGGTTTTTCTCCATTGCTCAACGAGCATGAATCAAACGAACAGTGGCCCTGAAGGAAACCATAAATAGAGCCCTTGATATCTTTGTAGGTTTTCTTGTACCACGAATCATCCGTTGTTTTTGCTTCTTGTGAAAGACTGCTGTTTGGTCCAAATTCCCATGGGCGATTCCGCGTAAATCCCTTCTGCAATTTTCTCACTTCAGCTCCATCGTCTCCTAAATAAAACCGTAATAACGCTTGAGGATCAGATGGGAAAGCACAAGCCAATGTAAACAAGAAGCTCTCTGTCGTCCTTAATTCACTAATGGGCGCATTAGATAAATCTTCACCAGTTGCCTTTAGACGAACTACCCTATTAGAATCTCTAACTGTGGTCACCGTTTGCCTGTTAATCGGTTGCCTGCGAACTTCTATGTTATCCATTCCCGCGCTGACCTGGATTACAGCGACTTCGTATGCCTCATCAAAGGCTATGAAATAAGTGCCTTCTTTCAAGAAAACATCCAACATCCCTGCATTAGTTAACGAGACAACACGAGAAAAACCATTCGAATCACAGATCGTTATTAATTCATCTCCAATTGGTGTATCGTCAATCTCGTAGATATGCCCTTTTACATGAACCATTGTTGGCACAACGATTTCTCCCAGATTTTGCTCTAACTCATTTGCATTGATAGAAAACGTTTTTTGCGCATACTGCATATTATTTCGATTAAAGAATATTGTTTCATCAACATCATTAGTCTGCTTCAACATTACAAACGAGAACGATCCATCTGCGCTCACAACTGGCGCGCCAACCATCGACGCACAGCTTACAGTATAATCGCTGACTACATTGCTGTTTTCTAGAAGTCGCCCACGCACCGTCAGAAATTCCACTTCTGGCAATGGCACAACCGACTTCTGCTCAAAGATATTCGTAAATGTTTCACACAAAGTTGAATTGTTGAGGCTTAGGCCAAAACGCCATTCTCCATTACATAATGCTGGGAAAATGGCCAAGAATTCGTTGTTGGTTATCTGGATCTCACGGTAGTAGCCCAAGTGCTCATTTATAGCAAAAACCACCATGTTTGTGCTATCGAAAAAGTCGCTACGCGAAACAGAACCTCGAACTTCAGCGACATTACCCTCATTGGCAAATACATCATGAACCATTCCATTGCCAGATAACCTCAAACAATTTTCAAGCAAGGTATAAGTTGGAATTTCAACAGAATAAACGCCATTTGAAAGGCCAGGAAAATAGTAAAAGCCATTCGCATCGGTATGTGCCCGGGCTATAACAACCGATTTTGTGTCTTCACTTTCCATACACAGCATGACATCTTGACAATTTGCAATCACTGAACCATTATTGTCAAAGACTCTTCCTATTATAGGAACTCCCATCGAATTATATCGCAAATAATCTGCGCTTATCTTTTCTACCGATCCAGAATAATATGCTCCTATAGGATGATTACGCAGATAGCGTCTAACATTAGATGCAAAATCAAGCCAAGTGCTACCGCAAAGTCGTGCCACATTCATCATCAAGTTATTGTCGGAGACATCCCAATTCATCTGATCACATACCGTTTCGATGTTCAAACTTTTAGATTCATCCAGTTCAGAAAGTATACAATCGCCAACTTTTTGAGAAATAGCCCTAACGAAAAATGGGATTCTATATTTTTCTCCGGCACCAACAACTACTCTTTCATTGGAATCTACAGCAACAATGAATAAGTTATCACGCCATCCTGCTTCAAAACCGGCGTAATTAAATTCATAACCACCAGTAGACGAGATAAAGTAAAAAGGCAGCTCTGCATCAACATTCCCTTGATTTTCAACTTCAATCCATCCTGTAACTATGCGGCGTTCCCTTATGCTGTCAGGAAGAATCAACTTCGCCACCAAGTCCGCACTCCCTTGCGTGTTTGCAACCGTGAATGCGTTCGCAAACTCGGCAGTACCCCCGTTGAGCCGAAGCAAAACCGTGTTGCCGCCAGTCCATTCGCTACCATTGAATGTCGCCACCAACTGCTCAGCGGAGACATAACGTACATTCTGTGCCGCCACCACGGACGATCCGGACACAAACGAGACCGTCGTGTTCTGGTCAAATCCCGCGCCGTTAATCGTTATCGAAACACTCCCGCTTGACGGTACGGTGTTCGGCGACACGGAAGTAATCGCCAAGTCCCCTTTCTCAAACGACACGGAGTAGTTCTGGCCTCCGCTCTGCGCGGCATCCATTACGAGATAGACCTCAGTCGTTCCAGCGGGGACATGGAACATCGCCTCGCCCTTCTCCGTCGCCGTCATCGTGCCGGAAGCATACGTGCCCTGCGGCATGAAGCCAAGACCATACGAAACCGACAATCCTACCGGGACGCTCACACGAGCGATCTGACCAGTCGTTCCGGATGGGAACGTAAACTTCACGACCGTGCAACTACCCACAGAAAGCTTTCCTGTTGCACCGTTGGCATACGGCGTCGCCGCCACAGAGATTGCGATACCCTGTGCAGACGTCAAGACATTGTTCGTCGTGTTCAGACCCTCCGGCACATCGGAACGGCGATTGTTTGTGTTCACACGCGCATACCACGTCCCTTCGGGAAGCGCGGGAATCGTAAACGTTCCATTGACGTTCATGCTCATCTTGCGCTTAAGCGGATAGGTGGTCACGACCTCCCCCAGCTCGACATTCTGTCCTGACGCTGAAACGAGGCTGACGGCGTCATGCCATCCGCCAACCACATCTTCGGTCCCGAGGTTCTGGATAGTCCATGAGACCTTGACCGTATCACCGATCTTCGCCGTGGTCTTGTCGATGGAAACGGCGGTAGGCGCGATGTCGTACGGAGACTCGTCCTCGTCCCAAAGCACTTCATGTATGCCGATGTCGGGACAATTACCATTCGCACTCGGCACACCGCTGTCCGTTACCTTGCCCACATCACGCCGCTCCAAGCCATAGTAGTCCTTTTCTGGCGCAACCGTTCCGTCGCCCGCATCCACGCACGGCGAGTTTGCGGCAATGCGGAAGTCGCCGTTGTCGGGATTGACAAAGAGCGGATTCGCCCAGATGTTGCCGTCCTTGCCGACCTTGGCCGCCGCATGGTCGCCAGTCCCTTCTGGATTCCAGAAGCAACAATGCGAGAATTTGCTGGCGAGCGTTGATGAATAGAATTTGGTGTCAATGATATCCTGTGCTATATCTGTGAAGGTACAGTTCAAAAATGTACCATACCCCCATCTGACAGCAGTTGTCAGCGAATAGAACACGCAGTTGACGAATGTCGATTTACCGCTCTGTGGCGCAGCCCCCATGGACGCATCTGTAAAGACTGAATTCTCGGCGATGAATGTACCGCCCACTCCTCTCATGCAGTCGTACTGGCAATGGGCAACAGTAGAATTTTTGAATCGCATGGTTCCTGCACATGGATACAACGCACCTTGGTTGTTCCCGGCGCTGCAATACAAGAGCTTCGCATGTTCAATATTTACCGTACCGTAGTTACATAACTGGTGCCAGTCGCCAGCGTTCGGAACCGACTTGTCACCGTCACCGTTCGTGTCGCCACCGTTTGCATCATCTTTGATGGACGTAAATACGACAGGCAGAGCACGAGTGCCATTGACTTTCAACGTGCCGCCACTGTTGACCTTAAGTGATTTACCTGCGGCAAACTTGACAATCACACCTGGCTCTATCGTAACTGTCGCTCCATTTGCTATCGTAAGATTATCCCGAACCACATACAAATCACCAGTACGCCACGTCGCATTTGCAGAAACTGTGCCACTTACATAGTTCGTCTGTGCCGGGCGAATCTCCCAATGGGCATAAAGTGTGGCAGGCGAATCGGGGACTATTGATGTTGTTGTGACCATATTGCCCCCATCTGCTTCTGTGAACCACCCAGCAAAGTTATAGTACTGGCGCAACGGCGCCACTGGCAAAGTCCTGTATGTTCCACCCTTCTCAAAGTATTCTGTTGCAACAATATTGTCTTCTGACATAAACGATATCAACGTTGACGGCACGACAACGAACGTGACCGAGTTTGAGTTGTTGGCGTAATTGGTCTCACGAATTGAACGCGGTTCATTCAAAACCCATGTTGCAGTATACTCGCCAGGAGAAAGATTTTGGAGGGTTCTAAAAATGCGGGTCCGCCAATATACCCACCATCCAACAGGAAGGCCATCCTTATCTTTCCATGAAAGTGAAACATTTTCCACTCCGCTAATGTAGAGTGTATTTGTAAAATTACCTGTGATGTCCACGTCACCCCACAAGTCCTTGGCTGCAAATGAAGCATAAATCGGATTTCCCGCCAGAAAACGAGTACAGATTTCCAAAGAGTTCGTCTCATCAGAAAGGAAGAATGTCGCCGGCCAATCATCCGGTTGATAAAAAGCCAAATCATACGGCGCATCGGCATCCATCGTAATCTCGCTTGCAGGCTTCACGGCATAGCCTCGCCAAGTCTCCGGCCATTCGGTGTTCTCATCCTCACGGTAGATGATGGCGGCTGTTTTCATCTTGTTAAATACATTGTTGCCAACGGTAGTCGGTGGATCACCAAGAAAATGGAGATAACGCAGACAAGGACAATTGCCAAATGCATAGGAGCCTATACTCGCAACCCTATTTCCAAATGTCACGCTGCCAAGAAGTGAAGCCCCGTAGAAACACTGAACACCAATTGAGGTCACAGTGTTCGGAAATACAAGTCTAGAAACCGCGCACCGCGTGAAGCTCTGATTACCGATCGCCCGCAATGAAGAGCCGAACACGATGTTCGTCAGCGATACGCATCCAGCAAACGCCCCGTACTGCTCGTAACTATTGCTCGAGTCCGTATCCGTGGAGGTGTAGGAGTACCCGCCTATCGTCGTCAGACCATCGCCAAGGACTATCAGTCCGTGTCCGTGGAGGTGTAGGAGTATCCGCCTATCGTCGCCAGACCATCGCCAAGGGCTATCTCCCCAAGCGAACTGCACCACGTAAAAGCACCGCTGCCGATACTCGTCACGGAGTCGGGAATGTCAATGCGCCAACTTCGCGCACTCCCTGAAAGCACTTTCAGCTATCGCAAGCTGCGCAGTGTCACACGGGCGGAACACCACATCCTTCAGCGCCGAACACTTCCCAAACGCATACACCCCCATCGAATTAAGCCCCGTGCCTATTGTCACCTCGCGAAGGCTCGTCGCGCCGAAGAAGCACTGTACGCCAAGGGACGTGACCGTGTCCGGCAGAGCAAGACTCGGCAACGCCGTACACCGCGTAAAACTCTGATTCCGCAAATGCCCCGTACTGCTCGTAACTATTGCTCGAGTCCGTGTCCGTGGAGGTGTAGGAGTACCCGCCTATAGTTGTCACCCCGTCGCCGAGGACGACCTCGCCCAGGGACGTGCAGAACGTGAACGCACCAGAACCTACACTCGTCACCGAATCAGGGATACGCACAGACTTGATGTTATTGTTGCTCTTGCCAACATTGTTTCCTATCGACACAACCGCGTATCCATCCACTGATGACGGGACTACGAGATTGCCGTCCGCTGGAGTGACACCGGTAATGGTTGCATTAGAGCCTGAAAGCGTGTAATTCCACGTCGTACCATCGATTTCGGTCGTGTACGTGGTCGTCGCCGCTTGCGCGGTGCACCAACAC
>CACZDG010000076.1:17949-29592 GCA_902779865.1 uncultured bacterium
TTCAACATTCGCTTTGTACTCATCATTCTGCTTTCCTTTCGGTTTTGTTAAATCGACTCTTTCCCTCTTATGGCGGTCACGACGGAGCGCGACCCTCCCGGTGCGGCCACGACGGAGCGCGACCCTCCCTGATTTTGGATTCGGCGCGGGGAAACATAGCACCTCCTCCAATGCATCAAGCAAGACACACGAAAGAACCTTACGCTTTCAAGTTACAGGTTCTCTGGTATTTCTTCTTACGCAATCCCAAACGCGGCGCTGGTTATAGTTGCTCGCCACCCCCACGCGGGTAATATATCTGTTCCTTGAATCAGTTGCCCAATCCGTCGAACGCAATTAGAATACCAAAAAACGCCCCACAGCGCAAGGCGTTTTTTCGTAAAAGCGCAATTCTGTCGCGTCATGCATCTGGTATAGGAACATGAATGCGCCGCCCGTCACTTATCGTACCATAACGTGCATGAGGTGTACCCACGATATTACGATGCGAAACGATAATTATGGAAATAGGCGGCGTGAATAACGAAACCATCGGACTTCCATAACCTGGCCTATCACAACGTAGAAAATGACAAAGTTGCGAACGTTGATACGGTAATAGACATCTCCAGTAGCCTCATCATTGTAATACGGTGCAAAGGCAATCGGAGCATCAAGGCGATCCAGAACAGCACGTTCCGCAGCATCTCTCAATCCCTGTGCAGCCTCAGGATTACGCAACTTAAACGTGATGTAGCGTATGGCATCCGAGATTTCTTCATAGAACTGCGGCGAATACTCAAGGGTAAACCTGTCGTCCAGCATCAACAATCTCCTGCAGACCGGAAAAGACTTCTTCGTGCGACATGCGCCTTGGATTCTCGCGACAGAATCGCGAACACGCCGACAACTGCTCCGACACGTCCTCTTCCAAGTCCGAATCGCCTAGCCCATATTTGAATTCCTTTCCAAGCATGGTCACGATATAACGCACAATACGAACTTTCTCGTCCGTAGTCATGGCATCAATCATTTCTTTCGCAACTACTGGCATCTTTTTCCTTCCTCTGCATGTAGAATCTGGTCTCGAAAAGCAACCCTTCCACACAAGCAAACTGTATGTTCCGAATGAAGGGTTTTCAAGCCCAATCCGCAGAACGCCGTTAGAATACCAAAAACCGCCCCACCGTGCAAGGCTGATTTTCATAAAAACGCAATTTCGGCGCTTTCTGCCGTAATGTATCTGGATGCATGTGCAAAACCCGCTAAAGGCACCACAAACTGGGTTTGAAGTCCAAAGTTAATACCCTTCAAGGTGGACGTATCTAAGGAGACATGTCTGTTTGCGCCAAGGAGACATGTCTGTTTGCTCCAAGGAGACATGTCTGTTTGCTCCAAGGAGACATGTCCGCTTGCGCCAAGGTGACATGTCTGTTTGCTCCAAGGTGACATGTCTGTTTGCTCCAAGGAGACATGTCTGTTTAGGCCCATGTACCTTGGAGCATGAAGCAAAAGGACTTGGCCTTGGTCAAAACACAAGGGAATGTTACCCGTGTTTGCGATGTGGCAAAACAGGTCAGACCAGTTTTGCCACATCGCAAACTCGGGTAACGTACCAAACGCTTTCTGGGGGGGATGGCGTTTTCACCTGTCGAATACAACCGCTAACAGTCCTACAATCGACCTGTAAACCTCCATCCAATGGAGACTCGACCATCGATTCTATGGACTAGGCAGTGCTGTCCCAGCCCGCTACGACGCGGTGGTTTGGGGTTGAAGCAGTGCTCTCATCGCTTTAGTCATTCCGCACCATAATCTCACGATTCGGGTACACCCTTTCCCTAGCCTACGCTGGATACAGGCACCGTTATGCATAGCCCTTCGGTTGCTTATGCATAGACAAACCATCCCTTATGCATAAGCATCCAGTTCCTTATGCATAAGCGTTTGATTCCTTATGTATAAGGAATCGGTTCTCTATGCATAGGCGTTTGTCCAGCTATGCATGGCCGTCAACGCTGTTCTGCCGAGCCCGTTGTAAAACTCGCTAAGGGAATGAGGCAGATTGCGTCCTCATACCGGCGGTTCTCCCCATTGGGGAGGTTCTTCCTTTGGTGCTTCGAGAAGCCATGTCACGATATCGACGATCCTCACCTTCATCCCGTCCTGCGTCTCCTCGCCGTTCTCATGGTCGGTGATGAGCAGAAGGTCTTTGCAGTTAAGCTTTCTGCCGACCTCGAATAACGCGGATAATTCGCGGTCCCTAGTTTTTTCTATGCCGATATCAAAGCAGACCTGTATGAGACGTTTAACCTTCCCAAATTGGCGAAGCAGGAAATCAACTTCGTGAGACTGGTCGCGGTAGTAGTAGATTGCGTAGTCAAGCTTCATCCGAAGCGAACGCAGCTGCAGAAACACAATGTTCTCCAGTCGCCGTCCAAGATTGTCCGCACCCTCGTGTACGCCCGTGGCGTTGCTTATGAACCCGGGATCGACGGCATACACCTTTCCGAGCTTCAGGCGCTCCGCCGTCTTGAACGAAAAACGGTTTACTGTCTGTATCAGGTATGCGGCTTCAAGATAGTTCGCGTATGTCTGAACCGTGTGAACGCTCTTGACACCAAGACGGTTCGCTATATTGACGTACGACACTTCAAGCGCATAGCTTTCCATCAACAACCGTGCGACATCACCTAGGGTCCTTGGGCTTCTGAGGTTGTGCCGTTTCAGGATGTCGCGGTAGAGAATTGCATCGTTGATGTCTCGCAGATAGCCTCGCGAATCAAGCATATGGAATGTTTCAGGCATCCCCCCGTGCAGGGCGTAATGGGCGTAATCGCGTCTGGCCTCGGCCCTTGCCGTCGTCGTTTCCGGTTTGCCGCGTTTCAGAAAAGCACGGTATTCCGCGAAAGAAAAAGGGAAGAGTTCCGTGGAGACGAACCGCCCCGTCAAATGCGTCGCCAGATCCGAAGAAAGCAGCCGGGCGTTCGACCCGCTAATGACGATGTGCATCCCCTTGCGAAGCAGACGGTTCACAAACAGTTGCCACTTCGGTGCGTCCTGTATCTCGTCGAGGAACAAATGCTCGACCGGACCATAGACGACATAGACCGCCTTGAGGATTTCATCAAGGTCGGACGCCTCGATTCCGTCAAGGTTCTCGTCGTCGAAGTTGACGAACCCAAAAGGGATTCCGGCAGATTTGAACGCCGTAAGGCAGAGAATGGACTTTCCGCTACGCCTCACGCCGATTACGACTTGCGCACAGGGACTATTCAAGTCGATGTTCGCCATGGGGTCACGAACCAAGACATCCGCCTTGAGCAGATTGTCCAAGTCCTCTTTCTGGTTTTTGATTATTGTTACATAGTCAGCCATAGTTTTTCTCCGTTGCCGACCATTATATCAAATAGTGCATTACGATTGCAATAACGAATACAAACTACACCTCTCCTATTGCACAAAACCACACGAAATGTATAACACCGTCATATTAAGAAGCAGTTGCAAACCCCGGTAGGTCGGCGTGTCCACACGCCACGTAGACTGTCGGTAGTACCCTAGGTATAAGAGTTGTTTGGACTGGGGTAGCGATGGCGATTGGACTGGGGTGTGCTTTCAACAAATAGTACTACTTGTTGGAACAAATAGGGCTACTTGTTGCAACAAATAGGGCTATTTGTCGGAACAAATAGGGCTATTTGTTGTTGCCACACTATAGTGTGGTTGCTTCATGGTGGGGGTGTATGAGCTTTGTGGTGTTACACCGAGAATCAATCCGTCCCTTTACTCAACCGACACTGCCCACGGGCCGCCGGCTGGACGCTTGCAGGAGGCTTCGCCTACGCCCTTGCCGTTCACGACGAGGCCAATCACGTTCACCGTGTATTTCATCAACTTCATCTTGCCGTTTTTCTCCTCCAGAGCATACGCCTTGAACGCCCCCTTGAAGATTCCCGTCTTCGCGGTGTACGTGAGCTTCAGTCCGGAGAGGTTGGTTTTTCCCCTGGAATCATCCACTACAAGGTCGTACTCCTTAGTCACCCGATCCTTCGCCCATTTCACCGTTGCAGCTTTTGCAAACTGCCACTTGACGCCAGTGACGCCAAACCCTTCCTCGAATGGCAGAAGGTCGTCAAGAATCACACCAGGTACGTCGAGATCGAACTCTTTAAGTCGGAACGTTCCTCCCAATCCGCCATGCAGTGCGCCGCCGACCGGTTCATCCACCATCGCGTATGACGCATTCTTCAAAGTAAACGTGCCATCAGCACCCATCGCAAACACCATTTCGCCAATTGGCGCTTTGAATACAAGTGCCGTAGGAGAGATACGTCCCGTCGCGTCCAGCACAACATTCACCGCCTTCGCCGTAACCTTCTTCGCCTTACCATCAATCAGCAACGTCGCAGCGGCGGATACCTTCACAACGCCCTTCTTGCTGATCTTTCCGACTTTCACCTGCATCGTACCAGCGATCACACCGTTTTCGTAAAGTGCGCCGTCCACCGTAAGCGCCCTGGCGAATGCCGTATCAAGAGTGCCTGCATAAGACGAGATAGACGGCAGCGGTTTCCATTTAGCGTAAAGCGTATGATTAGCCGCTATGGAGACCTTGCTCGACGCTGTTATCAACGTTCCTCCGTTCGCCGCCGTGTACCAGCCTTCGAACGTATAACCGGCAAGCGTTGGACTCGGCAACGAACCGTATGATGAGTTGTATGTCACTGTCTTCGTCGTAGTGGACAAGCTCCCCCCTTGAGCATTAAACGTGACTTTATAATTATTCGCGGTCCATACAGGATAAAGTGTAAGTGCCGCGTTAGCAGTATAGGACGCCGAGAGGGCGTATGCCTTTACGCCACCATCGCTCTTAGCCCATCCACTTTGCGTATAACCAGTGCGCGTGAAGGTCACGCCCCTAAGCACCAGTGCGACGTTCTCCACCTTTGTCGCCGTCTGCCGCACTCCTGTTCCGTTTGCGCCGGGATTGTAAATCACCGTGTAAGTTGCAGGGGCTGGCAGACCAGTCCAACCCGCATTTCTACCTAAAAACGACTTGAGGGCGTCCTCGTTTTGGTAACCAGTAACCCGATCAACATATTTGGACATGTCCTGCGGATCGATTATGCAGACAAGCGGAAGCGTGTAAGAGCCCAACCCTGAGGCATATCCGTATGCATCGCTTTGACGGTCGCAGTTGCTGTACCAAAGAACGTAACCCAAATTGGTGTCCCACAGTGGCCATACAGCTGACGACGGGATGGAGTTGAAGAGCGTGGCCTGTGTGTTCCAGCACGACTCCCGCCCCATGACAAGCAATATACGCCTGTTCATCCGCCGTGCCGCTGCTACAGCAGCATCCTTCGTGGTGACGAAATCAACAACATGCTGCCGAATCGTAAATGACTTCTGTTCCGAGTTTCCAGCCTGTACGGAAATGGCGCCCGTACGCTCCGCGCCAGTTGAATTGGGCTTGACGGAAAAGGTCATCTTGGCACCTGTAGTCCCTGAAAGCACATTCATAACAGCCCAGTCGGGATAATCAACAACGCTCCATCCCGTTGAAGACGACACCACTATTTCCGCCTTATCACCGGAAGCAGATGCGAACATTGTATCATATTCGAACTCAACATAGTGGATGTACCTATTTTCCCACCGTAATTTCATGGTTCCCACAGCCCCCTCGTAGGTGTCCATCGCAATCTTGTACTCAACGCCCTTTGTTGCATGGAATGAGACGCGGCTGGAGTATACGTCCGCAGATATATCGTCGTTTGCCGCAACCGACGTCAGGCTTCCTAGCGAAGTGCCTGTATATATCGCAAGCTGCGTGTCCAACTCCTCGTCCGCATTGCTGGCAAGCGTCCCCGTCAGCCAAAACGTCCAGTCTCCTGTTTCTGGAGCCGTCCACGTGGCCCAAGCGGAGGCACCTCCATCCCATCCATCGCTGGAATGTTTTGGCTCACCAGGCTCTTTCGTGTAGCCTTCGTTATTGAAAGATGCCGTTCCGCTCGCTCCCGTCAACCGCCGAGCATTCACGAAGTTGTCACTGCTAGTCGATTCACCAGGGTCGTCATCTCCGCCGTCATCTATTTCGTCTCCTATTGTGGTACGCCATCTGGAAACCATGCCATAGGTGCTATATAGCGTCAAACGGTTGTTGTGCTTTTCATCGCCAACATTGACGCCCTTATATGCATGAGACGGCGAAGAGAAATACGGGACTGCATCACCGCCAGGACCTTCACCATCATACGCCATAACCGTATGGTAACGATCATCGCCTACTGAGAAATAATACCCCGCCGAATAACCGTACAGCTGCGGACCTGGAGACGACTGTTGGATGTCGCTGTGCCCACAGCCCATGTTGTGCCCAACTTCATGCGTCATCGTGTGCGACTGCGCCACGGAACGAATCGCGCAGGCATTGTAGGCGCTATCAGAGAAATGTTCAATGTTGTCCGATTCCAAGCTCCAGCCCAAGCCAGTTGTGCCATAAGCTGAGCCCGTATCAACAAGCACTGTCACGATGTCAGCACCAAGTTCTTCGCGCTTTACCTTGATTGGAGCCCAATCCCCCACCCCATCCGTTACCGAATTTAGCGCATAGTTCAAATTACGGGACGAAGCAGACACCGTTTCGATGCCAACGAGTCGGAAACGGAAAAAGTCGTCTAAGCCGTTGTTGGCAAGAACGGTATTCATTTTATTAACGGCCGTCTGGGCAAAGTTGGTAATGCCGCCGCCATTGTCATTAGCCCACGCCGCCGCACCCGCATCGTATGCGACAAGTATGTCAACGAAAGCTCCATCAGGATCCGGTATCTTGTCGGCAACGATCTTTTTTGCCTTGCGTACATTCGCCGATACGTTTCTATCCTTATTAGGCTTCTCCAATACATCGCAACCGCAACTACCGCCCTTCGCCTCCAGCTCCTGTACAGCCACGCCTGTTGCCGTGGAGATGACCTTATACACCTTCTTGTTACGGTAGTCCTGAATGTCAACCGTCAAGCCCTCCGCCGTCCGCAGGACGACGGCGTTTTTCACGCCATCGTAACCTGTCGCCTCGGCAAGGAACACGTCACCGCCCAAAGGTGAAGGCATCTGCTTTTTCAGCGTCAACGTGATTGCCACATCGTCGAAAAGGGCGAATGCCAGTTCGTCGCCTACAGCGACCTCGCCGACATCCGCCGCACCGGCATCAAGATTCACCCTGCGAAGAGCTCCGTCACAACTGTCCGTCTGAGACGCTGCAAGTTTTGCCCTTGCTACGCGCCCTCCCATTGACGGAGCGCGCAAATCAAGCGAGAACGTTTTACCTTGCGCTATGACCGATGCCATGCACGCCAACGCCAGTACAAATAACTTCCTTGCTTTCATAGTGGAATCACCTTTCTTTTGAATCGACGACGGTAGTTTACCAAATCCGCGCTCAATACGCAAAAGAAAAACGGCGGTACGCACAAATTGCGTCCCGCCGTATTCATGAGGAGGAATCTCCACCTCATTCAATCGTAAACGATAGGCTGAGCGCCGGCTTCTTTATGGAAACAGTACCATAGCCCTTGCCATCCACGAGTATGCCCGTCACCGTCACCGTAACGGCCTTCGGCTTGCCGTTCACATGCGTGTACGCCTTGAACGTGCCCTTGAGAAGCCCCGTCTTCGCCGTGTAGGTGAGTTTCAGCGCGGACGGATTAACTCCCGCCTTAGCGTCGTCCACCGTACCGTCCTTCGCCAGCTGAACCTTGCCGGCCTTCGCGCCATCGGCCACAACCAGCTTGGTCCCGTTCTGCGACACCGCCAGGCCGTCCGGCAGGTACCCGGCGTAAGTACCATCCCCCAGAAGCGCACTGAATGCCGTCCCGTCAAGCGAGAAGTACGCGCCACCCTTCAGGACATCGAGACGTCCTGCGACCACCTCGCCGTCCAATCCGACCACTTCCACGCCATCGTCAGTCAGCCACACGTTGAACGCCACGTTGACTTTCTTCGCGATTACCACCGGAATGGCGCATACGCCGTCTTCGCCCACGAGCAGCTGGCTCGTGACCGACACCTTCGTTCCGTCCGCAAGAAAGCCCTGTACTTTAACCTTACCCTTCGCGGCAACCGTCAGCGAGAACCCACTCCATCCGTTCGCATCCTTACGGGCGAGCGTATATACGCCCTGCCAGCGGGCTAGTGCCGCAGCGCCGTCCTGTTTGTCGGCAGCGTCCTTGCTCGTGAACTTGTTCTGGGCACCGTCAATGTAATATGCGCCGTACATGCCGGTGACGCCGTTTGCGCCAATGGCAAGCGACAAAGCGCGGCCGCCGGCGGTTGTCTCAAACTTCGCCGTAGCCAGGTCGAGATTCCCCTTCGCGGTAACCTTCTTTTCGCCCACAAGCTGGATCGCCACTGTGATCTTGGACACCGTCTTGTCCGTCTTGCGGTCGAGTTTCGCCTTGGCGGCCTTCATCTGGACCGTACCCTTCAGGACGCCGTCATCGGTGTAAACGTAGCCGTCGTACGTCTCGGCCGCCGCACCGTCGAACTTCTCGTCGCCCTGTTCCGCGCCGCTCGGTGCCCACAGCGTCGAACGCTCCCACACGGCGTAAAGCGTAACCTTGCCATCCGCCGCCGCAGTCATGTTCTGGACGTTCTCGCCGTCGAAGTACTTGATCACGTCAGAACCTGGAGTCAGCGACCAGCCGACGAACTCGTGCGTCGAGCGTGTAAAAGTACATTCATTCAGGCACTGTTCGACATCATAAACGTAGCTCTGTGCGGCCATATCGCCAGTGCCTCCGTTCGGATCGAACTCAACCGTGTAACGGTTCGCCGCCCACTGCGCCGTGAACGAGCCCCCGACCGCTGGCATGGTCGCTGGAAGCGCGGGAGACCAGCCCGTGAAAGCGTACCCCCTACGAACAGGCGCAACGGGTTCCGCCACCGCAGTACCGTAGTCCTGCGTGATCGGCGCGACCACACTGCCGCCAGCCGAATCGAACGTTAGCGTGTACTTGTTCACCGTCCACTGCGCGGTGTAGGTCACGTCCTCCGCCGGAATAGTCTCCGGCAATTCGGGCGTCCAGCCGGCGAACGCGTAACCCGTGCGCGTCGGCGCGGCGGGCGCTGTCACGGCGGTGCCGTAGTCCTGCGTTATTGGCGCAACTTCGCTGCCATCGCCAGTGTCGAACGTAAGCGTGTACTGGTTCGCGTCCCAGACTGCGAAGAACTTGACGTTGCCGCCGGCAATCGCCGTCAGGTTGGAAACCGCGTCGCCATCCTCAAACAGGACGTCGCCAGTCTCGTTCGTCGCCCAGCCGACGAACGTGTGGCCGGTCCGCACGAATCCGCAGGAAGCAAAATTAGTGACCGAATCATACGTCCACGACGCATCGGCCATTTCGCCGTCGCCGCCGTTCGCGTCGAACGCCACCGTGTAGCCGTTCGCCGTCCACTGCGCCGTGAACGCGCCGCCGTCCACCGGCATGGTCGCTGGAAGCGCTGGACTCCAGCCAACGAACGTGTAGCCCGTGCGCGTCGGCGCGGCGGGAGCAGTCACGGCGGTGCCGTAGTCCTGCGTTATGGGCGCAACTTCGCTGCCATCGCCAGTGTCGAACGTAAGCGTGTACTGGTTCACCGTCCACTGCGCGGTGTAGGTCACGTCCTCCGCCGGAATAGTCTCCGGCAATTCGGGAGTCCAGCCGACGAACGCGTAACCCGTGCGCGTCGGCGCGGCGGGAGCTGTCACGGCGGTGCCGTAGTCCTGCGTTATGGGTGCGACTTCACTGCCGCCAGCCGCATCAAACGTCAACGTGTACTGGTTAACTTCCCAAACTGGAGTTGCCCAGACGCCATTAAGAGCATTAGTGACTACAATAATATCGCCAATTACATATTCCTCCGTTTCAACATTCCACACCCAGTTTGTCTTCAACTTGTCCGTCGGCAAACCGTAAACAAGCGGTGTGAGAACGTCTTCGACGCGCACGACCATCCCGGTAGGCATGAAGTCAGGCTCGTACTCTTCCCAATGCCAGCCGATATAATTGCCGTCCTCGTCTCGGTCTATTACCCGCATTTCAGGATTTTTCTCGCGGAAAAGATCCCAGCCGACAAGCGAGTAGCCGAGCTTCTCGGCATCAATCGCCAACTTCACACAACCAGAGAACGCGGAACCGTCAATCAGAATCTCGGGATTCCCGATGGCAACTGTTCCAAGGTTGGTACAGCCATCGAATGCCCACTTGCAGATCGAGGCGACGCTAGTGGGCAGACTCACCGATGTCAGATTCGCCAGGGAATTGGAAATCTCGTACTCTTCATCCGTTTCCTCATCATATTCCCACGAACCATAATCATCGTAGCAAAACGCATATTCGGCAATGTTAGTAACGCCCTCGGGGATTGTCACCGTCGCCGCGCAGTGGCCATGGAAGCCAACCACGCATTTGTTGACAATATCCAGCCCGAACGGGCGCGTCTCGTCGAACGGCGTGGACCAGAAAGCCTGCTTCCCGACCTCGACATCATCCGTCAGCCCGTTCACGGTCGCCAAGTCATAGCACCCTACGAACGCATATGCACCAATGGACTTAAGCGTAGACGGTAGGTTGACCGTATGGATTCCATCCCCGTCTTCGGAGTCTTCAAATAGATAGTCCGCAATGGCGGTAACCCCTTCAGGGATATCTAAAGTAGGCGGGATTACATACCCATATTCATAGTCCGTCAACACGCCGTTCTCATCAACAATGAAAGTGATTTCATATTCATAAGGCGCCCACTCAAGCTTGAAATGCCCCTCTGAGTCGTCATACCCACCAACGGCAATATAATACGTAGTGCCGGCGACAGCATCGAATGCCACCACGCTTGAATAATCACTATGGCTATCGTCGTTAAACGTGATGCGCTTCAACGCACCTATAGCAGTTCCCGTGTACACCCCGATGATCGAGTCGTAGTCCGCTACAACGCCGAACAGGATTGTACCGGTCGTCGCTGGCGTCCACTTATACCATACCGTTGCCGTCGGGGAACATTTATGAAACTCCCCTGCCTCAACCGTCGCATTCTGATTTCTACCTTGCACTGACCCAGAAGCCTCAGCAAGGTCAATCGCATTGGAGAAATTGTCATTGGCTGGAGGTTTGTCCAACCACGGCGTCCCCTCAAATGCGCACTCGATGTCCACATCAATTCCGTAGTTATCGCCATATACTTCGTATCCGGCGAAATATACTTCTTCAAGGTTCTCGCAGTACGCAAACGCAGATTCACCGATGTACGCCACGCTCGCGGGAATCTCCAGATAATCTATGCCAATGCCATAGAACGCAGACTCGCCAATCTCCTCGACACCCTCGCCCAGATACAGATCAGTCAGAGCCTCGCAGCCTTCAAACGCGCTTTCGCCGATGTAGATGGCGTTGCAAACGTCATTCTCCGGATCCCACGGCCTGTCATCAAACGAAACGGATGCAAGCGACTCGCAACCGAAGAACACGCCGTAGTCAACCTCAAGGTAGCTGTCCGTCACGGAGTCATCGGCAAAGAAGCAGACCGATTCCAGCAACGAGCAGTTCGCAAACGCAGATTCGCCGACGTAGCTAACATGTGCCGGGATATCCAGCCAAGTCAGGCACTCGCAACCAGCAAATG
>CACZDG010000077.1 GCA_902779865.1 uncultured bacterium
CTCTTGTTGCAGTTTTCATGTTCTTTAGTATACTAAAGAATACGCGCAAAGTCAAGGGGCCAGATGAATTTTTTACAGAAAAAACTCGTTGCACCCCCACCGCCGCATTTAGGTTGAAAGTGCTGTGGTTGTTTTGGTAAAATACACAGCATCGACGCGGATTGATGTCCGTGCAAAAAGACGAAAGGAAAAGTTATATGAAATATGTTTTGTTGATGGCCGCTGTGGCGGCGGCCTCCGTTTCTGCAAATGCGCACGTCGTGTGGCAGATCGGCCAGAAGGACGGCACGGGCAACGAGTTCGCACTTGCGCCGCGAGGATACAACGATTTCCTGCAGCACGACTTCGGCTGGGAGAACAACTATTTCCTCGTCGGAAGATCGGATGCAAAGAAGTCTTTCCCCTACGTTCTTCCTGGCATCAACGATAAGTGGGCCGGATCTGGCAGTCCCGCCGGACGCCGCACGCAGCAGGTGAACATCCTCTTCGACATTGCGAAGAAAGGTACGGACGACGCGTGGACGCTCGTCATCGACTTTGCAGATGTCCATAAGGCGGAGAGGCCCCTCCTGAAGGTGTCGGTGAACGGCAAGGCGCGGAAGATGGTGCTGCCCGTCGGTGGCGGCGACGCATCCATCATGAAGGGCGACTTCTCGAAGGCCAAGCCGTTCGCGGCGAAGTTCGACCTTGCGGACGGCGAGATCGTGGAGGGTGCGAACGAAATCAAGATCACGTCCATCGAAGGCAGCTGGGCGATCTTCGACGACGTGCGGTTGGAGGGGCCGAAGGACGCTGTGGTGCGCCGTGCGCACAAGGGCGCGTATGTGCGAAACGTGAAGGCGGGCGACTACTTGATCCCCGGCACCGGGAAACAGCCGCTGCTCGTTGACGTGGAGCATCTGGAGGGCGCGCCCGTCGTGCGCGTGGAGATCGACGGCAAGGTTGCGTTGGAACAGCGCGTGGAGGCAGGGGCGTATTCGCTCGAAGCGCCGATGGATGCGGTGGCCCAGGGTAAATATCGTGTGCTGGTGGATGGGGAATGTGTGCGGGAAGGAACGGTCAAGTGCACGCCGCAGCGCGACGCGGGCGTGGCGGGGTACGTCGATACGCGCATGGGCACGGCGCACTCTCGCTGGATGCTCGCGCCGGGTCCGTGGACGCCGTTCAGCATGGTGAAGCTCTCGCCCGACAACGAGGGCCTGCCCGGCAAGCGGGTGTGGGATGGCGGATACGATCCCTCAATCGAGAGCATTGGTTGCTTTAGCCACATTCACGAGTGGACCATGGCGGGACTCGGCACGATGCCGACCACGGGTCCGCTCAAGACCCGCATGGGCGCGGATTCCGAAATCAAGGGCCACGCGGACGGCTACCGCTCGTTCATCGACAAGACGAGCGAGGTGTGCAAGGCGGGGTACTACGCCGTGAAGCTCACGGACCACGACATCTTCGCCGAACTCACGGCGACCGACCGCTGTGGATTCCAGCGCTACACGTATCCGGCGGGCAAGACGCCGCGCGTGATGATCGACCTGCTCACGCCGTGCGAATACAATTACGTCCTGAAGGCCTGCGACGTGCGCCAGACGGGTCCGCGCCGAATCGAGGGCTTTTCCAAGCAGGATACGACGCACGTGTGGAGCCGCGACGCCGACCAGTTCTACACCGTCCACTTCGTGATCGAGTTCGACCGGGACATCGCAAAGTTCGGCGGATGGGGAAACGACGCCCTTTGGACAGGTAGCGCACATTCCGCGCAGAATCCGAAGTACTTTGGCTGCTACGTGGAGTTCGAGCCGGCGGAGGGCAAGACCGTCGTGCAGATGCGCTCGGGTATTTCGTTCGTGGACATCGCAGGCGCGGCGAACAACCTGAAGCGCGAGGTCGAAGAGCCGTTCGGCTGGAGCTTCGAGAAGGTGCGCGCGGCCAACGAGGCGACGTGGAACGACCTGATGGGGCGCGTGAAGATCGCCACGGCGGATCGTCTTGAGAAGAAGCGCTTCTACACGAACCTCTATCGCTCGTTCTGCCGCAATACCTTCAACGATGTCGATGGACGCTGGAGCGACCCGTTCGGAAAAATCCAGAAGCTGGACGATCCAGACGCGCGCGCGATGGGGTGCGACGCGTTCTGGAACACGTTCTGGAACCTGAACCAGGCGTGGAACCTCGTGGGGCCGGAGTGGAGCGCGCGCTGGGTGAAGTCGCAGATGGCGCTGTTCGAGGCCGGCGGATGGCTCGGGAAGGGTCCGGCGGGCATGCGCTACATCCCGGTGATGGTGGCGGAGCACGAGATTCCGCAGATGGTCAGCGCCTGGCAGATGGGCATCCGCGTGTACGACCCGAAGAAACTGCTGGCCGCGTTCGTGAAGATGCAGACCACACCCGGACAGAAGGTGGGACGCGGCTTCGCCGGCAACCGCAACCTCGCCGTATATATGAAACACCATTACGTGCCGAGCGACAAGGGCACCTTCTCGAACTCGATGGAGTATTCGTTTGACGACTGGACCGTGGGACAGTTCGCGAAGGCGATTGGCGACGAGGCCGCGTACAAGACCTTCTCCGACCGCGGCACCTGGTGGAAGAACGCTGTCAATCCAGAAAGCGGTTACTGCCACCGCAGGGACTCCAAGGGCGAATGGGACAAAACCCTGACTTCCATGTCGGACGGATTCTCGGTGAAGGGATATGTAGAAGGCAACGCCTGGCAGCTCACGTTTTTCGTGCCGCAGGACGTCCCGGCGCTCGTGGAGATCGTCGGACGCGAACGCTTCCTTGAACGGCTCAAGTGGGGTTTTGAGAAGAGCTGTCCGTTCCGCTACAACGCGCCTGGCGAGCATTACGCGAAGTTCCCCGTCGTGCAGGGCAACCAGCAGTCGATGCATTTCGCGTTCCTCTTCAACTGGGCGAAGGAGCCGTGGGAGACGCAGAAGTGGGCGCGGTCGATCATGGAGCGCTTCTACGGTTTCGGCGATTCCACGGCGTGGCTGGGCGACGAGGACCAGGGGCAGATGAGCGCGTGGTTCGTGATGGCGTCGCTCGGGCTCTTCCAGACGGACGGCGGCTGCCGTGCGGAGCCCATCTATGAAATCGCGAGCCCGCTCTTCGAGGAGGCGACAATCGACCTCGGACGACGCTTCGGCCGCGGCGACACATTCACCATCAAGGCGCACAACGCCTCCCGCGCCAACAAGTACGTGCAGCGTGCCGTGCTGAATGGCAAGCCGCTCAGTTCCTTCTTCTTCCCCGCGAAGGAAGTCCTGAAGGGCGGCACGCTTGAGCTCTGGATGGGCCCCGAACCGAACAAGAAGTGGGGATGCGGAAGATAAACCCAAATAACCCACTTGATAGCCTCAAGGGAGATTCCTGAATGGGTGAAGGCAGTCCGGTATTCCTCAAATTTGCATTTCACACGGGGCATATAAATGGTATAATTTCCGCATGTCTTTCCCATACACAGAAGTGCAACTTCGTAAGAAGGTTGCGAATGCAGCGGCGTTTTACTGGAAAACGCGAAGGTCGCAGGCGGTTTCTCAGAAGAAGCGAGGTGTTACTGACGCGGGGACACGCGGGCAAGTCACTGGTGGTCGGCACCTCGACGGGTTTGCGAGGCTCATTAAGGAAATATGCATAAAGGCTGGATTCAAGAAGACGGAGGTGTTCTTCGACAGGGCCGTTCCCGTTCCGGGATATTATCGGCCGCAGAAGAACTGGGATGTCGTTGTCATGCGGGGTGGAAGGTTGGTTGCCGCGATTGAACTGAAGTCGCAGAGTGGCAGCTTCGGCAATAACTTCAACAACAGGACGGAGGAAGTCCTCGGCGTGTCACGTGATTTTTGGGTGGCCTATCGTGAGCGCGTGTTCGGCGTGACGGAAGCGCCGTGGCTCGGTTATCTTTTCTTCCTGGAGGACTCACCGTCTTCTGAACGTGCCGTTGCGCTTGCGGATAGTCTCTTGCCGCCTCTTCCTGTGTTTCATGGTACGAGTTACCTTCGGAGATATGAGATTCTCTGCGAACGACTTGTGCTGGAACGCGACTACACGGCGACCGCGCTTCTTGTGTCCGATAGCAAGACTGCGTCCGTGCGCGACGGTGGCGAGTCGGTGGGTGCGTTGAATTTCTTCAAGTCCCTTTATTCGTATTTGTCCGCAAGATCATGAGTGTGCGAAATCCAGTTCCTGAACACAGGACCACGGGCGCAGTGTTCACGCGTCCCGAAGTTGTTTCCTACATGATGCGCGAAGTCATGCGCGCGGGACGCTTCGGTAAATGGCGGGGATTGAGTGTACTGGAGCCAAGCTGCGGGGACGGGGCTTTTGTTCTGCCAATTGTGGATGCGCTGATTGCAGAGGAACCCGATTGGGAAGATGATGCGTTAGAGGGGTTCCTGCTTGCGTTCGATGTGTCCGAGAAAAGCATTTCACATGTGAAACGCGAGGTCGCTGCACGGCTGGATTCCGCAGGATGTTCTAAGAACGTTGTGAAGCGTCTGCTTTCATGCTGGTTCCGCTGCGAAGATTTTCTTCTCCATGATTTTCAGAAAAGATTTGACGTGGTGATTGGCAATCCGCCCTACATTCGCTTTGACAACATTGCTCCTGAGAAACAGCGGGCGTACAAGGTCCGGTACGATACGTTCTCCGAAAGGTGCGATATCTACGTTCCTTTCTTTGAACGGTCGCTCTCATTGCTGTCGCCGCGCGGTGTTTTTTCATTCATCTGCACAAACAGATTTGTGCGCAGCAGTTATGGCAGGCGACTGCGCCGGATGATTAGCGAATCCTTCCACGTTGCGTTATACTTGAACATGGAACATACCCAGCCTTTTGAGACCGAGGTGTCCGCCTATCCTGCGATCTACGTGATAGATCGTCATATCGGGAAGGATACTTATTCTGGCGAAGTGGCGTCGCTGGATGACGATGCACTGCGGCATTACAGGACGGGTGTTGCGGGATCGCGGCTCAACAGGTTCGTAAAATGGTACGGTGGCGAGGACGCTTGGGTCACGACTGACTCTGCTGAAAGGGAAAGATTCGAGTCTATAACCAGTTCCTTCCCGACAATCGAGCAATCAGGAGCTGGGACACTGGTCGGTATCGGCGTTGCCTCGGGTGCGGATGAAATCTACGTGGATCCACAACGCAATACGGAGATTGAGGCCTCGTGTTTGCTCCCGCTTGTCGCATCCGAGGACATTCAAGGCGGCAGCATCGAGTGGAACAGCCGTTACATGCTCAATCCGTACGATCAGCATGATGACAGGCAAATGCTGGACTTGTCGAAGTTCCCGAAGACGGGTGCGTATTTGGAAAAACACGCAGGGAGGTTGAAGGCCCGTTATTGCGCGAAAAAGCATCCGGACTCATGGTACAGGACTCTAGACAGGATCAGCTATAGGGTTTTGCGGGCCGAGAAGCTTTTGCTCCCCGACATCCAACGCGGAGGAAATGTCGCCCTTGACGAACGTGGTCAATTCTATCCCCACCATAACGTGTACTGGATTACGTCCGACACGTGGAACATGCGGGCCCTTTGCGTGTTGATGCGAAGCTCATTCGTGACAGAACAGATTCGGCGCGTGTCGGTTCAGATGCGTGGTGGCAGCATCCGTTATCAGGCGCAGAATCTACGGCATGTCCACATTCCAGCATGGAGTAGTCTTGACGAGGCCGATGTGACGGCCTTGGCTGGGCTTTACGGGGAATCCGACGTGGCGAGAGTGGATCGTTTAGTTGAGAGTCTGCTGGCAAAGGTCGTGGGCCGGCAACCCAAGAAACTCGTCGCACAGGAATTTGACTTTGCTGTATGACGCAACGCACGAAAGAGATGCCATTGCAATTGCTCAGGTACAGATGAGCGCGTGGTTTGTGATGGCGTCACTGGGGCTCTTCCAGACCGACCTTCATTGAGAGGGTGTGGAATGGCCGAGAAGAAAGGATATGACATGCAAATGACAAGAAGGAACATGCTCAAGTTTGGTGCCGCCACGGCGGCGATGGTCGCCGTGCCGCGCGGGCGGGCGACAGAGGCGCCGGCTGTGCCGGGCGTCTCGTTCGCGTCTGTGAAGGAGTCGCTGCGCTTCACCATGCCGTCACTCGGAGTGAAGTGCCGATTCATGGTGGTGGGCGATTCGCACCTCACCATCGACGACGAGCGGGGCGAACCGTTCAAACAGTATTCGGACCGCATGTCCAAACCCTATCGCTCCGCGCTCCATTTCCGCACAAGGCGTCTGATTGCTTCTCCAGAAGGTTTCGAGTACGCACTCGCCGAGGCGAAGAAGATGAAGGTGGACTTCCTCGCGCTCGTGGGCGACATCGTGAGCTTTCCCTCCGAGGCAGGCGTTGAGTACGTGAAACGGCGGCTCGACGAGTCCGGGTTGAACTGGATGTACATTTCGGGTAACCACGACTGGCACTACGAAGGTTTGCCTGGCACGGAGATGGCCTTGCGCGCGGAATGGACGAAGAAACGCCTTGCGCCGCTCTACCAGGGGGCCGATCCGATGATGGCCTCGCGCGTGGTGAACGGCATCCGTTTCGTCTTCATCGACAACTCGCTCTACGAGATACTGCCGGAACAGCTCGCCTTCTGGAAGCAGGAGGCAGCGAAGGGCGAGCCGGTGGCGCTCATGATGCACATCCCGCTCTACATGCCGGGATATGGTCCGCGCGAGGCTGGCTGCGCACATCCCGAGTGGGGCGCGAAGGTGGATCCCCACTGGAAGATCGAGCGCCGTCCGCAATGGCCAGAGGCCGGGCATACGCCCACGACGTTCGCGTTCCGCGAGGCCGTGTTTTCCACGCCGAACCTGTTGGGCGTATTCGTCGGGCACGTGCACAAGCACTTCTTCGCGTTTGACCGGGGGCATGTGCAGTGCGCCGTTGCCGCCAACGTCGACGGGTCGTTTTTCGACGTGCGGGTCAACTGCTGAAAAGGAAGAGCAGACATGAAGACGTTGAGCGCTGATATGGGTGGCAGCCGGGTGAAGTTGGCCACGGTGGAAGACGGAACAGTGATCGAGAGCGAGATGTTCACGGTGTCGTCGGAGGGCTTCACCGGTACGCTGGCAGAACTTGAACGGCGCGTCTCGGCTATGCGCGCCCGACATCCGGGAGAATGGGACGGTATCGGCATTGCGCTCCCCGGCATCATCGACGAGGAGAGGGGGCGGGTTCTAAGTTGCAACGACAAGCACGCCGGAGTGGAGAACGTCGATATCTTTGCGTGGGCGCGGGAGAGGTTGTCACTTCCCTGTCGCGTGATCAACGACGCACGTGCGGCGCTTCTTGGCGAACTCAACTTCGGTTGCGCCAAGGGCGAGCAGAACGCCGTCATGATGATCCTTGGCACGGGCGTGGGCACGTCGGCGGTCTGCCGCGGACACGTGGAGCGCGGCGTGCATGGAACGGCGGGGCTCTTGGGTGGACACTTCCCGATTCAGTTCGACGGCGGACGGAAGTGCAACTGCGGCGGCGAGGGGTGTCTTGAGGCGTATGTGGGCACGTGGGCGCTCAAGGAAATGGCCGGAGACGCGGATTACGACTACCGCCGTTTCGCGGAAGACTATGCGAAAGGCGAAGAAAAGGCGAAGCGGCTCTTCGCGACGATTTCCACCGCGCTTGGTGCAGGTGCGCTTGCGCTTGTACATCTTTACGACGCCGAGACGTTCATCGGGCCCGCCGCCGTGGGCAAGTACGTCGTGCGCCCGTCGGGTCCCGGCGCGGAGAAGCTTCACGCGACAATCAAGGCTTATGTGCGGACATGAGAGAAGGAGAGGACATGACGACTGAAAGGAAGTGCGGACTCGCGGCGCTGTTGCCGATGATGGCGGGGTTCTTCGTGATGGGGTTCGCCGACATCGTGGGGCCGGTGGTGAACCAGGTGAAGAGCGAATGCGCGCTTGACGACGTGACGGCGGGTTTTCTGCCGTCGATGATCTTCGTGTGGTTCTTCCTGATCTCGCTGCCGACGGGCGTGCTCTCGGGAAGGATTGGGCGAAAGAACACGGTGCTGGTGTCGCTTGCGGTGACGGTGGTCGCGATGTTCCTTCCGCTTGCGGCGGACGCGTCGCGTCCGTGGCCGTATTTCGCGGCGTTCGCGCTGATCGGAATCGGCAACACCGTGCTGCAGGCGGCGCTTCCGGCGTTGCTGGGCAACGTCACGCCGCCGGCGCTCTTGGCAAGCCGCATTTTCCTCGGACAGTTCGTCAAGGCGATCTGCGCGGCGCTCACGCCCGTGTTCATATACGTCGCGGCGAGCGTCCTGGGGAACTGGCGGCTCGTGTTCCCGATCTACGGCGTCGTGGCGGCGGCGACCGCCGCATGGCTGATGTTTTCGCGGATTCCAGACGAGCGGGAGATGATACGGTCACGCGGGACGCGTGATCCTACCGTCTCGCGTACGACGTTCGGCAGCTGCTTTGCGCTCCTGCGCAATCCGCTGATTCTCGCGCTGACCGTCGGCATCTTCTTCGCGGTGGGGCTGGACGTGGGCTTCTCGGTGGCGATTCCGGAGTTCCTCAAGACCGTGTACAAGGTTGACGTGAACATGGCAGGGACGGGGCCGACCGTCTATTTCGTGGGCAAGACGCTCGCGACGGCCGCCGGCGCGGCACTCTTCGTCCGGTTCCCGCCCGCGAAGTGCTTTCCCTGGTGCATCGGCCTGTGCATTCTTGCCGTCGCGGCATTTTTCGTCTGTTCTGGGCCGGTCGCATTCCTTTCCTGCGTGTTCGTGGCGTCGGTCGCCTCGGCGAACACCTTCGTGATGTGCATGGGAATCGCGCTTGACCGGATGCCGGAGAAGACGAACGAGATAACGGCGTTGATGGTGATGGCGATTGCGGGCGGGGCGGTGGTGCCGCCCATCCTCGGCTTTGCCCAGAAGTGTGCTGGCAGCGTTGGTCTCGTATGGGTACTGCTCGCCTGTCTTGCGTACCAGGCCGTGCTTTCAGTCTGCATGTATAAAAACGTGAAGGAAGAGAATGAATAGAAAAGCTCTTGGTTTGGTTGTGATCGTTGCGGCTCTGCCTGCCTTTGCGGTACGGCCGACGACCGTGTATCTGGTGCAGCATACGCATTCGGACATCGGCTTTGCGCGTCCGCAGTCGGAGATCATCCCGCATTACGTCGAGCAAATCGACCACGCGCTCGACTACTGCGAGATGACGGAGGGCTATCCGGCCGACGCGCAGTTCCGCTGGACCTGCGAGACAGCGGGCGCGGTGCTCAACTTCCTGCGCACGCGCCCGCCCGAGCAGGTGGTGCGGTTCAAGCGCTGGATCGCGAAGGGCAACATCGAGGTCGCCGGCATGTTCCTCAACATGGGCGAAGTGTGCGACGACGCGACGCTCCGCCATGGACTCCGCGAGCTGCGCCTGGTGCACGAGCAGGGCATTCCGATCAAAACCCTGATGCAGGACGACGTTCACGGCATCCCGTGGTGCATGGCCGATTACGCCGCGGAGATCGGCATCCGATACACCTGGATGGGCGAGAACTCCGACCGTGCGCTGGTGCCGTTCGACAATCCCACGATCTACCGTTGGCAGTCGCCGAGCGGGCGCGAGATGCTCGCGTTCCGGTCCGAGGTTTACCATCTGGGCAACATGTGGGGCATCCACAATCTGGACATTGAAAACTTCGCCGCCAAGCTGGACGCCTTCCTCGACCGGCTGGACCGGGCGGGCTATCCGTTCGACGCTTTCGCCGTTCCCTACAGCGGCTTTTACATCGACGATTCGGCGCCGAACTGGCAGCAATGCGACTTCATCCGCCGCTGGAACGAGTCGGACAGGCACAAGGTGCGCCTGGTGAGCGCGACGACCTCGATGTTCATGGACCACGTTGCGCGGGACGCCGAGGCTCTCAAGAAAGTCAAAGTGCACCGCGCCGCCTATCCCGACTGGTGGGCGGATGGTTTCGGCACCTCCGCAATGGAGACGGGCGAGGCGATCAAGGCGCAGCGCGAACTGTTGGCTGCGGAAGGCGTCTTCGCGATGTCGCTCCTGCGCGGCAAGCCCCTGTCCACGTCCATCGCGCCGCTGATTGCCGACACGCGCGAGAACCTGCTCTACTGGGGCGAGCACACGATGGGGTCTTGCGCGTCCATCAGCGATCCGCTCCGCTGGGACTCGCTCGAGGGATGGCGCAGCAAGGCGGCATTTGCGTGGACCGCCCAGCGCGGTGCGCGCTTCGCCGGCGAGGCGGCGGCCGCGATGATGCTGCCGGAACTCGCGCGCGAGGCCGACCACGCCACTCTCACGCTGTTCAACTCGCTGCCCTGGGTCCGCGACGGCTTCGCCGAGATATTCATCGACAAGGGCGTCATCCCGCCCGGCTCCGACTTCCGCTTCGTTGACGAGAGGGGCGAGGCGCTGCTGGTGCGGCCGTGCAGGGATATCCCGTGGGGGCGCGGCGAAGGGGGCTACTACCGCGTCTTCGCGCGCAACCTGCCGCCCTGCGGCTACCGTACCTATCGGCTCGAGGTCGGCGGCGCGTCCAGGAAGGGCAAAGCCCCTGCGGCACTGGAGAACGAATTCTACCGCATCGCGATCGACGCGCAGAAGGGCGTGGTCACGAGCATCTTCGACAAGCGCTGCCAGCGCGAGCTGGTGGATCCGAATGCGCCGCAGCGGCTGGGCGAGATCATCTACGAGACCTTCACGGACCGCTGGAAAATCCACAAGCTCGCCGACTACAAGCCGGAGAACTGCCGGTTCACGCGCAGGGGCTGCACCAAATTCAAGCCCGCCCGCGGCGAACGCAATGAAATCTACGACAGCGTAAAGTTCACCGCCGACTTCCCCGAGGCGGGCTCGTCGGGCTTCTCCGTCGAAATACGGCTGATGCGTGGCCGGCCCGCGATCGAACTCGCCTACACGCTGCGGCGCACGAAGTCGGGCCATCCTTCGTCGTTCTACGTGGCGTTCCCGTTCAACGGCAAGAAGCTGGCGTTCGACGTGCCCGGCGGACTGGTCCATCCGGGTGAGAACCAACTCGAAGGCACGGCGAGCGCGTGGAACACCGTGCAGAACTTCGCGGCGGCGGAGGACGGCGACTACCGCATTCTGCTCTCCTCGCCGACGACGCCGTTCGTGCAGTTCGGCAAGCTGTTCGGCGAATACAAGTTCGACTACATCGCGAAGTACGACCATACGTACATCTATGCGTGGCCGATGAACAACTACTGGTGGACGAATTTCGTCCGCGACCAGAACGGCGACTTCAAATGGTCGTACACGATCACCACGCAGTCCGGGCAGGGCGAGGACGCCGCCTTCCGCTGGGCGCTCGCCGAGCGCGTGCCGCTGCTGTGGCGGATCGTCCCGCGCGGTCCCGCCAACGGAAAGCCGCGTGAATGGCGCGGCATGGAGCTGACGAATGCGGCGTTGGTCTCAACCGGCGTCATGCCCGCGCTCGACGGCAAGGGCATCGTGATGCTGGTTGGCGAGCGCTCGGGCAAGGATGGCAAGCTGTCGCTGAAGGGCGCGGACGGGCGGCTTCTGCGTTTCCGCCGCGTCGATGCGACGGAACGTCCGCTCGGCGACTTCTGTACCGAACTGCCCGTGAAGCCCCTCGAAAACGTGATCGTGTACGTCGAGGCGGGATCGCGTGCAGCGCCTTCCGCCGCTCCTGCCGCCCTGCCGCGCACGGCGCTTCCGGCAACCTCCTACCGGTTTGTCCGCTTCAAGCCCGAGGTGCTGAAGGGCAACGTCTTTGCGTCCGGACATGGCGTGCAGATATCCGAGCTGGAGCTGTTCGAGGACGGCCGGAACTTGCGCGGCGAAATCGTGCGCGCGTTCGCGGACGAGCGGGTGAAGACCGCCGAAGGCAGGAAGTACCACGAGATGACGGTTCCGGCGCTGGCGTTCGACGGCGACGTCGAAACGAAGTGGTTCGACTTCCGCGCGTGTACCGGCCAGACGCCGAAGGTGCGCGACGCGGCCTGGGTGGCGGCGGAGTTCAGGCGTCCCGTGAGGATCACGGGCTATGCGTGGAGTACCGCCGACGACTTCAGCGAGCGCGATCCGTCGTCCTGGCGGCTACAGGGTTCCAACGACGGCAAGACCTGGACCGACATCCACGTGATGCGAGGGTACTTTGCAACCGGCATGAGAAAAGCGCGCGCCTACGAGTTTTAGGGAAGGGAACATCTGCTACAAGATGGACGTCAATAGAGTTGTTGTGAGTCTGATTCTGGCCGTGGTGGCGCTGGCGGCGGGGGCGGCGAAACCGCCGAGCGATGCTGTGGTTCTGTTCGACGGAACACAGAAGAGCTTTGACGCGAACTGGACGGACATGAAGGGCCGCAAGGCGAAGTGGAAGTGCGTGGACGGCACGATCGAAACAACGCGCGGCGCCGGCGACATCCGCACGCGCCGCGAGTTCGGCGACGTGCAGCTGCATGTCGAATGGCAGGTCCCCGCCAATCTTCCTCCCTACGACATGAACAGCGGCAATTCGGGCGTGTTCATGATGGGGCTCTACGAGGTCCAGATATTCGAGAGCCATCGATGCCGGCTTCGTCAGTTTAATGGTTTGTCAGAGGATCGTTGAAGAGACAGATAACTAACTTTTGTGGTATAATCTTGCGTGTGGTGTTATAGGCGAAAACCAAAAGATAGAAAGGAAAAAGAAAATGAAGAGAGTGATTGGAATAGTGCTTGCGGCGGCGCAGACGGCTCTGGCCGGAGGCGTGGCTGACGAAATCGCGAAGACGTGCGAGGTCAAGTCGCGTGACAAGTGGTGCGGATACGAACGCACGATCTTCGCGTTCAACGGCGAGGAGGCGTGGGTCGTCGAGCCCAAGACCGCCGCGCCAGGCAAGCCGTGGAGCTGGACGATGGAATGGCCAACGGCGTTCGTGGATCGCACTGGTGCACCGGCGTTGCTTGCGGCGGGCTACCACCACGTGACGCTTCGGCCAGGATTCTACAACAAGGCCGGCAAGTTCCAGTCGCGCCCCGGAAACATGACGGACGCGCGCATTGCCCGCAGCCGCGTCTTCCAGAAGTTCCTTGTGGAAAAGCTCGGCTTCGCGCCGAAATGCAATCTTATCGGAATGAGCTGGGGCGGGTTCTACTCCGTGCGCTATGCGTCCGCACATCCAGACTGCATTGCGCATATCTACCTTGACGCGCCGCTTCTTGACTTCAGTACCCTCAAGGGATGGGATGGGAAAGGCGGCATTGGTATCCGCGCCAGATATGGCATCAAAGATCCGAAGTACGTCGGCGCGACAGATCCGCGCCAGCCCGTCAACCGCGCTGCGCCGATCGCCAAGGCGGGAATACCAATTCTTCTTCTTTACGGAGGGAAGGACGACGTAGTGCCCTGCGCGGCAAACGCCGAGCTTTTCGCGAAGCGGTTCAAGGAACTTGGCGGCAAGATTACGATGGAGAAACGCGAGGCGTATGGACACCACCCGCACGGCCTTGAGGTTGGCGAGCAGCAGCGGTTCGTCGATTTCTTCAACGGAAAGTGAGCGACAGGCAATGGGGTTCTTCAAAGCATACGACATGCGCGGGACGTTCGGCGTCGATTTCGACCTCGACACCGTCTTCCGCGTGGGACGAGAATTACCGGGCGTGATCGGCGCGAAGCGTTTCCTCGTCGGGCGCGACTGCCGCAAGACTTCGCCGCAGGTGGCGTCCGCGCTCATGGCCGGCCTTGCGGACGGCGGTGCGGAAGTGACCGATCTCGGCCTTGCCACCACGCCGATGGTCTATTTCTTCACTGCGGAGGACAACTTCGACGCGTCAGTCATGATCACGGCCTCGCACAACCCGCCCACCGACAACGGACTGAAGGTTTCAAAACGCGGCTCGTTGCCAGTTGGCTACGAGAGCGGCCTTGCCGAAGTGGAGCGCCGCGTGAAGGCTTCGAGTGCAACGTGCCCGTCCACGTCGCTGCCCGCGCCGCGTCAGGAGACCGATCCCGAACGGCTGGCTAAGTATGTCGCGTGGCTGCGTTCGCACGGACTCGACTTTGGCAATTTGAAGTTCGCCGTGGACTGCTCCGACGGCATGTCGTCAATCCTCGCCCATGAGCTCTTCCCCGACGCCGTGTTCATCAACGACGTGCCCGATGGCACGTTCCCGCACCATTCGCCGAATCCGCTTCTTGCCGATTCGCGCGAACAGCTTGCGGCAGTCGTGCGCAAACGCGGTCTTGACTGCGGCGTGATCTTCGACGGCGACGCCGACAGATGCATGTTCGTGGACGAGAAGGGCGCGTTCATCCAGCCCGACTACCTCATACCCGTCCTCTCCTCAACATACGCCGAACCGGGTGCGACTGTGATTCACGATGTGCGGACTTCACGCGCCGCGATAGAGGCAATACGCGCACAGGGCGCGACGCCGGTGATAGGCAAGGTCGGCCACGCCTACGCGAAGGTGCTGCTGCGCGAAGTGAAGGCGGTGTGTGGCGGCGAACTTGCGGGGCACTACTACTTCCGAGACTTCCACGGCTGCGACTCCGGCGAACTTGCCGCGTTGCGCATCCTCGGCGCTTTTGCGTCAGCAAAGGCGCACGGTCTTTCGGTCAGCGCGTTCATGGCTCCGCTCCTCGGCAAGTACGCCAATTCCGGCGAAGTCAATTTCAAGGTGGAGGACAAGTCAGCCGCGATCGAGCGAGTCTTGTCCGCTGCGAAGGAACTTGCGCCTGAGACCGGACGCACGACGATTGACGGCTACCGCCTTGAATACGACGCTGGCTGGATCAGCGTGCGCCAGTCCAACACGGAACCGTACCTTCGCCTCATCGTTGAGTGCGATACGCGCGAGCGCCTTGCAGATTGGCTTGGCCGCCTCACCCACGCCATCGAAAGCGCGACATAGGTTGTGAAATCGGCGGCGTCCCAGCCGGTAGGGAGAGGCGTCCTGAGACAGAACCAAGTCTGGGGAGGCAATTGCAAAACCTGGTTCGATGTCCCACCGCGCCGTAGCGGGCTGGGACAGCTCTGGGTGCGATACCACTACGCTTATACACCCCCACCAAGAAGCAACCATACTACAGTGTGGCAACAACAAATAGCCCTATTTGTCGCTACAAATAGCCCTATTTGTCGCCACAAGTAGCCCTATTTGTTTCAACAAGTAGGGCTATTTGTTGAAAGCACACCCCAGCCCAAGCATCATTGATACCCCAGTCCAAGCAACACTTGTACCTGATGTACTGCCGACTGCCTGCTGGGGCGTAAGTTTGGTGCGCCGTTGGTATGCGTTCTCGGGAGAGGTCGCGCTTGCCGCAGTAGCTCGGTGGGGCGAGCCCCTCTGGGAGAATCGCATTTCCAAAAATCACGTTCCGCACCATAATATCGCGCCAACTACGGCACATATCGCGATAAGTGACGTACGGCGCATTCATATTCCCATGCCAGATACATAACACGCCAGAATTGCGTTTTTACGAAAAACCGCCTTGCGTCGTGGGGCGGATTTTGGTATTCTAATGGCGTTCTGCGGATTGGGCGATTGATCCAAGGAACATCCAGATTACCCGCGTGGAGGTCGGCGAGCAACCGTAATCGTTGCCGCGTGTGGCCAACGCAAAAAGAAGAAGTTTATGGAACATAGGCACATTCAGGCAGGAGATGTCTTGAGCACGGCGGCGATTGACGATATCATTGATCGCGGCGGACGTGCCGACTGGGCTTTTCTTCGAGATTGTTCGCGCGGGGAGGCTTCGGTCATGGAAAAAATCCGTCGTGTTTGCGAAGCGCATTGTTCCGATCAATACGACCAGAAATACCATTTGTGGAGGCTTTATGCCGGATAAGCCGATTCCAGAATGGGAACGGTTGCTTTCCTCCGCTGCACACCTTCAAAAAATCGTCCCAGGTGCGGTGCTCGTCGGGGGGACGGCTGCGGCCACTTACGCTCATCATCGCATTTCTGTTGATCATGACCATGTGTTGACGGACTTGAAGGAACGCTTTGACGAAATACTGTCTGATCTTGAGTCTGTTGCCGGCTGGCAGACAGCTCGTGTCAGGCGTCCGGTCTTGATTCTCGGGTCGCTTGACGGAATCGAAACTGGAGTGCGCCAGTTGATTCGGAGTGAACCACTGGAGACCACCGTGATAGAGGCGGAAGGTGCAAGACTGACGGTTCCCACCAAGGGTGAGATGTTCAGGATCAAGGCCGTGCTTGCCTTGAAGCGTAATGCTACTCGCGACTATCTCGACCTCGCTGCCATGAGTGCGATGCTCGGGGACGATGGCATCAGGGAAGCACTCGTGAAATTCGACGGGTACTATCCCCAGCCGAACGGGGCATCGCCTCTTCAGCAACTTGCCAACCAGTTGGCCAATCCGCTTCCATACGATCTGGATGAGACGGACCTGTCGCAGTACAAGCATCTTGATGTGCAATATCAAGACTGGAATCATGTGCGTGACATTTGTGCACACATAGCCGTTGCCGTCATCCACCAGATGCTGTAGTTTAGGCCGCGCTAACATAATCTCGAATGCATAACATGACAGAATTGCGTTTTTACGAAAAACCGCCTTGCGTTGTGGGGCGGATTTTGGTATTCTAATCGCGTTCTGCGGATTAGGCGATTGATCCAAGGAACATCCAGATTACCCGCGTGGAGGTCGGTACGCGAACATAGCCGCATTTGTGTTTGGGAGACTGTGGAAGGCGATAATTTACAAATGCGATAAGCAGCGATTGTAAGTTTTATTTACCGAGAATTTAATCATCGTGCAATATTACGGTTCGGACACGTAATATTACGGTTCGGAACGGTTCAGATGCGGTCGTTTACGGGACTCCTTGTCAGGGGAGGCAATTGCGAAACCTGGCGGCGTGTCCTACGCCGCTGCGGTGGACTGTGAACAGTCCGCACTATCTGCCTATTCCATAGAATCGATGGTCGAGTCTCCATTGGATGGAGAAGTGTGGTCTCCATCCAATGGAGGTTTACAAGTCGGTTGTAGGGGCGTTAGCGGTTTTCTTAGATGAGCGAAAACGCCATTTCTCAGGATCGTTTGGTATGTTACCCGTGTTTGCGAAGTGGCAAAACCGGTCTGACCAGTTTTGCCACTTCTCATCTACCTCATTAACCTTGTGCTTTGACCAAGGTCAAGTCCTTTTGCTTCATGCCCCAAGGTACATGGGCCTAAACGGACATGTTTGGCGTAAGCAGACATGTCACTTTGGCGCAAACAGACATGTCACCTTGGCGCAAACGGACATGTCACCTTGGAGCAAGCGGACATGTCCCTTTTGGAGCAACGGACATGTCCCTTTGGGAGCAACGGACATGTCCCTTTAGACACGTCCACCTTGAAGGGTATTAACTTTGGACTTCAAACCCGATTTGTGGTGCCATTAGCTGGTTTGACCACTGCCTTCAGATACATAACGGCAGAATGCATAACGCGACAGAATTGCGCTTTTACGAAAATCATGGATTGAACTTTACGGTTGCGAAACTTTTTTCAGCACGGAAGGGCGCGGTTGTGGTATAATACGCGCCGCTGAAAGCGACCGAAAGGACGTGGACAGCCAAACTTCAGAACGAGGCGGGGGAGAAATCCTGTCGAGGACTGAGGTGGGTAAGCCGTTTACACGAAATACTACCACCATTTCACTGCACAAACGGCACTGGGTGAGTACTACCCTCACAGGGCGTATTCTGCCCTGTGTATTTGTGTAGGCCTGTGGTAGGGCTGCGTGTAAGTGCATAGGGAGTCACAGGTACGCCCCTTTCTTATGCACGGAACTTCTCCGACGGCGGTATGGGCGCCAAGGAGAATCGGAGAATGGCAACAGATGTAACGTCGCTGGCATATTATGCCAGCCGTGCGAAGAAGAAAGGCGTCGCGAAGGATGACCTGGCGGTCGCCGGAGACTACCATGATTCACTGCCGAACAAAATTGATTTGCAGGTTGTCGTCTCTCTCTGGAACGAGATGTATGACGACGTGTTGTTGCCATTGAACGACATTGATCTGCCACAAGCCGATTTCCTTGACATCCTCGATCAGATTTACAGCGGCGTGCCGTTCGACAAAGTGAAGTTGACGCCTCCACCTCCGCCGCCACCACCAATCCAGCACGATCCGTATTTCCCGAAGTACCTTGCAACAATTCCAGATGACGTCCGTACCCCGGCTGCCGTCACCGCGACGACGGATCGGCTGAACGAAGTGCTGGCAGAGCGGGCCTTGTTGTCGTCCCCGCACGCAAACGGGCTTGTAGTCGGGCGGGTGCAGTCCGGCAAGACGCGCAACTACATCGGTCTCATGCTAAAGGCTGCGGACGAGGGCTGGAACGTGATCATCGTGCTGACGAGCGCGATCAAATCGCTCGCGCTCCAGACCAAGAACCGCATTGTTAACGAGTTCGCAAACGTGGGCGCAAACAACCACCAGCTCGTCCATGAACTCGACTTCCTTTCCGCACAGGCGTCCAATGACCTCGCAGGCGCGGAGCTGAACGGCGACTATTTCTATTGGGGCGTGGCCATGAAGGAGGTCAACAGCCTCAACCGCATCAAGAAGTGGCTCGAGATCGCGAACCAGCCGATCAAGTCCATGCGCGTGATGATCATCGACGACGAGGCCGACAACGCCACGCCCGATTCCAACGCCGGTGGCCCCGGCAATCTTGGCGACGAGGAAATAGGCGAACGCATTGAAGCAATCCGCTCCACTCCCGGTTTCGAGGAACTGGCCGACTGGTTCGAATCGCTTGGCGGACGCGACTGGCCGGACATCGGCGCGAAGACGCCTGATGCAATGGCTTTCGGCGAAATCAACGATTTGCTGAAAGGCAACTTGAGCAAAAAGAACAAGCGTGACGAGATCGTTAACAGTGCCGCGTACCGAAAACTGCTAGGCATGGATGAATTCACCGATCCGCCCGTGCAAAATCTCATCACGGCTTTCTACAGCAAGGCACTGGGCGACAGCGATAACTCCTGTGGCGCTTTCGTGCTGCTTCTTAACTCCATCTTGGATATTGCAAGAGAGAGAAGTTCCATCAATTCCGCAGTCTGCGAAGTGGTTGGCCCAAACCCGGAAACCGGTTCATACGCCTATCCTTTCGCTAAGTGCGCATACATCGCATACACGGCCACGCCATACGCGAATATCCTGAACGAGGGGCCTACGCACACGCCTATCTACGCCGACTTCATCCAATCGCTTGAAATGGTGCCGCAATACTTTGGCGTCGAAGCGATATTCGGGCACGACATCGCATCCGTCGAGCCGCGTATGCCGATCATCTGCCCGATCACGGACCAGGAAAACGCAAACATCCTCACGCCGCTACGCCAGAGCGGGGCAGTCAACGCAGATCTTGATCTCAACTGCACGTACAAGAACACCTCCACCGAATGGAGGAGCCTGAAAACAGCAATTGCCTGGGCGTTCTGCACGGCCGCCGTTCGGCGCTTCATGCGCAGCAAGATAGCCAATGCGGCAAAGCGCGAAAAACGCGACAACCGCTGGACGACGATGATCATAAACGTGCATCATGTCCGCACCGTCCACTCCGCCACGAAAGACCTGCTGCTATACGAGGACGAACATAAAGTGCCACACGGCTTCATCGTCGTGCATTGCGAGACGCCTGAGGCACGTGCGGCCTTTGCGGAATTCTGCCATGATGTGTGGAACGAGCAAACGCAGCAGTTCACGCTGGAGAAGTTCAACGAGCTGTTCAACGAAAATGCTGATCCGGCGCAGAACTATGGAGAAGGAGTATTTGACTATCCGACATGGGAGGACGTGGCGGCAAATCTCAACCACTTCCTCGAAGGATGGCAGCAGTACGTCCATCCCATCGTCATAAACAGCACGCCGATTGGAAAAGAGGAACAGGCGCTCTACAACCAGGAGCCGGGCACGATGGAGCTTACGGACGACCACCTCTGGATCGTGAGCGGCGGCAACACCATCGGGCGCGGCCTCACGCTTCCCGGCCTGACCGTGAGCTACTTCGACCGCGTGCGCAGCAGCACATGCGTGGACACGCTCACGCAGATGGGGCGTTGGTTCGGCTACCGCCCCGGTTACGAGCTTCTGCCGCGCGTGTGGATGAACTTTGCTGCACTGGGTGAGATGAAGCGCATCGCAATGCTCGAGATGCGTATGCACGAATCTATTGCCGACAACTTCAAGCAGAAGTTCTCGCCTTCCGATCCTTCCCACTATCAGCAGATATACTGCTGGGGACGCGGGCTTTCGGGCCGTGCACATGCCCGCCGCGCACTTGATGCTGATATCGGCACAATCGGCTCCATCGACGACTTCTACGCCACCGCTGAAAAACGCCAGCGTGCATTTGACGCCTGTGCGTCGTTCATTGCAAAACTTGGCACGCAGAAGGAACGCGTACAAGGCAACCATGCCGGAGAACATCCATACGCAGCCACTCCGCTATGGGAGAACATCGACCGCAATGCCATGTATGCCTTCCTTGAGAGACTTCTTCCGTATTACCCCGATAGCTCTCGCAAGATACTGAAAGGAATCCTGCGCGACATAGCCGGCAGCGATTCCATAAACTGGGACGTGGTGATAGGCAATCCCAAGAATGTAAAAGAATCTTTGAATATCGGTGGACACGACGTAAGCGTTGGTGCGCCTCAAGGTGTTCTTGCAGGCAAAGATGTCATTCGCACTTCATCTGCCCGATTGCACGTGTCGTTCTATGCCATGATTCGTGCAGAAGTCATAAATCGCGAAGACGTGGAAACTTTGGACAAATTTCAGGGACAGGTTGCAGAAGTACTTGAGAACAAACGCCATCAGAATAATGGTACTTTGTCGAAGCATTACGACGACTCCCTGCCTAAGGGCGAAGAAGACGCATCCATCGCGGACAGGGTTGCGCTTCTGGTTCAGGAACTTGAGGAGAAAGATGGCGCCGATCCGGTGCCAGAGGCAATCCATGCGCGTTTCGACGACGTGACAGATCCGGTCAAGAACGTGAGCTTGCGCGGATTCCGCAACAGGTCCTCGGGAGAATACATGGCTCGTGTTCACAAGAGCGCACACCATCAACGTCCCACTCTCCAGTTGTACCTGGTTCGCCCAGTAGGAGTGGATTGCCTCGGCGCACCATGCGTGAACATCTCTTTCTACTGGCCAGAGCACGCGCCTGACGGCTTCTTCACGGTATGCGTGGACGACAATCTCGATTTCGTGCGGTCTGTGACGCCGCGCGTGTTCTGCCAGAACGTTGAGGATATCCTTAAGGAGCACAACTTCCCGATGCAACGGAAGGAACTGCTCTGCAAGATGCTGGAACGCCTCGGCCTACGCTGCAATGAAAACTTCTTCGCCCAGCACATCAACAATCCGCTTGACGGATTCAAATACCACAAGATGGAAAAGCGCAACGCCTACTGCATCAACGGCTGGGCGGAAGACGATGAGAATCGGCTAGAAAACGAATTGCTGCAGGCGGTAATCACGATCCTCCAGCGCGAGAACAAGCCAATCGCCACAAAGGAACTTCTGGAGATGATGGTTTGCGAACAGCCGAAGTTCCGCGATTTCTTCGCGCCGAACGATGCGGACGCCGCTACGCTCAACGGACTGATGACGCCCGTGGTGCTGAACGCCAACGACATCACCTTGGTAAGCCAGCACCCGATGACCTACCATTACCACAACTGAGGTCTATTCGTAATGTCCCGCGCAGGAATAGATTCGGAGCGTCTCGTCTTCGATCCGAAAGACGATACGGTTCTGCTGATCAATGCGGACACTCCACCAACCCGAAAGGTTGCCCTTGAGCGGTTCCGGGTTGCCAATGCAACCGTAGCCGTTTCGGTCGATGCTTTTGAGAAGGTTGTTGATTCGCTTGAGCGTTTTTGCGTCGCGGCCTTGCCAGTCGGAATACTCATCCCACGCGCGGTCGTGCCAAAGCTTTTTCACGCGACAGCCCTCCGGCGGCGACGCGAGGCGCGGGACGGCTTGGATCTTGGCCTCGCCTCCACCGCGTTATCTTCAAGGAGGTCATGGTAATGGCAGTTGCGTCCATGTTCCACGTCATCTATCCTCTGAAGCAGTTCCGACATCGGGCGTGCGGAAGGATCGCGCACCTGCACCTTGAATGGGATGCCTCGCTCGTTGATGGATTGGCGAATGAACACCATGATCGCCGAGGACATGGTGAGCCCCATCTGGCCGAAGAGCTCTTCGGCCTGCCGCTTGGTTTCGTCGTCGATTCTGAAGTTTACCTGTGCCATAATTCTGATTCTCCTTTGCACCGCACAGTATATCAGAATCGTACTTGCATCGTCAAGAATATGCTATACAATAATGATACGGGGGGCAAGCCCCGAATCACCGGCAGGGCTCGCTCGCCGAGCGCGTTGGATGGTGATGGTGGGGCGAGCCCTCCGGGCGAGCCGGATTGCAGCGGTAGGGCGCGATCACCGAGCGCGCCGGATGGCAGCGGTAGGGCGCGCTCGCCGAGCGCGCCGAATGGAATTGAAAGGAATTAACCATGCAGCAGAAGAAGCAAAAGCTTGAACTCACCTGGATCGGTAAGGATAAGCGGCCGCGCCTTGAGCCGCGCGTGCTGGTGGAGGACGCGGCGAAACCTAATCTTGCCGATTTGGCATAGATGATTTGGCATAGATTGTGGATACAGTGAAACTAAAAGGAGAAAGCGATGAGTGCACCAGTAATTAGTCTTAAATGGGTTGATGATGATTTACGGCAAATCAAAATCATTATTGCAGATGGACAAGAACCATCATATATAGTATATCCTCGGACAAAGGATTGTGATGAGAAGGAATACAGGGCTGCATTGGAGAAGATGTTCAATCGAATTACAGAGTCGTTCAAACGTAATTTTCCTCCGCATGATATTTATAGCGCATATGGGGTGCTTGGCGATAAATCTGATACGTTGGCGAGTTTAATCAAATGGCAAGAGGAATCCAACTTTGTGTCCGTCGAGAAAATACCCGCATTGACAAGCAAAAGAATAGAAGGGACGATAAAACTATTAGCTCTTAAATGGGGTTTGTCAAATGTCCCCATAGATTTAGAGGGTAGAGCTGATGCATTTGTCAAATCAACTGTAAAAAACTTGAGATGGCTTTTTGACTTTGAGATTTCAACAGCACCTAAAAGCTTGTTAAACATCAACAAAGATGCACTTGAACTTGAATGGTATGTACTCAACCATGATAAAGAGAGTGCTGATAAAAAATTCGCTGAATTGTCTGACGAAGATAAAGGTATAGGTTCATACAAGGCTTGTCGTTTAGAGTCGTGTATTAATGCATACGCGAGAGTTGTTGCCAGCAACTTTTCTTGAAAAAGAGGTTGGTATGAAAGAAAAGGGCGAGATCTGGAAATACGCGACAACCCAATCCAAGGAAGGAGCAGATCATGTCTGATAGAAAACAAAAGCTTGAACTCACCTGGATCGGCAAGGATAAGCGGCCGCGCCTCGAGCCGCGCGTGCTGGTGGAGGATGCCGCGAAATCCCACCACGCCGCCACGCGCCGCCGCGACGGCAAGGACATCTTCGACAACATGCTCATCCACGGCGACAACCTCCTCGCCCTCAAGGCGCTTGAGCAGCAATTCACCGGCAAGGTGAAGTGCATCTACATCGATCCGCCCTACAACACCGGCAACGCCTTCGAGCACTACGACGACGGCCTTGAACATTCCATTTGGTTGGGGTTGATGAGGGAACGGCTGGCCTTGTTAAAATCATTACTTTCAAGTGAAGGTTCTATATGGATTCATATTGATGATGAAGAACAGGCTTATCTTAAGGTTGTCTGTGATGAGACATTTGGTCGAGAAAATTTTGTGAATATGTTGTCTGTTAACATGAAAAACATCGCCGGAGCTTCAGGAGGTGGGGAAGACAAGAGATTGAAAAAGACTTGTGAGTACATCCTGATTTACGCAAAAGATTACACTTCTATTTCACAATTTAGGCCGCAGTATGTTTATACTGAGATGGCCACGCTCATTCAACAATATTTGAGTGAAGGTGTGAGCTGGAAATACACATCGGTTCTGATCGATGCGGGGGAGAAGATATATCACGGCTCTACAATTGATGGAGAGGGAAATGAAATAAAAGTATTCATTAGGAAAGAACCGAAAGTGATGTCAATTAAACAAGTTGCAGAACGAGATAAGATATCCGAAAAGGAGGCATATAAAAAGTATGGGGTTTTGATTTTCCAAACAACAAATGCACAGAGTTCAATTCGCACACGCATTATGGATTATCGAGCAGAGGAAAAGATTGAAGATGAGATAGTTTCAATTGAGTATGTGCCTAAAACAGGACGTAATAAAGGCCGTGTCTATGAACAGTTCTATAAAGGTGAGAAATGCCGTTTATTTGTTTGGTTGAAAGATACGTCAGAGGTTGTTGATGGTGAGTTGTATAAGAAAGATGCAATGGGAACGTATTGGGACATGACGGCTTGGATGAAAAATCTGACGAAGGAAGGTTCCGTCGAATTCCCGAATGGGAAAAAGCCAGAACAACTTATACGGCATATTTTAGAGATGGCCACCAACCCTGGCGACTTGGTGCTTGATTCCTTCCTCGGCTCTGGCACAACGGCAGCGGTTGCGCATAAGATGGGGCGGCGATGGATCGGCGTTGAACTCGGCGACCACTGTTACACGCACTGCAAGGTGCGGCTCGACAAGGTGATCGACGGCACCGACGCGGGTGGAATCACGAAGGCCGTTGACTGGAAGGGCGGCGGCGGGTATCGTTTCTACGAGCTTGCGCCCACGCTCATCAAGAAGGATAAATGGGGGCAGATGATCATCAATCCCGAATACGACGCGGAGAAACTTGCCGAGGCGGTGTGTAAGCTGGAGGGGTTCACCTACGCGCCGAGCGAAAGCGAATACTTCATCCACGGCAAATCAACGGAACGCGACTACATCTACGTAACCACCAACTACCTCAAGGCGGAGCATCTACGGGCGTTGAGCGAGCTTGTGGGGTCGGAGCGCACGTTGCTGATCTGCTGCAAGGGATTTGCCACCGGCGTGAAGCTTCCGAACCTCACGGTGAAGAAGATTCCGAAGGCGGTGCTCGACAAATGCGAATACGGCCACGACGACTACAGCCTCAACGTGAAGAACCTGCCGATGGCCGCGCCGGGATATTCCCAATGCGATTTGTTCGATTGAAAGGAGCCATAGATGCTTGAAGAAAAAGATGCAGTGCTGGATGATATCTGCAAGCGGCTGAGCCTGCGCCCTCCGCAGGCGGAATCGCTCAAGCGGCTTGCGGCGGCGATTGAGGCGGCGGGCTTGAAGAAGGGCGCAGACGAAGCGGCGCTGGAGGCGCAACTCGCCGCCGTACGAGCGCTCTTTCCGCAGGGGCAATATCCAGAAGTCGATCTTCCTCCGGCGGCGGAGTTCGACTGGGATTTCCTTTCGTTCTGCTTTGCGCTCGCGACGGGCGTGGGCAAGACGCGTCTCATGGGCGCGATCATCGCCTATCTCTATCGCGTGAAGGGCTTGCGCAATTTCGTGGTGATCGCGCCCGGCAAGACCATCTACGAGAAGTTGATCGCCGATTTCACGGAAGGCACGAAGAAGTACGTGTTCAAGGGCTTGGCGTGCTTTGCCACGAAGAAGCCCATGATCGTGACGGGCGATACCTACCAGAGCGGAGCGGGGATGCTGGACGAAAACGACCTTCTCGGTCACTCCATCGCCATCAACATCTTCAACATCCAGCTGCTGACCAAGGACAGCGGCGGCGAGGTCCATGACGAAGGCCTGAAAAAGATTCTGAAGATCCGCCGCGTGAACGAACGCATCGGGCAGAGCTACTTCGATTATCTCCAAAGCCGTGAAGACCTGGTGGTGTTGATGGACGAGGCGCATCACTACAGGGCCGAGGCCGGTTGCGCAACCATCAACGAACTGAAGCCGGTTCTTGGAATCGAGATGACGGCCACGCCTCGGGCAGACGGAAAGCCGTTTCATGATATTCTTTGCGAATACGGCCTTGCCAAGGCCATGGCAGACGGTTTCGTGAAGGAGCCGGCCGTAGTGCGGCGGCAGAATTTCCGAAGCGACGACTACGTGAACCGCGCAGACGACCTCGACCACCAGAAGCTGCATGACGCCATGTTGGTGCATGAAGCCACGAAAACCGCTCTTGCGGAATATGCCTTCAAGAACGGCGCGGAGAAGATTAAGCCATTCGTGCTGGTGGTCGCGCCCGATACGGCGTATGCGGGCGAGATCGAGGCATATATCAAAAGCGACGGCTTCCACGGGGGCAAGTACGCGGACAAGGTAATCAAGGTCGATTACAAATCGCGCGGTGAGAACGCCGAGGCGATTGCGCAGCTGCTGGATATCGAGAGGCCCGGCAACAAGGTTGAGATCGTCATCCACGTGAACATGCTCAGCGAGGGCTGGGACGTCACGAACCTCTACACCATCGTGCCGCTCAGGGCGGCGAATTCGCCGAACCTCGTGGAGCAGACCATCGGGCGTGGGCTACGTCTTCCCTACGGCAAGCGCACGGGGGTGATGGAAATCGACACCCTTTCCATCGTCTCGCACGACAAGTTCGACGAGATCATCCAGGCGGCGCGCAACATGCAGATTACGATCCGTGAGCGCGTGGTGCCGTCCGCACCGAAGAGGGTGGTAACCGATGCGCCAAGGGTGGTGGCGTCGGGCGGCGGTCGCGGGGCGACCGCCGCAACGGATGAAGCCCTCCACGCCATTGGCGAACTCGTGGCGAGCGATACTTCACCGCAAGGCGTTGATTTATCAAGCGCGGAAGTGCAAGCGCAGATTGTAGAAAAGGTCGCACAGTCGGCCACGCCAGAATCCGCAACAGCCGCTGTCGCCTCGGCGCTTCGCCTTATCTTGGATTCGATGATCGAAATCCCGCACATCACCATATCTCCCGGTGCGACCACGATGCGGATTAACTCATTCACCCTTGACCACGAAAAGGTGAACTACGCCTTGCGCGACGACAGGCTCGTATATGACTTCGTGACGGATCGGCGCGTGCGCGACGTGAAGGGGCAGAGCGGCGTTGCCGAACTGACGGACGCGGACGTTGAGCGATACATCGGCGATCTTGTCGCCGACGTGGCGGCGTTCAACGACATCGACTACGACGCCAACCAGGAGCTGATCGGCGGCCTTTGCGACTCGTGCATCCGGCACCTTGCAGGGAAGCTGCCGGCGGATGAGATGTTGAACTGCATGAGAAACAACAGGCGGTCTCTGGCGGAGAGCGTGAGGCGTCAGATACTGGAACACGCCGAGTACGATTCGAGCGAGGATCGAGTGGTCGTTTCGTCTGGGCCACTGCAGCTCAAGGCCAACACACTGACCATGGGCGCAGATGAAAATCCGCGACCGTTCGACGTGCCGCTTGCCGACGGCGAGAAATCGCAGATTCGCAACATGGTTTTCAACGGCTTCGCCAAGTGCCTCTTCTCTCTCCAGAAGTTCGACAGCGATCCCGAAAGGGAATTCGCAGTGATGCTGGAGCGCGAGGCGGATGTGCAAAAGTGGTTCAAGCCGACGCTGAGCAACCTACGTCTCTGGTACGGTCCGAACGAGTACACGCCGGACTTCGTGGTGGAGACGACGGCGGAGAAACTGCTTTGCGAGGTGAAGGCGACTGAGAAGGTTGACGACGCAATCGTCCAGGCGAAGAATAATGCGGCGCTCAAGTGGTGCCATTACGCGAACGAGTGCGCTCCTGAATCGAAACCATGGCGGTATCTGCTTGTGCCGGATAACGCCATCAACGGCTCCCTCACCTTGGAACAGGCAATCGAGAGTTATGGTAAAGGAGACGAGCAATGAGAACCCTGGCCCATGAAGACCATGTGCAAATCTACAAGGTAGTCTGCGAAATCACGGGCAGGAACGGCGTCGATGGCTTTGAACTCTCCGGCGATGCCGACAATCCCTTTTCATATTTCCTTGAAATACCGCTTGCTGTTGACGAGCAAATCGCCGTGAAGACCTGCAACGAGCTGTTTCATGCCCTTGGGCTGTTGCCGGAGGGCAAGAATCTCGCCCTGGGGGAGCTGGGCGATTACTGCAATATCGTACCACCGGAAGGCAATTGGTGCTATCTCGCCGTGTTCAACCACCCGATTGTGTTAGAACTGAAGGCGACGGATTCGGAGAGCCGGTTCATCCTGAAGAACTGGCGGGATTACGACGATGATGAAGAGGTATTCGAGATGCAGGAGCTTATCGACGGCATCAAGGAAGGGCGGTTGAAGTCGAAGACGCCGGATGGCTATCTGGTGTTGAAGGGCGAGTTCTACGATGCGATTGATTCGGGGAGAAAGACGGTCGAGTACCGCGATTTCACCGAATACAACCTGAAGCGCACCATCGGGATTAAAACGATCCGCTTCAATCGCGGCTACGTGAAGAACGCCCCGCAGATGAGGTGGGAGGTTGAGAAGGTCGTACTTCTTGACGCCGACGACAACGAATGCGACCCGTTCAACGTGCCGGATGGCTTCTGGCCCGTCACGATTGCGATTCATCTTGGGAAAAGAATTCTGTAATGAGCAACGAAAGGCAGATAGAAGATTTTGTAGCGCCAAGCCCTAATGGTAAAAGAGACGCGTAGTTCTCCCGTCTCCGTGGCGACGTGGCCGATGAGGTGGGCTTGGGGCGGAATGTTCATTGCCGCCTATGATTGTGCCTCGTAGCGGTCTGGGATTCGCCCGGCGGTACGACAAGCCGCCACTTTCTCAATTTCAATGTCTATTAGAAACAAGAATGACCTGGTGGAGTGGGAGCCTAAGGTGAACCGTTGGACTGGCATGGAGATACAGGCCGTGCTGAAGGGGGCGGAGACGCTGGATGGCGAATGGAAAGCGGTTGAAGGGGCGACGGCGGCGGAGAAGGCGGCGATGCGGTTCTTCAAGGTGGTGGTGGAGTTGCCGTAGGGGGCGCGGCTCGCCCGCAGGGCTCGCCCCACCTTGCGGCGGTTTCATCGAAACCGCGTGGTCGCGACCAGCGCGGTTGCTCCCGCAGGCGAAGCAGATAATGCTAATACAAAATCG
>CACZDG010000078.1 GCA_902779865.1 uncultured bacterium
CCCCAGTCGTACTCGGAAGAGAAGAAGAAATCGCGGTCGACCGTGTCGTTGCGATACTCCATGTAAACAACAGGACGGCCTTGACGCTTCCAATACCAGGGCGCGATCACCGAGCGCGCCGCCGCGCAACAGCCGCTTCTGCGCCTCGCCTGTGGCTACTATCGCCGCAACCGCGAACACGCCGATGGCGGCTGGACTCAACCTCACGCAAAGTGTTTTACCCAAGCGGCGCAATCCAACATAGGCGCATGCTGCTGCAATCAACAGCAATGCGTCCAGACTGATCCACATCAGCCAGTTCAAAAGCGCCTCTATCATTTCTTGGTTCATCGCCAGACCCCATTAGTTTACCACATTTCCCGACGGGAGTTGTGGCAAAATCGGTCTGACCAGTTTTGCCACATCGCAAATACGGGTGACGTACCAAACGGTCCCAGAAAAAGACGTTTTCGCCCGTACATGTGTACGTAAGGTTTTGCAACTACCTCTATACAACTACCTCTATAAGTGAATATTCAGGATTTCTTGCCGATACCGCTTTTATCACTTATAACATGGTGATTTGGCATCTACGCCGTACCCTCACTCAAAGCACCCCCTAACCTAAGATGTGTCTAGGGTGGGGGTAGGTTGTTGCTATGGTAGGGGTAGGTAGTTGTTAGGGTGGGGGTAGGCGGTTGCTAGGGTAGGGGTAGGCAGTTGGGGCGTAGTTTTTTTAGCCACAATGAACGCAAGGATCGCAAAGTTTATTATGACAGGTGCGTATTGCGAATTAGGTTAAACGCTAGACGCTGGGGAATGATTTCTCCATCGTGACGCAGTTGCGGGCGGCGTCGTGTACGGTGACGACGAGCTTTCCGTCCACAACCCTGCCTTGAATCACGGAGGGATAGTACCAGGGCTTGCCCTGAACGAAGTCGCAACCGCCACCAACGAGCTGCGCCCAGGAGCGTCCCGGCGCCGGTGCGGAATATCGCACGCAATGTTGGTGCGCGCAGATCAGAAGCTGCACGCCGGCCTTCTCGAAGAGCGGTCCCCACAACCCGGCGCACGTGCGCTGCCACGCCGCCCAGTTGTTGGAGTACTCGGGCGACGTGTCGTCGGGAGCGATGTCGCCGGGGTTGGAATTAGGTCGAGGATCCTCAAGCGGAATATGGCAGAACGCCACTTTGAACTTCGCGGTCTTCACGGCAGGCGTCTCGATAGCCTCCGCAAGCCAGCGAGTCTGAAGTTCGCGGTACTCCTTCATGCGGAATATGCCGGCGAATTTCTTGTTTGTGTCGAGCTTATCCTCGCCCGTGTCGAGGCCGATAAGCGCAATGTCGCCAAGGCGCTGCACGAAGTTGCGCCCGAGTTCCGCGTATTCGGGCTTGCGCTCCGTAGGCTCGCGGAACATCATCAGCGTGTCGAGGCTGCGGTTGAAGCGTCCCCGGAAATCGTGGTTGCCGTTGATGAACATGAACGGCGTGTCGGACGCGTATTCGGGGTGCTTCTCATGCGTATGCACGAAGATGCCGAGCGCAGTCTCAATCGTCTCGGAGGTGTTAGACGCGTCGCCGTTCCAAACGACCACGGACGGCTTTATCTCCTCAAGCTTCGTAAGCACCATGTCGAGGATCGGCTTGCGGTCGTGCGTGTCGTTGATTACGCAGAACGAACCACTGGCGGACTCTCCAAGCGTAGTGAAGGAGTGAACCTTGGGATCAACCTCCGATCCGAGGTTGTGCATGTCGTAACCACCGCCGTAGTGAATCCAGTCCGCGCCGATGTGGTAGTAATACTTCGTGGCGGGTTCGAGTCCCCTGATGCGAATCTGCGCGACTTTGTCGTTCACATCCATGAGGCCGTGTCCGCCGGAGTACGCGCGAACGGCACCAGCCATGTCAGGAGACTTGGAGTATTCCACCCAGCCGCTCGCGTCCGAAGAGACGGCGAAAACTACGCCGATGGAAGTGGCGGCAGCGTTCTGGAGAACTGGAGCGGAAACGATGAGCTTGCCCGAAGGCTTCACAGGCGGCTGCTTTTCAGGATTCTTCTTCGCAGATTTCTTCACAGGCTTGTCGCCGTTCTTCGCCATGGCTGCGGCTGTGCCGCTCGCCACCGCACCGAAAAGGAACTCTCTTCTGTTCATTTCAATATCTTCCTTTTAATGAGTTGGATGCTCCAAAGCCGGTTTCACGGGGTAACCGGGAAGCACCGTGGAGTGAAGACGCTTCGCCTTCAGCGGATAGTCGAGCGTGTAGTGGAGTCCGCGAGATTCGTGTCTTTTCTGTGCGCTTCGAATTATCAGCTCGGCGCACACGGCCAGGTTACGCAATTCGAGCGTGTCTGGCGTCACTAGGTAGTCGAAATAGTATTCGCGGATTTCCTTGCGCAGGGTCTGTATGCGGTGGCGTGCGCGTGCGAGGCGCTTGTTCGTGCGCACGATGCCGACGTAGTCCCACATCAGACGGCGGATTTCGTCCCACATGTGCGATACGAGCACCGCCTCGTCCGGCGCAACGGCGCGACCGATGCGCCACGCTGGAATCGCGATGCCCTTCACGTCCTTTTCAGGATGCGCCACGAGCCGACGCGCTGTGAGGCGCGCGGTGACGAGCGCCTCCATGAGCGAGTTGGATGCAAGGCGGTTTGCGCCGTGAAGTCCGGTGCATGCGGTCTCGCCAACTGCCGAAAGGCCCGCCACAGAGGTGCGTCCGTCCACCGTCGCCTGCACCCCGCCGCAGCAGTAGTGCGCGGCGGGAACGATCGGAATCAGGTCCTTCGACATGTCGATTCCGAATTCGAGGCACTTGCCGAAGATGTTGGGGAATCGCTTTTCGAGGAAGGCGCGTCCCTTCCTGCGTATGTCGAGGCAGCAGTAGGGATCGCCCGTGCGCTTCATCTCGCTGTCGATCGCGCGCGCGACGATATCGCGCGGCGCGAGGGATCCGCGCGCGTCGTAGTTCTGCATGAACGGGTTGCCGCGCTTGTCCACGAGAACCGCGCCCTCGCCGCGCACCGCCTCGCTGATGAGGAAGCGTTTCGCCTTCGGGTGGTAGAGGCATGTGGGGTGGAACTGGATGAACTCCATGTTCTCGATCTTCGCGCCGGCGCGCCACGCAAGCGCGATGCCGTCGCCGGTGGCGACGTCGGGGTTGCACGTGTAGAGGTACACCTTGCCGCAGCCTCCCGTGGCGAGGATCGTGTTAGGAGCGCGGATGGCGTAGATTTCGTCGGTGGTGCGGTCCATCACGTACGCGCCGATGCAACGGTTCGCGCCCTTCAAGCCGAGGCGTTTCGTGGTGATGAGGTCGATGACGATGGTGTTCTCGTGTACGTCTATTTCGGGATGACGCTTCACCGTGCGCACCATCGCGGCCTCGCACTTCTGTCCCGTGATGTCGCCCGCGTGGAAGATGCGGCGCATGGAGTGTCCGCCTTCGCGGCCAAGGTCCCAGGAGCCGTCCTCCTTCTTCGCGAACCTCACGCCGCAGTCGATGAGGTCGCGTATTCCAGCAGGGGCCTCGGACACGATCCTGCGCACCACGGCCTCGTCGCACAGCCCGGCGCCGGCGATCTGCGTATCGCGCACATGTTCCTCGAACGAATCGGCCGGATCCGCCACGCAGCAAATGCCGCCTTGGGCGAAATTGGTGTTGCAGTCCTCAAGGCGCTGCTTGGTCACGAGCACAGTGCGTCCGGCGGACGCGAGGTGGAGAGCGCTCATGAGTCCGCTCATGCCCGACCCCACCACAAAATATTCACAGTCTATTATGCGCATTCTCAAACGCTCATTTCTTCAATCCGGACATCGGACGCACCTCGCGGTGGCACTCAAGCCCTTCCACGGTCATGGCTGGCATCGGGCGCGCCGGACAAAGGTTTTCGCACGCGCCGCAGCCGATGCACAGCATCGAGTCCACGACCGGCACCTTCGGCGAGTTCTTGTCCTTCTCGTTCATCGGCACGCGCACTATCGCTTTCGCCGGACAATGCTCCGCACACGCGGAGCAGTCAACGCCTTCCGTGTATGCGATGCACAGCTCGGAGTGCCACACCGCATGGCCCACGTGGATCGTCTTCTTCTCTTCCGGCGTTATGCGGCGGATCGCGCCCGCCGGACACACCTCGCCGCACTTCGTGCATTCAGGCCGGCAGTAGCCGTTCTCGAAGCCCATCTCTGGCTGGAACACGCGACGCGGGTCCTTCGACGGACGCAGCACGTTGTTCGGGCAGGCGTTCACGCAAAGCTGGCATCCGACGCAGCGCGTCGAAAAGTTGCGGTGTCCGCCGGCACCGGGCGGAACCACGTGCAGCTGCCGTTCGGGAACGCCAGGCGGGGTAACGTCGGCTATGCCGCCGTCCGTAAGCTTGTCATCCTCTTTTTCCGCGCCAGCTGCCGCGCACACGGCGGCGCCGGCGCCCGCAGACGCGATGAAACCGCGCCTCGTTACCGTTTCCATTTTATGGCTCCCTTCGGGCAAACTGCGGAGCAGTCGAAACAGCTCACGCACTTGGTATGGTCAATAGCCTTAACGTCGATGTGGATGCAGTGCGCACGGCACGTACGCTCGCAGAGGCGACAGCTGATGCAATCCTTTTCGTCGATGCGCGGACGCAGCCAGGCGAACTTCGAGATCGCGCCGAGCAGCGTCCCCACCGGACACACAGTGTTGCACCACGTGCGCCCGCGCCACGCGGCGAGCGCCGCGATGAACGCAACCACGCCGGCAGCCGCAATCACGAAACCCATTGCCGGGAACACCACTTCCACGGCGTGCGTGAATGAGGTACCGTGCGCGTCGGCCCAATTTGTAATCGACTGGGCAAAGGGCGAGGCCTTCAAAAGAGGAGTGAGGCAGAACGAAACGAAGCGTCCGTAGATCGCGTATGGGTCGAGCCACGCGAAATGTAGTCCGAGCAGTCCACCGCCGGCGAACGTAAACAGGAAGCCAATGCGCGTCCAGCCCTGCACTGCGGCCGCCGCGCCGCCGCACGGCGTCGCATGAGACTTCAAGTCGCGGCGGCGTCCTAACGTGACGAGGCGCACGAAGTCCTGGAACACGCCAAGCGGACACATCACCGAGCAGTAAACGCGTCCAGCAATGAGCGTCAGCACCAGAAGAAACGCGAGGGCGAACGCGGAGCCTGCGAGGACAGCGGGCATGAACTGAAGTTCGCGTAGCCACGAAAACCATCCAGCCGTCGTGCCGGTGAAGTCAAGGAACATCACCGTGAACGCCAGCAGAAAGCACGTTGCCAGAAACACGCGGACGGAGCGAATGATCACCATCTTACGCACGGCCGTTCCTCCTCAGTTTTTCGATGAAGCGATCCACCTTGCGCAGCATCGCGGGAATGTCGATAGCCTGCGGACAATGCGGCTTGCAGCGTCCGCACCCGGTGCAGCGCTCGGCGCGGCGGAGCCGTTCTAGGAACTGTTCGTAGCCCAACAGGAAGCGTCTGCGCTTCTCCGCATACGACGGGTCGGTGGGATCGTCGGGAAGAGCGTCGTCCGCAAGGGCCGTCTCCCAGTAGCCGAATATTCCGGGGATGTCGATGCCGTATGGACACGGCATGCAGTAGTTGCACGCGGTGCAGGGGATCGAATCATCCGAGAGGAATGCGGCGGCGGCGCGTTCGAGCGCGGCGAACTCGCGTTCGCCCAGCGGCTTGAGCGGGGAATACGTCTTTACGTTGTCAACGACGTGCTCAAGGTACGTCATGCCGCTCAGGACAGTCAGGACGCGCGGGAACGTGCCCGCGAATCGGAATGACCACTGCGCGGGCGTGGCGGCGGGATCGAGCGGGACGAGCTTGCGCATGACTCGCTCGTTCACCTTCGCGAGGCGTCCGCCCAGAAGCGGCTCCATGATCACGGCGGGGATGCCACGTTCGTCGAGGAGCTTGTAGAGCGTCTCGGCGTTGACGTTGCGGGGGTTGACCTCCTTGGCGTGGTGCCAGTCCACCCAGTTGAGCTGGATTTGGATGAAGTCCCAGTGGACCTTGTCATGCATGGCGAGGGCGTGACGGAACACCTTCTCGTCGCCGTGGAAGGAGAAACCAAGGTTGCGGATGCGTCCGGCTTCGCGTTCCTTGAGAAGGAAGTCGAGCATACCGTTGTCGATGAAGCGTCCGTTGAACACCTTCATGGAATCCTTGCCGCCGCCTCCGATCGAATGGAGCAGGTAGAAGTCGATGTGGTCGGTGTGCAAGAGACGCAGGGACGTCTCGTACATTTTCTTCGACGCCTCGTGCGACCACACCTTGGGGTTGAAGTTGGAAAGCTTCGTGGCAACGAACCACTTGTCGCGCGGGTGTTTGGCGAGAGCGTCACCCAGCACCTTCTCGCTCTCGCCTCGACAATAGGCCGGGGAGGTGTCGAAGTAGTTCACGCCGTGTTCGATGCAGTAGTCGATCTGACGCTGCACGAGGGCCAGGTCGATGGGGGCGTTTGAGCCGCCGCGAAAGTTGTTGGCGTGGCTACCGTCAACGGTGGGGTAACGCATCGCGCCGTATCCGAGCAGGCTCACCCGTTCGCCGTGCGCGCCGGTTCTCATGGTCATCGCGGGCGCGTCCGGGGCTGGTTGCGGATTCACGAGCGCCGCGAAGAAGGATCTTCGGTTCATTTGCGATTCTCCAGATTGGAGGGCATGTAGCCGTCTGCACAGGCCAGTGCCGTGAAAAAGAGCCCCAACACCGCACCCGAACGAAGGGGCGCGTCCGCAACCGCATGGAATGCCACGGCGAAACAGCCGATGAGCGTCCACAGTGTTCCAGGCGGACAGCAGTAGATTGCACGTGGGCTGGAAGGAGCGCTTTCAAGCGAAAGGAAGCGCGATGCCCGGTGCAAACGTCCCCAGTCGCGGAACAGCGGCACGATGAGGCAAATGAAGATTCCCACCAGGCAACCGAACCCGATTGCTCCATGTTCGCAGAGGAACTGCAGGTAGTCGTTGTGGACGTTTGCAGAGCCGATTCCCATCTTATTTAGCTCCATGGGCTCAAGGCGGTTGAGTGCCAGGTGCCTATAGCCCCAGCCGCCGCAGCCGAAGAGCGGATACTCCTTGAACAGCTCCACAGACACACGAGAGTGGGCTTCTGTCTTCCCTGTCACACGATCGAGCATGCCGACTGTCGTTATGGTGCCAAGCTCTTTGGCGACCGCCGATGCGCCCTTCACGGCCACGGACTTGTCGTCAGGGGAGAAAATCACGCCGATGACCAGCAGGATCACCGCGCCGCCGATGTTGATTGCGGCGCGCTTCAACTGGCGAGCACGGTCCCTGTGCGCAAACAACATCTGGCAGATGTAGTAGATGAACGCAAGAACGGCGATTACAATCGACATGGATATGGCCGCACGGCAGAACGTGAACATGACAGCGAGGAAATTGAGCACTACGGCCACGAGCGCGTAGTGGGCGCGGATGAAGCGCAGGAGCTGACGCTGACGCGTAACCTGGATTTTCGAGTCGTGCTGCGGTTCTGATTCCACATCCCTGACGTGCGTCATCCACACTCCTATCGAAAGCGCGAATGCCAGCATGAAGTAGCTTCCGGCCATGTTCGAATAGCCGAACGTGGCGAAGAAGTTTGGATCGGCCTTTGCGTGGGAAATACCGGTGCTCGCGCGAAGCGACACGAGGAAGGCATCGTACTCCGCCTGGTCCCATATCATCACGAACTTCGCCCCGGTGGACCTCTCAATGAATCCAAACACGGCAAGTACGGCCGCATTCCACACAAGCATCTCCACGAGGAGCCGCTTGCCGCGACCCAAAAGCGCATGACGCGCCGCGAGCATCGCGACGAGGGCCGGGAAGAACCACATGAAAACGTCGAAGTGCTGCTTCAAGTTCATGCAGAACGGCGCGAACGGAATCGGCGGGTTCGGTGCCTTGTCCCGCAAGATGTCCGGCATCTGGCTCATTTCGGACGGCGTGAGGCTGTTCAGTATCTGGCCGTAATCGCACGTAGGGCAGAGTCCCTTGTTCAGGAACGCCATGCCCAGCACCAGGACGATGAACACGAGCGAGAGGAAGAACGCGGGATCGCGCCCCACGTGGCGCCAGCACCGCTTGCGCGCCTGCACCGCGTCCTCGCCCATGTGACGCTGCGGGAAGCACAGCATCACCTCGAACACAAGGGCGAGAAGCCATGGTATGGTCGGCACCATCATGTCGCCGAACACACCGCCGCGTATCCATGCCATTGCGGCGATTGTCGGGAAAATCAAAAGGACTGGAACTGATCGGAAGAATGCATCCATGGCTTGTATTGCACCGTTTGTTGTTTTGTTAGTAGCGGTAGTGATCGGGCTTGTACGGGCCCTTCACGTCCACACCGATGTATTCGGCCTGACGTTTCGTAAGCTTCGTGAGCTTCGCGCCGCACGCCGCAAGGTGCAGGCGCGCGACCTCCTCGTCAAGCTCCTTCGGAAGACGCTCCACGTGCGGCTTCGCCGTGGCGCGCTCGCGCCAGAGCTTCATCTGCGCGAGGCTCTGGTTAGTGAAGCTGTTGGACATCACGAACGCTGGATGTCCCGTGGCGCAGCCGAGGTTCACGAGGCGTCCCTCTGCCAGAAGGTAGATCGAGTGTCCGTCGGGATACGTGAACATGTCCACCTGCGGCTTGATCGTGGTGCGCTTCACGCCCGGCCACGACATCAGCCTCGCCACCTGTATCTCGTCGTCGAAGTGGCCGATGTTGCACACGATCGTCTGGTCGCGCATCTTCGCCATGTGCTCGGCGGTGATCACGTCGAGGTTGCCCGTACACGTCACATACAGGTTCGCCCAGTTGAGGGAGTCCTCCACCGTGCCCACCTGGAAGCCCGCCATGCACGCCTGGAGGGCGCATATCGGGTCCGCCTCGGAAACGCGCACGCGGCAGTGGTTCTCGCGCAGGCTCTCCGCGCAGCCCTTGCCCACGTCGCCGTAGCCGCACACGAACGCGTTCTTGCCCGCGAGCATAACGTCCATCGCGCGCTTGATGCCGTCCACAAGCGACTCGCGGCAGCCATAGATGTTGTCGAACTTGCTCTTCGTCACGCTGTCGTTCACGTTCACCGCCGGGAACAGGAGCTTACCCTCCTTTTCAAGCTGGTAGAGACGGTGAACGCCAGTCGTCGTCTCCTCCGAAACGCCCTTCACTCGCGCCGCCGCCTCGCTGAACCAGTGCGGCTTCTTCTTCAACGTCGCGGCGATTGTGGCGAAAAGCGCCTTTTGCTCGGCGGACTCAGGCTTGGAGATCACGGACGGATCGGACTCCGCCGCCACGCCGAGATGCAGCAGCAGCGTCGCGTCGCCGCCGTCATCCACTATGAGGTCCGGTCCCTTGCCGTCCGGCCACGTCATCGCCTCCTTCGTACACCACCAGTATTCATCAAGCGTCTCACCCTTCCACGCGAACACGGGAACGCCAGACTTGGCTATCGCCGCCGCCGCCGCGTCGTTCGTGGAGAAGATGTTGCAGCTCGCCCAACGAACGTCCGCGCCAAGCTCCCGCAGCGTCTCGATCAGGATCGCCGTCTCCACCGTCATGTGCAGGGACCCCATGATCCGCGCCCCGGCAAGCGGCTTCTTGGGACCGTACTTCGAGCGCACGGACATTAACCCAGGCATCTCGTGCTCTTCGAGCGTGATCATTCTGCGGCCGAGATCGGCCAACTTGATGTCTTTTACTTTGTATCTCATAAGCGGATAGATTATACCACAATTTCCCATACGGTTAAAGCGCAACGGGGCAATCATTTTGCCTTGCGCACGGAGACGGTGCGCGCGTCGGCGGACGCTGCGCGGCGGTTCCAGTCGCGGAGGAACGGATAGTAGTCCGCCGTGAGCATCACCGCCTTTGTACGGAACGTCTCGCGCTCCACGGTCACTACAAGGCGACCATCCCGCACCTTCGACGAGGCCTTGTGCGTGAGCCACACGTCCTTCGGATCGAGCGGGTTGCAGAGCTTCAGTTCTGAGGGCAAGTGCTCCACCTTCGTATAGCCCTTGGGGAAGGTGATCTCGTATCTGTCGGCGGACCACGATTTGCCGTTCACCGCAATCGGCGACTTGCGCACGGGGCCGCCAAGCGAGAAAAGCTCGTCGTCGAAGTCGGGGATGCGCAGCGTCAGACTGTCGCCCTTCGCCACCGCGTATTCGGGCGCGTAGGCGGAGAACGTCATTTTCGCGGGATACGATTCGATATCAGTCTCAAGTTCACGCGTTGCAGTGGCGTTCTGCGAAAGCTTTGAGAGAAGCTTCTGGTATAAGCGGCTGCGCATCTCGGGCAGTATTTCCGCAAAGCCCTTGCGGAAATCGCCAACGCCCGCGCCCCACGAGAGATTCTCCACGTCGAAGTCCACCGCGCCGTTCTCGCGCACGGACATCTTGCACGTGTATTTCGTAGATGTGCTCCACGTGAAATTGGTCGGTGCGGGCGGTGCGGACGCGAACCAGGTCCACGGGGCCCACCAGGACGAAGGCGGCGCAACGGTCTTCGGCGTCGTAATCGTCCCGAACTCATCCGCCATCGGATCGTAGTACGAGCAATATGCACGGGACGACGTCTCCGCCGGCGTGTATTCGTTTTCGGTCCCGATCCAGAACGTGCGCCCTTCTGCCTCGACGCGCACGAGGAGCGTACCGAAACTCTCCGGCTTCGGGACATTCCGACGCGAGGTAGCCGTGCCCTTGAAACCATGCACGTCATTCGCCGCCATCACGAAGGACGGGTCAAACCCAGCCGCCTCAAGCATCGTGAACAGCACGTTCATGCGGTCGCCGGTCGAAGCGTAGCCGTCCGCAAGGGCGCGGTCGGGTGCCGAGAACGCGATGTCGAAAGGAAGCTCGAAGAGTCCAGGGCCAGCAGTACGCAGACGACGCATGAGCAAACGGATGGCCTTGATCTTCTCCTGCGGCGTACGGCAGTCCTTGACGGCCTGGCGCGCGACCTCGCGCACCGCGTCGCTGCCCTCGCCGCGGGCGCGGGCAAGGGCGTCCACGAGCGCCCGCCCCGTCTCTTGCCAGTCGGCTGCGGATACGCTCACGTAAGGACGCCAGTACGATGCCGGCGGCTGGGACGGCTCGTTCGGGACACGCGGCGGGCTCTTGCGCGTCCAGCGGTGTACGCCGTTCGTGCCGCTGTCTTCAATATCCTTCTGCTTGATGCGGAAGCGCATTCCCTCCGGGACGTGCAGCTCGACCTCGTCGAATTCATCTGGGTCGGATGCGTCAAGGGTGAAGAGGCCCGTGTAGGGGACGGGCGCGTTCGTGACCGTCCTCACCACCGTTGCGCGGATCACGCTGCCCACCTCGACGCCCGGAAGGTTCACCACGAGCTTCTTCGACGCCGGATAGCGCGAGGCGGAAGCGACCCAGTCCGCATCCATGAGGTTCACTTCCTTCGGCGTGAGCTTGCGCACGACCCCGTTGCGGTTCGAGACGCTTGCCTCGATCACCTCCACGCGACGAGTTGAAGGACTGTAGTTGTAGATCATCTCCGCAGCGCCCTTCTTGCCCTTGTAGGTCAGGACCTCCTTGACGAATGTGTTCGTGGAAACCCAGCTCGTTGGAGATGTGAAGTGCGTCACGGTACGGTCCTCGATCCAGCGGAGGTTGGCGTTCTCGCTCTCGAGCGACGCGAACACGGGGTTCTCGCGCTCGACAGTCTCCGTCTCCTGACGATCGCGGCGAAGCGCGTTGTACGCGGGCACCTCGAAGGTAACGTCCTTCACGTACATCTTGCGGGAGGCGCGCAACACGCCGTCCTTCACCGTGCATTCGCGGGTGAACAGGTAGCCGTCCTTGCCAATCGAACACGCGCCGGGCAGCGAAACGGGCGCTCCCACTGATTCGCCGAGCGACACCCGGACCGTCTCCTCCACGCCCGCCGTGGAAAAGATTTGCAGCGGGAAACGACGCTTTTCAAGCGACGTCGAGCCATCCAAAAGCATGTTCGCGAGGTTGAGTCGGCGCGTGACGAACGGAATCGACAGCGTGCTGCGCGTCTTCCCGCTCAGCACCGCCTCCGGGAAGCGGGCGACCGTCTTGGCCGTCAGGCGCGTCTCGGTGTCGCGCAGGTCTTCTGGACTGACTTCAACCGAAAGCAGCTCCGCACCTGGCGCAACGGCACGCAGATAACCCTCGAACATTCTGCGGCGCTCCTGCGGAGTGCGCCTGAGGAACGAATGGCGGAAGACGGTGTCGTTGACGCCGCCGAAGTCGAACGACGTCGTGAGAAGCAGCGCCCCATCCGCTTCGAGCGAACCTTCGGAGGCGATCTTCAGCGAGTTCTTCTCCGCAGACGGAACCGGCGACGTAAGAAGCGTCTCGCCATCAGGACGGGCGACGAGATACGAACGGTTCGAGAGATACGACGGAAGGAGGTCGTGCGTCGATTCGTCCGTCGGATCCATGAGACGGTACTTCCTGTTGCCTTCGTCCACCGCCACGATTGCGTGGTTGAAGAACGGCCAGGGCACGGAGGCGTCCATTTTCGCGCCGGCGTGGATCAGCACGGGGTAGGCGTTGAACCCTGCGATGCGCAGCATCTGCACGAGAAGCGCGGCCTTGTCGCGGCACACGCCGTAGCGGTTCTCGAACGTGATGTGTACGTCGTGAGGCTCGTAGCCCGGAGCGCCGTCCTCCATCGTGATGCCCATATAGCGCACTTCCTGCGACACGAACTTGAAGAGCGCGCGCATCTTCGCCTCGGTCGTGGAGCTGTCCTTCACGATGCGCTTCACCTCGTTCGTCACCGCCGGAGTGGAGGTGACGAGATGCGGCAGGCTGATGCCCCAGTACCAGCGCGACACGGTCTCCCAGTCCTGGGCCGTGGATATCCTAAGCGCCTGAACGCACGTGGCAAGCGGCGGCATATCCGGCTCCGGGAACGCCTGCGGCACGTCGCGCACGTCCCACCGCAGGAGCGTACGGCCGTTGCCGAGAGGACGGTCCTTCGCGCGCACCACGGTTTTACCGAACGGATGGCGCACGGTGGCGTGGCGCACCGGGTTGGCGTCGGGCTGGTCCACCGTATAAACGGTGGAGACGATCGGCGACGTGAGCTCGAAAAGCTGCATGTCCGCCCACGTGCCCGTCATGCGCGCCTTCTTCGTGCGGCGTGCGTAGCGGACGTGGCGGATTTCACCCACGGCAAGACCGGGAACCGCGCATGACATCGTCTTGTCAAGCGGATCCACGATGTTCGCGCTGAGGGAGGAGTTGTCGGTGGCGACCTTGAGCGTCTGCTCGAAGTCCACCTTGCGCACCTTGCCGTCCACGCCGACGATCTCGACGAGGAATATCTTCGCGTCGCCGTAGCGTTCCGAGAAATCAAGCGAGAATGCCACCGTCGAACGCCGACCCTTCTCCGTGAGCACCTTGATCCATTCGTCGTCCCACGAGACCTGCGTGCCATCCGGCTCGTAGGCAACGTGGATGCGGTCGTCCACCACCACACGGTCGGCGTCTGGGAAGAGCGCGGTCGTGGCCTTGGACGCAGCGGCGGCGACCGCCGCCGGATCGGCGCGGTACGCGGCAGGCATGTCAGGTATTTCTGCAGCGCATACGACTGCGGCGCAGAGGAAGGTAACGGGGAGGATTGTCTTTTTCATTTTGTTTTCCATTATTTGCACAAACACACTACAAGCAACCCGGCCGTAAAGCAGTACGGACCGAACAGCCAAAACCACTTTCCGCGAAGCGCGCGGAGAAGAATCGCAAGCGAGAAGTAGCCCACCACGGCGGACACCACTACACCCCACGCGATAGCGCCCCACGACGGACCGATGGCGATTTCGGCCGACGTTGACGAAAACGCCTCCTTGATGTGGAGCAGGGCGTCCCCTGCGATGAGCGGCGCACTCATGAGGAACGAAAACTCCGCAGCCGCCTCGGGAGATACACGCCCAGCTCGCGCCGCAGCAAGGGTCATGCCGCTGCGTGATACGCCAGGCAGAATCGCGATCGCCTGACCACACCCCATCAGAAAGGCACGGAGAAAACCCACTGTATTCTTGCCGCGGGGCAGAAACCGCGTACCGGCCAGCACCGCACCCGTGAACATAAGAAGCGCCCCCACCATGCGCACGTTCTCGAACATGTCATCGACCGTCTTCTTGAACGTGAAGTAAACGACCACGGCGGGCAACGCCGAAACGATGATCTTAGCGGCGTACCCCCACGCCGCAAGCCGTCGCTCCGATTCATGAGAGAACAACCCCGCTATGATTTCCGCAATCGGCCGGCGATAGAACGCGAATATGGACGCAAGCGTGCCCACGTGCAGAAAAATCTCCAGCCTCATACCCGGCGCGTTCATGCCAAGTAGGTGCTGGCCAATAACGAGATGTCCGCTCGATGAAATCGGCAGAAACTCCGCCACCCCCTGAAGGACGGCTAATGCTGTTACGTCTAGAAATTCTTGCATGGCCGCAATAGTATATCAAAAACACGGCATGATAACGACATGAAATATCATACGGGTGTTTAAGGGCGTAAATTGCGACTGGTTGCGCAGCAAATCCCCTACGGCAACTCCACCTTCACCTTGAAGAACCGGTGGCCGGAGTTAGTGGAGCACACCCTCGCCGCATCGTGGACGGCTTGCGTCCTTAGAATCAGCACGGCAAACATCTTCGCATCACCTCGCGACGCGTCAAACACGCAGTTGGTCACAACCTCGCAGTCGTCATACTCCGAAGACGGCATCGACGGCACGAAAAGCGTGGCAGCAAGAAAGGCAGTTGTTAAAGTCATGGCAAATCCTCCTTCAATGTCAATTACCACCCCCGCCAACGTTGATCCACGGCAGCGGCTGCCCGGATGAGAGAAGTTGGTTGGTGACGGATGTGAAATGACGTTTAACGAGATAGTTACTTTCCGGGGATGACAATACATGGAACGCAACTTCCAATCTATTGGAACTTGTTTCATACCCATTGATTTTTTGCATGAACAAACGGTCAAGGATTGGCACACCTGCCACGTCGGCTAACCGTCTAGCATAAAAGAAGTTAACGCTTTGATTACAAACCACCAGTTGCTCGTCAACTAAAGTTCCAGAAGTCAATATTTTTTGTGCGAACAAACCGCAAGCCACACCTCTTTCTTGAAGCGAATATGAAGTGGTGTTAGTTATAATGGAAGATGCGAAATCAAATGTTCCTGAAGAAATCTCAGACATTCCGATTACTGCTTCTATTGCACGCAACCGAATCCTACTTGGACAAGTCGTGTTCAGTGCGAGAACCCGCAGAGAAGGGACTGCATTTGTATAGCCCATGCACTGGCATTGAGACACCGCCAAATATCCCCAGAATTGTGCCTTATTAGTTGAGTTTGAATAGTCTATCAAGGCGAGTTCATTAAGATACTGTTCAAATGCGGCCTGACGTCCCTCATAAGTCCAACCTTCGCCCGTGTCTATTTGCCCGAAGAACACCTGTGGGAGACTGTAATTTATCAGGACATCGCCGGTCTTACATCCGTGATATCCGTTATAGATGGTGGCAACTTCCAACATCGTGCGGGCGACCTCGTTGGATTCGGAGGCAGTATGGGCCATCACATGCCCAACACCTCCCAGCAACATTAGGAACGCCAACTTCTTTTTAAGTTTTGCTTTCATCGTGAATACACCTCGTTTGTATGTCGTTCGGTCTCTCGGGCACCAATTGTTATCAGTCGTGCGTCCCCCTGAGTCGTCGCACCTGCAGGAATCCCATGTACCGTATCTGACGGGATGTCGCATCCGACATTGTCCAAATCCAGATATACGCCGAACATCAGGAATTTCTTTAGTGTAGCGCCCAGCGTGTCGTTCAACTCATAGAACCCACGTCCTGTTTCCTGTCCCCAGTCATGATCCAAGTCACCAAAGAACCGTTTCTCAAGAGGAAATCCCTGCTCTGCAAGCTCGACCCGACGAGTCGGTTGCTCCAATGCCCCGCACCAATTGTTCAAGTATATGTCCGATAGCCTTAGTGCATGCCCTAGCTCATGCGCAAGAGATTCCTCCAACATCCCTTTGGGCATTAAAACCCCCTCTGCCTTCCATTCGGCAAAGATTCCGTCATATTGAATTTTAGAAGATTGCCTGAGGGTTCCGACATAAAATATCTTGATGCAATCCCTGTTTGTGTAAACGTTGACCAACTGATCGAACTGTTCGGTATGTTCCTCAATCAGAATTTCTCCCCATTTGGTGCCATAGTTCTGATCCTCGTATATGCATAGATCCCAATCGTTGGAAGAAGCCCCTACGTTATGCAGAATGCCATCAAGCCGGAACTGGACACCTATTTGACTGAAAATCTCGTTGGCCTTGTCAATGTGAGATACAATGTCGTGATCATCCCATGCTTTTTCTATAAGATGAACTGGCGGTTCAACCACAAACGCCCTAACAGGAATTGTGCGGGGCTGGACTACTGGCAGCACAAACTGCGGTTGTATCTCGTCGTCGTTGAAACGGGCCTCTACGGTTACGGTTCCGATCCCCGTCGGCGTGACGGTTGTCTCCCAGCCGTTGGTGGGGAAGACATTGCCGGGACCCGATACTACATGCCAACTCACCTCCGATGGCGAGAACGGGCCGTTTGCACCCACCTTCAAGACGGCGTTCGTGCCCATCACGAGACGTGACGGATTGACGTAGCGACCATCTTTCTTTTCCGTAGTCACAAGCTTCCGCAGAGGCTCGATGCAACGGAACGTAACGGAGTCGGTCAGCGGTGCTCCGCCGTCGGCGGGCGTAAACGTGGCGGTGATCGTGCCCGTGCCGATGTTCGGACATGACACATAGATCGTATAACTTTCCGTGTGCTCGAAGTCGTTTGTCACAGCAAGAGGGAACTCCGTTTCAGCGACACTCGACTTCAAGGAAATCTGCGTCGTTCAGGAAGAACACCTCCTGGCATCCAAGCGAGAATTGGAACGGCGGTTCCTCCAAGAAGCCTACCGTGAAAAACACGTGATTCGTAAGCGAATATCCGATAAACTGCGTGACAAGGACGATTCCGTTCGTCGCCCAGTTGTCCGGCTCGTCGGGGGAATACGTCACGTCCGTCGTTAGCGAATGCGGATTAGAGAACGTGATGCCCGCGCCTCCATGCCAAGTACAACCAAAGTAGGCATTGGAGTGGCAGCCAAACACTTCCGCCGTCAGCTCGACGGAGTCGCCGGGATAGAAATGTGACAATCGGTCTGGAACAACGTCCACCCCCGCAATACGACAGATCCATCCCGTGCGCGGGCCGTCGAAATGCACCGTCACGTCGCCTACGGAGCGCTCGTACGGATAGGAATACAGGAGCGGGAACAGTTCACGTGAAATCGTCGTGCCGCCCCCGCCAGAACGCATCGGCGGCAGCGTCGCCGTCACCTCCACGGACGCAAGCCGTCCAGACGTGAGCGTGAACGGCACCCTCGCGCCGCAGTCAATGGCAAATGACAACTCAGCCGCACCATCCGCCATCACCGGAATGCCTCCCAAGTCAAGCATCGTAGGCCACGCGCTCCCTTCATCGAACGCAACGCCGAGCGACACAAGCCGCCTGTCGGGATCGGCACCACGTGCGGCAACCCACGCGGCGTAACCGCCCATAGCGGTAATCTCTGCGACATTGGACGGAAACGCAGCAGTCGCCCAATCCTCCGACTGGTTCCACGCAGACGGAACGAGCGGCGTCTCTGGCGCGGGATCTATCGTGTTCGGCAAACCGTCATTGTCAAGGTCGTAGGGCAACACGCGCCGATACACCCGCTCCACGTTGTTCGAGCGCGTGATAAAGTTTCCGTCATCGTGAAACTCAATCTGCGCGTTGTACTGCCCCGTGCGGTCACGTCCCGCATACACATTCTCCCACGTAATTAATTTCACCTGATTGGGAGGGTCGCGCTCCGTCGCGACCGCATCCGCCCACCAGAACCTCCCCAACCCTGGCACAATCGACGCATACTCCCTCGCCGCACATATCGACATACACGACGGACGCGGCAACGATTCCACCATGCCGCCGGAAACCACGTCAACACGGCGCACAACATTCGTCCCAAAAGGAAACGCAAAGTCGCCGAGATCAAGCGGAAAGTGCGCCTCATACCCGCCACCCAACGACCACGGCATGTACTCAACACCGTTCGTCGGCATCGCATACGAAACCGCGTCGTTCGTTACAACACCCTCAAGCCGCCACCCCTGCGCGATCTCCTCGGCGGTCACGCTTGGTAGGGCGCGATCACCGAGCGCGCCGCATTCCGGTAGGGCCCGCTCGCCGAGCGGGCCGTCGCGCA
>CACZDG010000079.1 GCA_902779865.1 uncultured bacterium
TTCTCTTGTTGCAGTTTTCATGTTCTTTAGTATACTAAAGAATACGCGCAAAGTCAAGGGGCCAGATGAATTTTTTACAGAAAAAACTCGTTGCACCCACTTCCGCACAATGGGTACAAACCGTCAACACATACATGCAGAAATATGATATACTAATGGCGCTGAACCTTTCAGATGCGCATGGTTGTTTCCGCGAGTTCCGCCAAGCCGTGTGACTTGCCTCGCGAATGGCGCGGACGATGGGTTCTGCAATCGCCACCAGATGAAGTGTGAAATATGCCAGAAGGCGGATGCCGCGACTGTGCTGCACGTCAAAAAGGACGGGAAAGACAAAGAGCTTTACGTCTGCAAGGCTTGTGCCGCCGCCGCGAAGCACCCGAAGGGGAAAGGCCGCGGCAAGGACAAGCCTGTGACCGTAATCGGCCCGAACGACAAGCCGCCGCAGTTTGTCGAGGACTTCTTCAAGGCGGCGATGGGGCTTGTTGACGGTCTCGGGCACTTGGCCGACGAACAAAAGACCGGTAAGAAGACGTGTCCCTCCTGCCACGCGACATGGGAATCGATCAACAAGTGCGAGCGGTTCGGGTGCCCTTCCTGCTGGAAAACCTTTGCTGACGAAATCCGCAAGGAAATCCTGAACGGCGACTACGGCTCAAGGCACGTCGGCGCGATGCCGCAGAATACATCCGGCGAAGACTCGCGCGCATACCTGAAGCGCGAGCTGAAGGTCGCAATCAAGCGGCAGAACTACGAAAAGGCGGCGGAAATCCAGCGCAAGCTCGACGCCCTTGGTCCGGAGGACGAGGCATGAGATTCGCAAGACGCCGCCGCGCATACGGCGAATACCCAAACCTTTCGCGCACCGACGTGATTTCGGACGGTTCCCTCATGCTCTGCCGCAATCCGGCGAAGAAAGCGTTCGGCGACAACGACGCATTCCTTATATCATCGGACTGGGACGATCCCGACGAACTTCCAGAGGCGTTCGCACAAGTCGAAGCGGAGGAGCGCTCCCTCGCCACGAAACATGCGTTCGCATGGAATCCTGACTTCGGATATCTCTCCCCAAATCCGTCACATTGCGGCACCGGACTCGTCGTGCAGGCGACGATGCACCTGGAGGGACTCCACATCATCGGCGATCTGCCGCCTGTCCTCTCCGCGCTCACTGCGCTCCGTTTCCGCTACAGCGGCTACACCGCCGAGGGCGTCACCAACGCGGCTTACATTTTCCGCATCTGGAACGGTTCGACGATCGGACTCTCGGAACAGGACCTGCTTGCGCGCATACAGCGGGTGTTCACCGACCTTGCCGATCAGGAAACCGCAGCGCGGAAGGTGCTGGTGGAGGAACACCCGCTCCTCCTCGCCGACGCCATTGAACGCGCGCTCGCCACTCTCCGCCACGCTCGGCTGCTGAGTCCAACGGAATACGCCGACATGCTTTCCCCAATCCGCCTCGCGACGATCATGGGCTTCATCGAAGGCATCACGCGCGAACGCATCGACAAATCTCTCCGACGCCATCTTGAAAGACCGGTGTCGGATCCGCCGTCATCACCGGAGGAGGAAAGAATCCGCGACAACCGCGACGCGCGTTTCGCAGAGAAGGTGAACGCGGAGTTCGCAAACGTCCGCCTCACCGACAGAGCAAAGGAACTTCTTTCATGAACACAGATTACACACCAGACGCAAACCAGGCGCTCGAAGGCGCGGAAGCCGCCGCGCGCCGCTACAACCATTCGTACATCGGAACGGAGCACATCCTCTGCTCCATTCTCGCAATCCCAAACTGCGGCGCATGCCGCCGTTTCCGCGCACTGGGACTCGATCCCGACGAGCTGCGCCTCCAGCTGGAACAGATGATCGGGCACGGCGAGAGCGTCCGCATGCGCGGCGAAATCCCAATCACGGCGCGTACGCGCAAAATCCTCGAGCTCGCCAAGCTCGAGGCCAAACGGCTGAAGTCCAGCGCCGTGGGCACGGAACACATAATCCTCGCAATCCTCAGCGAAGGCGAGTCCGTCGCCGCTCAGATTCTTTTCGGGCACGAAATCTCCGCAGAGCAGTTCATCAAGGCATCGGCGGACGAAGAGTCGGACGATTCATCAGACGACTTCCCATTCGAAGAAGACGATTCAGAGGAATCCGACGGCGAAGCCGCCGAAGAACAAACGGAATCAGAAGACGCCGACGGCGACTCCGCCTCTTCCGGCAAAGGCGGAAAGAACGGCAAGACCCCGGCGCTAAACACCTTCGGTCGCGACCTCACGGCCCTTGCGCGCAAGGGCGAGCTCGACCCCGTAATCGGACGCAAGCAGGAACTCGTGCGCGTCGTGCAGGTGCTCTCGCGCCGCACGAAGAACAATGCGGTCCTTATCGGCGAGGCCGGCGTGGGCAAGACGGCAGTCGTGGAGGGACTCGCCCAGGCAATCGCCATCGGCGACGTGCCGGAGCGCATGCGCGAGAAGCGCGTAATTTCGCTGGACATGTCGCGCGTCGTCGCCGGCACGATGTACCGCGGCCAGTTCGAGGAGCGCCTCAAGCAGCTCATCGAAGAGGCGAAGCGCGTCAAGAACGTCATACTATTCCTCGACGAAATCCACACGCTCGTCGGCGCCGGCGGCGCAGAGGGCGCAATGGACGCCGCCAACATCCTCAAACCCGCGCTCGCCCGCGGCGAACTCCAGGTCGTGGGCGCGACGACGCTCAAGGAATACCACAAGTCGATTGAAAAAGACGCGGCGCTTGAACGCCGGTTCCAGTCCATCATCGTGAACGAGCCGTCCATCGACGAGGCGGTGGAAATCCTAAAAGGCATAGCTCCCCGCTACGAGAAACACCACAACGTCAAATTCGCGGAAGAATCGTTGCGCGCGGCAGTCACTCTCACCGCACGCTACATCCCGGCGCGTCTGTTGCCAGACAAGGCCATAGACGCCATCGACGAAACCGGTTCCCGCGTTCGCATGAAAACCGCAGTGCGTCCGCCAGACCTCAAGGCGGACCAGGCGGAGATCGACGACATCCACGCCCGCAAGGAAGCCGCCGTGAAGGCAAGCGCGTTCGAGGACGCCGCAAAATGGCGCGACGCCGAAATTGTAGCACGGGACGCGCTTGCGGCCAAGGTCAAGAAGTGGCGCGAGGAACACGCCGAAAAGACCGTTGACGTGACGCCGGACGACATTGCCGCAACCGTAGCCTCGATAAGCGGCGTTCCCATGGAACGCATGACGGAATCCACCGCAGGCAAACTGTTGAACATCGAGAAGGAACTGAACGCCGCCGTAATCGGGCAACACACCGCAATCGAATCAATCGCACGCGCCCTTCGCCGTTCGCGCGCCAACCTCGGCGACCCGAAGCGTCCGATCGGCAGCTTCCTCTTCCTCGGCCCCACCGGCGTCGGCAAGACGCTCCTCGCCAAGATGCTCGCAGAAAAGGTGTACGGCGATCCAAAGGCGCTAATCGCCCTCGACATGACCGAGTTCTCGAGCTCGTTCACAAGCTCGCGCCTCGTAGGCGCGCCCCCCGGATACGTAGGTTACGACGAGGGTGGGCAGCTCACCGAGCGCGTCCGCCGCAGGCCCTACTCCGTAGTACTTTTCGACGAGTTCGAGAAGGCGTCCTCGGACGTGATGAACATGATGCTCCAACTGCTCGACGACGGACGCCTCACCGACGGCCAGGGCCGTCAAGTCGATTTCCGCAACACGATCGTGATAGCAACCGCCAACCTCGGCTTCGACTTCGCAAAGGAAGGCAAGAGCTTCGGCTTCTCGCAGGAAACCGCCAGCGCCTCATACGAGACCCTTCGCGACAAGCTGATGGACGAAGCGAAGCGCACATTCCGTCCTGAACTTCTCAACCGCTTCGACGAAACGGTCGTGTTCCGCAAGCTAGAGAAGGACGACGTGGTGACGATCCTCGACATCGAGCTTGCAAAGCTCCGCACGCGCCTCTCCGAGCGCGACATGACGTTGGAACTGGACAAGAAGGCAACGGACTTCCTCGTCACGAAAGGCTCGGACGACGCAATGGGTGCACGTCCGCTCCGCCGCGCAGTGCAGCACTACGTGGAAGACCCACTTGCCGACCTTCTCCTGCGCGAGGAACTCGTCCCCGGCCGCATCAAGGCATCCCTCACTAAGGACGGGACGGCCCTTTCCTTCAAGCAGCAAAAAAGCGAATAGCGTGAAATTGGTCAGCCGTTGGCCGTCTTTGCGGGAGACTGCAGCTTCAGCCATACGCGCAGCAGCTCGCTCACACTCCAAGCCTGTGCGCAACACCCCTTCTGCGCGTGCGGCGCATCGCCGTCCGCTATTTCGGAGATGTGGCAGAGACAGCCGGTGTTGATGTTCTCGACGGACGAAGCGAGCAGCGATAGCGCAGTCTCGGAAGATGCCCTCCCGCTCGCCGCAAGCGCCTCAGCGTAAAGCGGGAACGGCCACGCCCACACGGTGCCGTTGTGGTAAGCCGGCTTGCGGACAGTATCCTCATCGCCCGCATATACTCCACGATAGAGATCATGCCCCGCCGCGAGCGAACGTACTCCGCCGGGAACGAGCAGACGACCTGTCGCAGCAAGCATGCCAGCAGGGAGCTCTTTCTCGCCTGCGGGCAATGCCTCCAACGCGAGCGCGAAGAGCTGGTTTGGACGAATCGCCGGATCCGGACGCGCATCCGCAGCAGGCTCGCCGTTCGGCGCGTCAAGGCAGTCGCAGAGATACGGACCTTCCGGCCCGCTCGGCGAGCGGGCCCTACCATCGGTGGCGAAGAAGCGCACGAGCGACTGCGCGGCCTTTTCGGCGAGGTCCTTCCACTTGCCGCCGAGGAAGCGCAGGGCGGCAATCCACATCGCCTGGATATCGACGGGATAGCCGTGGCGCGGAGTGCATGCGGGATAGTTGGTGTCCATCCACGTGAAATGCGACGGCGCCCAGACGAGTCCGCTGGCGGTATCCACGTGGATGCCGTTCGGCGTGCCCTTCACGTAGTTCTCGGCGATTGACTCCATCACGTCCGCAAGAGTGCGTCCGCCGCAGTCGGTGCGGAGCACCTTCTTGCCGACCTTCTCCACGAGATCGCGTACCGCAAGGATGAACCAAAGTTGCGCGTCCACCGTATCACGGTTGCCGGCCGTCTCGCCGTAGATGATGTTGGGAAGCGTGCCGTTTTCCTCAAAGCGCGCGAACGCAACGAGGATCTTGAGCGCGTCGTCGGTCTTGCCGGCGGCGATTGCTCCGCGCAGGAATATGAGCGTGTCGCGTCCCCAATCGAGGAACCACGGATATCCGGCGATCACTGTCTTCACGTCGTCACGCCGCACGATGAAAAGGTCGAGCGCGCGGGTGAGGGCATCGGCAACGGGCAAGGCGGGCGTGATGCGCTCCCGCGCATCCACAGGACAGACACGTGCGGCTTCACCACTTTTGGCGAGGTAGTCGGCTGAAAGGCAGGTGGTGGCACCGGAAGCGAAGTCGCATGCGAACCAGCCGGGCGAGAAGAGGTCGCCGCACGGTTCCTGCCCGCGTTCCGCCTCTTCAGGATGTCCGACGCAATAAGTCCAAGCCGGTTCCTCGTGGAACGTGCCGCAGGACGCCGAGAACACTAGCCTATCATCGCCGTATGGCTGGAACGTGAAACCGTTCTCCACCGCACGCACTGCCCCTATAGCGCCGAAAGCCTGCTCCACCGCGCCTTGCGCCTTCGTGGTCGCGTGGAAACTGCGCCATTCAAGGTCGGGACGGAAAACGATGCGTACGGGATCGCGCACGTCGCGCGCACCGCCAGAAACGCGCGTCACGTCGAGACGTGCGCCATTCGCGCCCGGAACGAGCGAGAGGCGGAAATCAAATACCGCTATGCGACCCATGCCGCATGGTATGCGGAAACGCCATGTGGCGAAACGTCCTGCGGGATCAGCCGTGAAAGATTCTGTGCAGTCCTTGTTGAACTCGCGGCTGTAGCCGTCGTGCTGAAGCCACGCGCGCATGCGCGTCCAAAGGACGAGCCTATCGCCCGGTACTTCAACCTTTGGATTCGCGGAGAACAGAGAGTCGTACTGGCTGCGTATCTCACCCCAAGCGACAGGCACCTGCGCATCCGCTCCCGCTCCGTTCGAGAGCACTGTCTTGAGCGTAGAGTCCGCACGCACTTCAGCGCCGAACACCATGCACTTCACGCGCGCCTCTGATGCAGACGGCGGCACCATCACACGCGACGTCGAACGGCGTACTCCGTCCGGCTCGAACACGACCATTTCAAATCCGTATGCGTCGCAACGTGTGCCGTCGCCGGAATATGCTGGCAGTTCAAGCGTGGCAACACCACCATCGGAACATGCTGCTGCGCGCGTGACGTTGTCCGCTCCGACCACGCGGACGCGGAACTCATGCGGAGCAACGATACGCAACGAACACCCCGTTGGCACCACTACGTCGCGGTGGGTGTCCTCCGGCCAGCGCCAGATCATCGCTGGGTTCTGCGCCGCCATCTTGGCGGCAGAATTAACTTGGAGCGCCGCCATCTTGGCAGCATGATTCCCCGCCGCGAGCGCGAGAACTTCACCCGGTTCCAGCCACACGCCGGCGGGCGGGTCGATGTGCATGGGCTTACCGGAGACGAGTTCCGTCACCTGCGTCGCGTCGAAAGTCGAGATATCCCATTTCACTGTAGCGGGATTGTGGCAGTCAAGATTGGCCAAAACTAGGACTGGCGAACCCTCGTCGCACAGACGCACCACGGCAATGGTGTTGCCGTCGCCTCTCGTGACGAGACGACATCTGCCTTTCGGACCGAACGCGGGATGAGTGGCGAGAATGCGGTTCAGACGGGTGATGAGGTCCACCATGTTGTCGGACGCGCCCCAGTTGAGGTCGCCCCCGTCATGCACGTCTATCTTTTCAGTGGCGTACCATTCCACGCCGTTGGCGATTCCCCATGCGCCCTGATGGCTGAGGAGCGCGGCAAGCTGCACACGCAGGCGCGCGTACACCTGACCGCCCTTCGCAAGACGGTCGTTGTCATGCGTCTCGGCGAAGTGTACAAGAGACCCGTACTTCTCGGCGCGTTCTATAGCGCCAGGCAGATACCACTCAAACGCACCACGGTCGTATGTCTGGAATATCTCGGAGTACGCCCAGTCGAGGTCAGCACGCGCAAGCAGGGCGTCCGTGACTTCGAGCTTGCCGCCAAGTCCTTCGAGCATGAACACAGTATCGGGGTGTTCTTCTCGCACGCGGGCGACGATGTACGTCCAAGTATCTTCCGGAATCATGTAGCCAGCGTCGCAGCGGAATCCATCGACTCCGAACCGGCACCAGAAGAGGAACACCTCCGCCATGTAGGCGCGAAGCTCCGACTTGGCGTAGTCTAGCTCAACAAGGTCTGCCCACGTCACGCCCCATGCGCCGGGGGAGATGAAAGTGCCGTCCGGCTTGCGCTTGAACCAGTCCGGGTGGTGCGTCTGGAGTGCGGACGCCCAGCCGGTGTGGTTTGCAGGCAGGTCTATGAAGAGGCGTCCGCCACGCGCATGGACAGCGTCCACCAGCTCGCGGAACTGGTCGAGAGGAGTCGCCTTGACGTCGAACTCCGCACAGGCGGGATCGACGCTGAAGAAGTCCGTTGCCGCGAAAGGACATCCCTTCTTGCCCATCACGCCGTACGTGACCGGCACGGGGAAAGGCGGAAGCGTCTGGATGATGTTGAAGCCCATCTGCCCCATGATAGCGTCAAGCCGACGCACGACCTCGCGGAACGAACCGAACTGTCGCACGAACACGGTGTATATCGAGTTTGCGCGGCGCGTGGCCGCAGGCTCCACCTTAACGTGGAAGTTGCGTCCCTCGGGCCATTCCGGGACGCGGCTGCCTGCGGGAAAGAAGCACGCCTTCGCGGAAAACACGCCAACTTCGCCAAGACGCACGGTACATTCATACGTGCCGGGACGCACCTCCTTCATCGGAACGTCGTTCCATGCCTTCGCGAGCGGTACTACGCCCTGCTCCGTCTCCTCGATTATCTCGCGGCGGCGCACGGACGCGGCGCCGAGGTTCGTGCGCAGCACGGCACGTCCTTTCCGCGGCGCATCAAGGGTAAGACTGACTGTAAGTTCATCCCCCTTCCAGCGAAGGAGGTACGAATCCGTTGCGGGTGTCTGTTTCATGTCCATTGCGAGCGCAATTATACCACAATTTCCCACATTAGGACAACACCCACCGCATACTTTCGATAACTACGGCGCACAGCGCACAGCGTAATACGCAATTCAGGCGCACCGAGGGAAAATATGATATACTATTATTCCCCTTTAAGAGGATAAAGACATGTTGATTCGTACCAGATCATACGCACGCGCGGGTTTCCTTGGAAATCCGTCCGACGGCTATTTCGGCAAGACCGTCTCGTTCGCCTTCCGCAACTTCGCCGCTGAACTGACGATGTACGAGACGCCCGAGCTCGGTTTCGTCCCTGGCGACGTGGACGACTCCACGTTCGGCTCCCCCGACGAACTGTTGAAGGAAATCCAGCTCTTCGGCTACTACGGCGGCATTCGCCTTCTAAAGGCCGTGTCGAAGCTCTTCTTCCTCTACTGCCGCGACAACGGCATTGAGCTGCCAAAGAAGAACTTCACCGTCCGCTATACGTCCAACATCCCTCGCCTCGTCGGCCTTTCGGGTTCCTCCGCGATCTGCACTGCGATGCTCAAGGCTCTCCAGCAGTTCTACGGGGTGGAGGTGCCGCTTGAATACGCGCCGACGCTCTGTCTCGAGGCGGAGCGCGACGAGCTGGACATCCAGTGCGGACTCCAGGACCGCGTGATCCAGATGTACGGCGGCTGCGTGTTCATGGATTTCGAGCGGTCGCTCGTGGAATCGAAGGGGTACGGACGCTACGAACGACTTGACGTTTCGTCCCTTCCGAATCTCTACGTCGCCTTCGACCCCAACAGGGCGGAGATATCCGGCAAATACCACAAGAAGCTGCGCGTACTCTTCGAGGAGAAGAAGCCGGACATCCTCGCGGCGATGAGCGAGTTCGCCGACATCGCCCAGCGCGGACGCGACGCGCTCGTTGCCGGACGCACTGAAGAGCTTCCCGCGCTAGTCAACGCCAACTTCGACCTCCGCGACCGCATCTTCAACGTCTCCGCCGCAAACCGCAACATGGTGATGACCGCCAGAAGCGCGGGCGCGTCCGCCAAGTTCGCCGGCTCCGGCGGCGCAATCGTGGGCACCTACGAGGACGACGCGCAGTACGAGCGCCTCGTCAAAGCGCTAGCCGGAATCGGCTGCACCACGATCAAGCCGGACATCGCCTGATTCATGTTATAATACCGACTGTTTCCATGGCGGACAAACCGAACATACACGTTCTAGTGGGCGAGGATTCTTACCTCGTCGAGGCCACGGCGCGGCGCATCATAAACGCTGCCGTGCCGGAGGATTTGCGCTCCACGGCCGTGGAGACGGTGTCCGGCGCCGCCGACAACATGGAAACGCAGCTTGCCTCCCTCCGCGAATGCATCGCGTCCGTACAGACGCCGCCCTTCCTCGACCCGGTGAAGCTCACGTGGTGGCGCGGCGTCACGTTCTTGCCCGGCGGCGGAGCGGGCGGGCGCCTGGCAGAGGACGTCAAAGCAGCGCTTGAAAAGTTTTCCGAAGACCTCGCCGCCAATCCCCTTCCTCCAAACCAGACGCTGCTGATCACCGCGACGAAACTCCTGATGACGAGCATCTTCGCGAAGCGGCTCAAGGCAATCGCGCACGTCGTCGAATTCGGCGGCGGCGGCAAGGGCAACAAGGAGAAGATGCAAGATGCGCTGCTGCGTCTCCCCGACCTCGCGGACGATGAAAAGCTCACGTTCGCGCCGGGTGCCGACCGCGAGTTCCTCGCAAAGGTCGGTACCGACACTCGGACGATCGTCTCGGAACTCCAGAAACTACGCACCTACCTCGGTACGGAACGCAACGAGGTGACTGCGGCGGACGTGGCGGAAGTCACGTGCGTCGGCGGCGACGAGCCGGAGCTGTGGGCAATACATGACGCCGTGTCGCAGCGCAGCCCCGCCGCGCTCCTGAAGGCCGTCGCACCGTTCGAGAAGGACGGCGCCGGCATCCTCATCGCGACGGTCATGGAGAAGTACTTCCGCGAGGCGCTCGTGTGCCGCGACGCGCTCGACCACGGCTGGCTCGACAAATGGGGCCGCTGGTCGGAGAAGACCCCTCCCGCCGCGCGCGCCGCGCTTGACGCCGCCGGATTCGGCCCCACCACCGCCAAAAGCCCGTGGGCCGTCAAGAACGCCATCAAGCGGGCGCTTCCCTTCACGCTCACGGAACTTCGCGTTGGGCGCTACCGCATGCTCACCGCACGCGAAAAGCTCGTATCCTCGGACGCCGATTCGTCGCTCGTCGTATCCGAGCTGCTCCGTTCAATTTCCAAACCCCAAGCTTCAAAACCAAGGACCAAATAAACATGCTAAACAAACTGTTCTCAACGGAATCAAAGTCTGACGCGTTTTTCAGGCGCATCGACTGGACGGCGTTCTGGAGCGCCACAGCGATATCGTTCCTCGTTTACTTCTTCACGCTGGGGCCGTCCGTAGGCCTCGAGGACTCCGGCGAGCTCGCCACGGCAGCGGACCACCTCGGCGTGCCGCACCCTCCGGGTTACCCCTTCTGGTCGCTCTGCTGCTGGGTGTTCTGCCGCGTGTTCTCGTGGGTCACCTACATGGGCCAGCCGACGCCCGCGTGGGCGGTGTCGCTCTTCTCCGCAGTGGCGGGCGCGTTCGCGGCGGGATGCACCGCGATGCTCATCTGCCGCTCCGGCAGCGACATGCTCGACTCCATGGACTCCGACGCGACGGAGCGCGCCCATCTCAACAAGGAACGCAACGCGATCATGGGCTTCGCGGGCGGACTCGGCGGCGCGCTAGTGTTCGCGTTCTCGCCGGTTGAATGGTCGCAATCCACTATCGTCGAAATCTACTCCCTCAACGCCCTCTTCCTGATGGCGGTGTTCCTGCTTTCCTACCGCTGGATGCGCAAGCCGTCCGACAAAATCCTTTGGCTCACGGCGTTCGTGTTCGGCCTCGGCCTCACCAACTACCAGGTGCTTCTCATGGCCGCCGTGCCGCTCGCGATCATCATAATGCTGAAGGACATCCGCCTCTTCCGCGACTTCGCCCTGATCCTGATCCCCGCCGCCCTCACGGCGCAGGTGCTGCAGATCGGAAGCAAGTTCCGCGCATCGGCCGCGATGAACGCGGACGTGATCAACAAGTTCGAACCCGTCACCGCCACGGAGAGCTGTCCGAACGGGACCGTCCTCTGGATCGCGTTCGCGCTCGTAATCGCGGCGCCGGTCGTGGGCAAGGTCCTCGCAATGCGCAGGCGCCCGGAGAAGACCGTCCTCGCGGGCGCGCTAGGAACTGGCCTTGCCGGAGTGCTGCTGATCATCCTCTCCGCGACGGTCTTCGCGGGCGTGGCCGCATGGGACAACCCCGATTTCGCCCCGCTCCTCGAACCGGCCAAGTACGCATGGATCGGCGCGTTCCTCGCTGCGGCGTGCGTGCTTTCGCTCGGGGCGGTGTTTGCGCCCGAAGACGCTCCGCTGTCCGACCGCCGCGTGTGGGCGTGGCTCGCCGGCGCGGGATTCTGCGCCTTCATCGCCTTCTCAATTGCGTCAAGCCTCACGCCGGCAGGCGCGGCAGGATACCGCGGCGAGGCGTTCGGCTGGGCAAAGCCAACGCTCGTACTTCTCGCCGGGCTCGCGCTGCTCATCGGGTTAGCGCTCATCACGCCACGCGGACGCGGCCTCGCGTTCGCGCTTCCCGTCGCCGCCGTGCAGACGACGGCGTTCATCCTGCTCTCCAAGGGCGCGATGAACGGCCTCACGCATCCGACCACGTGGTGGTTTTTCTGGCCGATCGTCTGGAACTTCGTCATGCTCGGCCTCGCCACCGTCGCTCTTCCGAACGGCAAGGCAATCGGCCCGGCGATGCTGTTCGCCGAGCTGGGCGTGAGCTTCTACGCCTACATGCCGATTGTCTCCGATTTGCGCAACCCGCCGATGAACTGGGGCTATCCGCGCACGTGGGACGGCTTCAAGCACGCGCTCATGCGCGGACAGTACGAACAGATACAGATGCCCTCGATCTTCACGAAAGACGGATTCGACCTCTTCTGCAAGCAGATGGGCTTCTACTTCCAGGACCTTCGTATGCAGTTCACGCTCGTAGCCGCCGCGCTCGCGCTGATCCCATTCTCGCTCTGGCGCGCCGTCGTGAAGACGCGCGACCGCATCGTGACGATCCCCGCCGCGCGCATAGCGGTGTGGCTCTACGTCGCCACCGCCGCGCTCGTGATCGTGTTCTCCGAGCTGTTCGACGGCGAAGTGCCGGGGCGTCTCGATAAATACCTGCTCCTCGCGATGTCCCTGCTGGTCCTCGTGGGCGTGGGCGCGATGGTCGTGCGCCAGACGCTGGTGATCATGCGGCAGATGCGCGGGAGGGAAGTGCTGCCGGAAAACCCCGACGCGCCAGTGCGCGTTAAGTTCCTGGCGGACGACGTCACGCAGCAGTGGCTCATAGCGGTAGGGCTGTGCTTCGCGATCATGTCCTTCTTCCTCGTCGCGCTCGCAAACGTCAAGGGCGACATCCAGGACGGCTTCATCCAGAAGGTGAAGTTCATCTCCTCGCACGGTATGTTCTCGCTGTGGATCGGCTACGGCCTCGTGGTGGGCCTCGTCGTGGCAAATCGCCTCGCAAGGAAGCTGTTCGCGAACAACGAATCCGCGCAGCGCATCTCCTTCGGCGTGCTCTGCGCCGCCGCCGCGTGCGTGGCCCTCATCCCGATCTACGAGAACTACACGAACGACAAGCTCGTCTTCGCGATGGGCTCGGCCGAGCAGAACGGACACACCTTCGGCTGGCAATTCGGCAACTACCAGCTGCGCGGCGCGAACGCGATACGCGAAGAGCTCTCGCCCGACGAGGAGCCCCTTCCGAACCCGCTATGGCCCGAGGAGATGGAGCCGTCGTCGATCTTCTTCGGCGGCACCGACCCGGGGCGTTTCGTGCCAACCTACATGATCTACTCCGCAATGGTGCGCCCCGACGTTTACCTCATCACGCAGAACGCCCTCGCGGACGACACCTACATGAGCGTGGAGCGCGACCTCTACGGCAACGAGATTTGGATTCCATCCAAGGAGGACAGCGCCGAGGCGTTCAACATCTACGTGAGCGAAGTACAGAGCGGCAAACGCAGGAAGAACGGCGACCTCAAGATCGAGAACGGACGCGTCCAGGTCACGGGTGCGCTCGGCGTGATGGAGATCAACGGCATCCTCACGCAGATGATGTTCGACCACGAACGCCTCCGCCACGCATTCTACGTGGAGGAAAGCTACGTAATCCCGTGGATGTACGAGTACCTCTCCCCCCACGGCCTCATCATGAAGATCAACAAGGACAAGAACCCGCTGAACGATTCCATAATCCGGAACGACATGGAGTTCTGGGACTGGTACACACGCCGTCTCCTGCTTGACCCCGCCTTCCGCCGCGACTTCCCCGCGCAGAAGGGATTCTCCAAGCTCCGCGCCGCAATCGCCGGACTCTACGCCGACTCGCGCAACAGGGCGCGCAAGGACGGCGACGTCCAGAAGTACGGTGCCCTCGCCGCGCAGGCGTTCCGCGAAGCCGTGGCACTCTACCCAGCGTCGCCAGAGGCCACGTTCCGCTACATCCAGGAAATCCTCGGTGCCGCCAGCAAGTGGGACGCGATAGTTGACATGGTCGAATACACCGACCGCGTCGATCCTAACAACCGCCGCACTGGCGACATCGGGCACTACGCTCGCGCCGCCCGTGAATCAGCGGCCACAATCCGCGACATCGTCTCCGCGCACGATCCGAAGGCCGTAAATAGCACGATGCCTGCGGCAAACTCCCCCTTGCCGAAGGACATGCTCGCCAAGCTTTCGCCCGACGAGCAGGAGCGCCTTGCCGAGGCGCGCATCCTCTACGGCGAGGCGAACATCCTGTTCGGACGCGCGGGAATCGCGTACCAGTCCGCCGTCTGGGCGCAGTCCAACCCGGCGTTCGCCAAGTCGTTCGATCTTCTCTGGCGTTCCGCAATGATCTTCAGCCGCCTCGGACGCTACCAGGAGGCCGCGCTCGACATCGCGCGCGCGCTGGCGTTCCCAGAAGCGGACAACTTCAAGACGCTCAGCCAGGCGATCGACATGCTCGCCCAGGCAGGAAAGGCGCAGGAGTGCGCCAAGGCAATCGAAAAGATACAGAAGTTCCCGGAGGCGAAGAGCTTCGCAAGCCTTCTCCATTACGCGGACATCTGCCACAAGCTCGGCGACGACCGCCTCGCCGTGCAGCTCGTGTCCAGCGCCCTTACGGTAAGGGACGGCGCAGCGGCGTCCAGCCTTCTTGACGCGGGCGAACTTCTCTTCAAGGTTGACCGCGAGCGATACACCGCGTACATCGCAGAGCATATCCTCACCTACCTCCGTCGTCGCGGCGGATACACGATCCAGGACATGAACCGCATGGGAGCGCTCTACCTCGCCTGTGGCGACATGACGAACGCCGAGACCTGCTACCAAACCGTTCTCCGCTCTTCGCCAACGGTTGACGCCTACCTACAGTTCGCGCTCGTCGAAATGCAGCTCGGCAAGAAGCAGGAAGCCCGCACCGCGCTCTCCACCGCCATCCGCGGTGATCCCGCGCGCGCACAGGAACTGCTGGGACAGGAACCCTGGAAGACCCTGTTCCAACAGCTCACCCATCGGTAATGCTTTTCGACCGCACATTCCACCCCGACGAGGCGAACCAGGCGTTCACAACAGGACGCCTCCTCGAGACCGATTCATACACGTACCAGCCACAGGACCACCATGGCCCCACGCTCTACTACGCGGCGGCGGTGCTGCAACGATCTGCCGGCAACGCCTCCACGGCGGCGCTCGACGGAACCCTTCTGCGCTGCACGCCTCTCGTCTTCGCGGTCCTCGCAATCATCCTCGGCGCGGCGGCGCTGAAGCGAATCACGGGACGTCTCACGCCGGGCGCGATCCTCGCCGCCCTTCTCGGCACTGCGCCGATGTTCGCGTTCTTCGCGACGGACTTCATCCAGGAGACTCTGCTCGTCTGCTTCCTCATGATGATGTTCTGGGCTGGTGCCGGCTATCTCCGCCCCGGACCGAAATGGAAGACCGGCACGTGGGCGCTGATGTTCGGCACTGCGTCCGGCCTCGCCTTCGCGACGAAGGAGACGTGCCTGCTCTCCTTCGCCGCAGCAGCAATCGCAGCGCTCCCTTTCCTCGCCAGACGCGGCGTCATCGACAAAATCCGCGAACGGGTCTGCGTCCGCGACGCCATAATGGTCGCAAGCGGGTTTGTGCTGACGGCGATAATCCTGTACTCCGACTTCGGACGCAACTTCCAAGGCGTTTACAACGCCTTCGTCGCCGCGCCGCTTTCGTATCTTCACAGAGGAGTTGGCGACGCCACCACTTCGACCGGTGCGAACTGGCACGTCCACCCGTGGTGGTGGTACGCTTCGATTCTCTTTGGAGGCAAGTCGATATACTCGCTTGCGGCAATCGCGCTCGCCGCGCTCGCCGCAACACACGCGCTCGTGCGCGGCGCTGGACGCGCAACCCGGTTCGTGTTCCTCTATGCATTTGCCCTCTTCGCCATACATTCAATCTTGCCGTACAAAACGCCGTGGTGTATGCTTCCGGTGGTTTCCGCACTCGCCCTTGCGGCGTCGCTTGGAATCGCGGACGTCATGGGCCGCAAGCGTCATCTCTTCATTCTCGCCGCGTTGTTCGCCATAATCGTGTGCGACACGCAGCTGACGGCGTGCGTGCAGATGGGACGCAATCCCGACGCGACGGACATCCCCTACAACTACGCGGCGGCATCACCCGAAGTGAAGGAACTCGCAGAAATCGTCGCCTCCGCAATGTCCTCCGCCACGAACAAAGAACCGCAAACCACGAACCACGAACCACCCTTCATCGCCGTGGCCTTGCCCGCCGCCGACACTTGGCCGTTCCCATGGTACAATCGCCAATGGGAACCAAACACCGGCTATTGGACATCATTCGACGACCTCAAACGCCTTGCAGAGACAGGCATCAAGCCAACGGTCGTGATCGTCCCGATGGAGGAAGGCCATCTCGTGCAGCCGCTTTTCCCGCACCTCAAGCACACCAAACGCTTCTACATGCGCCCGCGCATCCCCGAGCGTAGCGTGCGCGGCGTACGCGTGCGCGTCTTCTGGTAGGGCGCGATCACCGAGCGCACCGCATGGACGCGGGTAGGAACGCAAAACAAAACTCCCCCTTGCATACGGCCAAACGAAGGCATTGTTTCACCGAAACAAAGGCATCGTTTCAGGCAAACAAAGGCATCGTTTCCCTGAAACAAAGGCATTGTTTGACCGTAACAAAGGCATTGTTTTGTTCTAACAAAGGCATTGTTTGACCGTAACAAAGGCATCAAATGGCCTTGGGGATGGGGGGATTTGGTTGTGAGGACGGGAAGATTGGGGGGTGGGGCATGCTCGAATCCCACGTCTCGCGTCACCTCGCACACCCAAGGGTGCAAAGACTTTTTTCTGCAAGGTCATGCCGATTTCGTGCAGATTACCTGCTTGAGATTGCGCAACCGCCAGTTGAAGAACTCGTCTAGGCG
>CACZDG010000080.1 GCA_902779865.1 uncultured bacterium
CGCCTGCGTGAGACTGCCGCCCGTGATGGCCGGGTTGTTCCCGCAGAACGGACGCGGCCCGTTGGCGTAGGCCGAAACCGCGCAGTTGACATTCGTTCCTCTCACGTGGTGGCCGATGAACGACCCAATGTCGCCGCCCGTGCCCCACACGGCGCCGGAGCACCAGCAGTCGCTGATCGTCGCATCATCGTGGGCGAGCCGCCCGATGAACCCGCCGTAGTAGCTGGCGGCGGAGCGCACGTCGCCGCGCGCCACACAGTTGGAAATCACGGCTGGCGCATAGACGTAGCCGATGAATCCGCCCGCCATGCCGGAACCGCTGACGAAGCCGTCCGCACGGCAGTTTACGATTCGATTGACCGCGCTGCCGCCGGCACATGCCCCGACCAGGCCTCCGGCGTAGGAGTTGGTCGCCGCGATTTCGACCGTCGCGATGCAGTTGCTGATGACCGTTCCGCCCGTGATGCATCCAACGAGACCGCCGACGTACTGCTTGCCCACGACCGTTCCCGAGACGGAGAAGCCTTCGATCACCGCACCGCTCGTGCAACCGAAGAGCCCGCGATAGTCGGCGCCCGACAGGCTGTTCGTGCAGACGAGGTTGTGGATGGCGTGGCCGTTGCCGTGGAGCGAGCCGGTGAACGGCGCAGATTCACTACCGATGGGCGTCCAGTCCGCGCCGCCGAGGTCGATGTCCGCGCCGAGCGCGTAGGAACCGCCAAGGTCATTTGCAATCGCCGCAAGCCCTTCGCGGGTGGTAATGGACGTGTCCGCAAGGGCAAAGGTTGTGGCCGCGAACACGGCGGCAATGAGAGACGATATCTTTTTCATAGTATGTTCCTTTAAAAAGCGAAAGCTTCCTACCGCGTGAAGTTTATCAAATCCCACCCGCCTTGTGCAATGCTATTTGGGGATTACCATTTGGTCACGTACTAGACAAGAGGCATGGGAAAGTCGTACAATATCCGCGTTTCCGTAAATAGGAGAAAGAACAGGAGAAAGAAATGGATCTGTCGAACGCATCGAACAAAATCGCCGCACAGGGTGAACTGGTGAGCCGCATCCGCGAGGAGGTGGGCAAGGTCATCGTCGGCCAGGAGAAGCTGATCGACCGCCTGATACTCGCGCTTGTCGCGAACGGTCACATCTTGCTTGAGGGCGTGCCCGGCCTCGCGAAGACGCTGAGCGTGAACACGCTCGCGAAGACGCTAGGCCTCGACTTCAAGCGCATCTCGTTCACGCCGGACCTGCTGCCGGCGGACGTGGTGGGCACGCTCATCTACTCCCCGAAGACGGGCGAGTTCTCGCCGAAGAAAGGCCCGGTGTTCACGAACATGCTGCTCGCGGACGAAATCAACCGCGCGCCGGCGAAGGTGCAGAGCGCGCTGCTCGAATCAATGCAGGAGCGCCAGGTCACGATCGGCGAGACCACCTACCAGCTGCCCGAGCCGTTCCTCGTCTTGGCCACGCAGAACCCGATCGAACAGGAAGGCACCTACCCGCTCCCCGAGGCGCAGGTGGACCGCTTCATGTTCAAGTGCCTTGTCGAAACGCCGTCGAAGGCGGACGAGCGCCGCATCATGGACCGCTTCGCACAACAGGCGAAGGCCCCCGACGCGAAAACCGTCTGCACGCCGGAGGACATTGCCACGCTACGCGCCACGCTGAAGGAAGTATATTGCGACGAAAAGGTGGGCGACTACATTCTCGACATCGTTTTCGCCACGCGCGAGCCGGAGAACACGAAGGGCCTTGAATCGCTGAAGGAGCAGATCCAGGTCGGCGCCTCCCCGCGCGCGACGCTTGCAATCAACCTCGCCGCCCGTGCGAACGCGCTTCTCCACGGCCGCGCCTACGCGACGCCGCAGGACGTGAAGGAGATTGCGCACGACGTGCTCCGCCACCGAATCCTCCTCACCTACGAGGCCGAGGCCGAGAACGTGACCAGCGACATGGTGATCGACAAGATCCTCTCCGTGATCCCCGTGCCATGATTGACGTAAAGGAACTGATGGCTAAGGTGGGGAAGATCCGAATCCTCACCAACCGGCTGATCGACGACCAGCTGAGCGGCGACTACCACTCGACCTTCAAGGGACAGGGCGTGGAGTTCGACGAGGTGCGCCCATACGTGGCCGGCGACGACGTGCGCTCCATCGACTGGAACGTGACCGCACGCACCGGCATACCGTATATAAAGCGCTTCAGCGAGGAACGTGAATTGACCGTCCTCTTCCTCGTTGACGTCAGCGGCTCACAGAGCTACGGCAGCACGACGCGCTCGAAGGCGGAACTGGCCGCAGAGGTCGCGAGCCTCCTCGCGCTCACCGCCATCCGCAACCAGGACAAGATCGGCCTCATCCTCTTCTCCGACAAGATCGTGAAGTACATCCCGCCGCGCAAGGGACGCCAGAGCGTTATGCGCCTCGTGCGCGAAGTGCTCGCCGCCGAGGACGATGCAACGGGCGGCACCGACATCGCAGGTGCGCTGAGGTTCCTCAACGGCGTGCAGAAACGCCGCGCCGTCGTGTTCCTCGTGAGCGACTTCCAGTGCGGTTCCAGCGACGACGCGTCCGCATACGAGAAGCTGCTTCGCGTAGTGGCGCGCCGATACGACGTAATCGCAATCCCCGTGAGCGACCCGGCGGAAAGCGAGCTGCCGCGCGCCGGCCTCGCCGAGCTGGAGGATCCGGAAACCGGCGAACTGCTGCTCGTGGACACCGCCGACGCCAAGGTGCGCACAGCGTTCGCAGAAGCGGCGCGAAAGGAGGTGGAGGAGCGCGACCGCTTCTTCGCCCGCAACGGAATCGACAACGTGCCCGTGTCCACGGACAAACCGTACATCCAGTCGGTCCGAGCATTGTTCAAACGGAGGGCCAACAAACGATGAAGCATCAACTTTCTACTCTTTGCGCCCTTTGCGTTCTTTGCGGCTTGATTGCTCCGCTCGCAGCGGAACAGGTGGCCGACCTTTCGCGCGACGGCGCGACCATCACGGTTGACGCATCGCCTCGCGCAGTTGACCCCAGCCGCGACTTCTACGTGACCTTCACGGTGGTCTCGCCGCCCGGCGTCAAGGCGTCGCTGCCCGACCTGCGTGACCGCTTCCAGGGCTTCACCGTTGCCGAGGATTTTACGGAAAATCCAATCACGGAAAAAGACGGCAAAACCACGGTAGTATCCCGCTGGCGCCTTGAGCCAGAGCCCCTTGCGCGTCGTTACCGCCTCGCTCCGTTCGTGATGACGGTTGGCGATAGCACGTTTGCCACGGCACCCGTCCTCTTCGATCCTCCCTCCGCCCGCGAAGACGTGTCTGGGGAAATGGAGGTCAATCCCACAAAGGACCTGCCACCGCTTTCATGGAAGCTTGTCGGCATCTGCGCCGCCATTCTTGCCGGACTGCTGATCATCCTCGCCGTGGCGTACCTCATCTTCCGCAGAATACGCCTCGCCGTGCGCGTCCACCGCATGAGCCCGATAGAACGCGCTCTCTACGAACTCGATAAGCTACTCAAGAAGGGTCTTCCCGGACGCGGCTTCTACAAGGATTTCTACGTCGAGCTCACGATGGTCGTGCGCCGCTACATCGAACGCCAGCACGGTGTGCGCGCACCGAATCTCACCACGGACGAGTTCCTCCGCGCCGCTAGCTCCAACGCCGCCTTCACCAAGGCTTCCCTCGCCGAACTCAAGGCGTTCCTCGAATCCGCCGACCTCGTGAAGTTCGCCGGATTGGAGGCCACTCCCGAAATGGCGGACGGAGCAACGGGCAAGGCGAAGAACTACCTTACCGCAGACGCTCATCAGGCGAAGGACGCCGTGCATGAGAATGGAGGTGCGAAATGAACTTGAACTTCGCATGGCCTCTTTGCTTCCTGTTGCTGGCGCCCCTCGCGCTCGCCGCGTGGCGGATGCTCCGCCGCGGACGCCGCACCGGCATCAAGTTCGCGCCCGTCCGCCGCCTCCCCGCAAAGACCGCAGGCTGGCGCGCGCGCCTCGCGAACTTCGCGCCGTGGATTTTCCTCGCCGGCGCCGCGTTGCTCGTTGTGGCGGCCGCACGTCCGCGCAGCGCGCTTGCACGCAGCGCACGCAGCGTAGATGCAATCGCAATCGCGATGACGGTGGACGTCTCGGGCTCTATGGAGGCGCTTGACCTCACGCCGCGTGGGTCGTCATCGGAGAAAACGCGCCTCGACGTGGTGAAGGAGATGTTCGCGAAATTCGTGGAGGCGCGCCCCGACGACCTTATCGGGCTCGTCACCTTCGGCGGCTACGCCTCCACGCGCGCGCCGCTCACCGCTGACCACGACGCGCTGCTGCACGTCCTCAAGGGCGTCAGCGTGCCGAACGTAGCCTACGACTCCAACGGTCGCCCCGTTGACCAGGAGGAAACGCTCACCGCAATCGGCGACGGCCTCGCCACGGCCCTCGCCCGGGTGAAGGACGCTGACCTCAAGTCGAAGATCGTGATCCTCCTTTCAGACGGCGTCTCGAACACCGGCGCCGTGGAACCAGATGCCGCCGCCGCTGCCGCCGCCAAGCTAGGCATCCGCGTTTACACCATAGGCGTTGGCACGCATTCGCGCCGCACGCCGTTCAGGGTGCGCGATATGTTCGGGCGTTCCGTGGTGCAGTACGCGGACATGTCCTTCGACGAGTCGCAGCTCAAGTCCATCGCCTCCAAGACGGGGGCGCGCTACTTCGGCGTGCGCGACGCCGACGGACTCAAGGCCGCGCTGGAGGAAATCGACTCGCTTGAAAAGACCACGCTCGACCGCACCGTTTACCAGCGCTGGAACGAATACTTCCCGCCGTTCCTCCTCGCGGGGGCGTTGCTTGTGCTGTTCGCGGTCTCCCTTCAAATGGCCGCATCAAGGAGGCTTGTATGAAGTTCGTGTATCCATGGATGCTTGTGCTTGTGGCGCTCGTTCCGGTGGCGGGCGCGATTTGGGCGTTTCTGCGGACGCGATCCGAGAAGCGCCTTGCGGCGTTCGTCGCTCCGGAACTGCAGGCACGCCTGCTGCCGCATAACCCTCGCCTGTTCGGATTGCAGGCGGCGCTGCTGCTCGCGGGATTGGGGCTCGTGCTGTTCGCGACCTCGCGTCCGCAGTGGGGGCAGTCCGCACAGCAAACGCAGGCGCGTTCCCGCAACGTGGTAGTGGCGCTCGACGTCTCCCGCTCGATGCTCGCGACGGATGTGCGCCCGAACCGCCTCGAACGCGCGAAGGCGGATATCGCCGACCTCATCGACTCTCTTGAGGGCGACCGCTGCGCGCTCGTCGCGTTCAGGCGTACTGGCGAGCTGCTGTGTCCGCTCACGTCCGACCACGCCTTCCTACGCAGCGCACTTGAAAACGCGACCATCGAATCAGCCCCGCGCGGCGAAACCGACCTCGGCGGCGCGATCCGCACATCGCTCGCCGCGCTCGACCCGGCGAAGGACGAGCACAACGCGATCATCCTCATCTCCGACGGCGGCGACCTTCGCGGCGGCGCGCTCGACGCTGCGCGTGACGCGAAGAAGCGCACAGTGCCAGTGTTCACCGTAGGCCTCGGAAACGACAAGGTTGAAAGCACGCTTCCAGATGCCGACGGCAAGGGAACGCAGACCTACCAAGGCAAAACCGTGAAGACGCGCCTTGAAAACAAGACCCTTGAAATGATAGCGAACGAAAGCGGCGGACGCTACGTGCCGCTTGCCACGGCAGGCACCGCCGAAACGACGCTCGGCGCAATATACCGCCGCTTCCTCCGCCAAGTCGCAGAGGAAGAGCTCGCCGAAGAAGAGGAACTTCGCGCTACCGAGCGCTTCGGCTGGTTCCTCGTGCCTGGCATCTTGCTCGTGCTGCTCGCCGCCGCATTTTCACGTGGCCGTTTCGCCGGCCGCCGCACGCGCGCCACTGCGGCTGCGCTCGCATCCATTGTCCTGTGTGGCGGCATTCATGCCGCCGAAACCAACGAAACCCAGACCGCCGAGAGCAGCGCACCACCGCAGGCGACCACTGAGGCCGCACCGCTTACTGACGGCGAGATATGGAACAAGGGCGTGGAATACTACCGCGCCGGCGATACGACCAACGCACTCGCCACGCTCCAGCCACTCATGCTCAGCCGCACGCACGGCGCACGCGCCGCCGAAATCGTGGGAGCGATCCGCCACGCCGACCGCATTGCCGAATACGCGAAGGCTAAGGATGCACAAACCGTACACGCCGAAAACGCCACGCTCGATCCGCTGCGCAAGGCATCCGCCGCCGGAGACGAAAGCGCATGGGCCATGCAGCGTGCGCTCCGCGCAGCGCCGGACGATCCACGCGCCAACCGCAACTACACGCGCGCGGTGTCGGGCCTCAAGGAACTGCGCGAAAACCTGCACATCGAGGAGGTTCTTGCAAAGGCGAAAGGGAAGGATCCCCGCGCCCAGATGTCCGAGGCGTCACGCGAGGCTCTTGCGATCATGCGTGAACAGCAGGGAGTGCTGACCAACGAGGCGGGCGTCGCAATCGCACGGAGCGAGGCTCTCGCGAAACGCGCGGAGCGTCTTGCGGACGCACTCATCCCGCTCAAGCGCCAGGTGTTGGAGACGGTCACGAACCAGCAACAGGCGGCGGAGATTGTAGGCGACGTGGAGGCGACGCGCGACCTCACGATTCTCGCCGCCGACCAGCTCGCCGACCTCTCGGCGGATGCTGCGGAAAGCCTTTCCAAATCAGAGACCGCGTTCCACCGCTACTGGAAAGGCATGATCGACGCTCCGACCGCGCTGGAGGAGGATTTGCGCGCGCAGTCCAACGCTGTGGCGAAGGTCGAGGCGGTCAACGGACGCGACTGGCAGCAGGAGGCGTTTGAGTTCTCGTCAATCTTCGGTGCGCGGTTCCAGGAATGGGCGCAGCAGCTGTGCGCACAGGATACGCCGGTATCCAGCAACGAGCCGCCATACACGGTACACGTGGCGCAGGAAATCGGCAACGCGATGCAGGAGATCGCAAAGAAACAGGAAGCCCTGCTGAAGGAACCCAAGGACGAAGACCAGTCGCTTGCCATCGCCGGGCTTAAGCGCGTGCGCGACAGGTGCGGACTTCTCGCCGGCGATCCGCGTCAGCTCGCCGCCGCCGACCTTCTCATGCAGACGAACGCCTACATCGACGCGAAACGCACCGACGGCTTCGACTGGCAAAAGGACGCCTACGACCACACGCGCGTCTTCCGTGCGCGTTTCCCTGCATGGGCGATGCAGTACGAACAGCAGGCGCAGGCCGATACGAACATGCCGCCATTCACGAAGGAACAGCAGGCCGAAGTAGCGGCGCTCGCCGCCGCCGTGGAGAAGCTGCAGGCGGAATGCGTGAAGGAACCGGTGCCGCCGGACCAGATGGACGCCATTCAGAAGATCCAGCGCATCATCGAACTGCTCCCGCCCGAGAAGAAGCAGTCCAACAACAAGAACCAGCAGCAACAGCAGCAGAACCAAAACAAGAACCAGAAGCAGGATCAGCAGCAGCAGCAAGACCAGCAGAAGGATCAAAAGCAGGACGAGCAGAAGGATCAGCAACAAGACCAGCAGCAGGATCAGCAGCAAGAGGAAAAGGAACAGGAAGCGAAGGAAGAGCCTGCCAAACAGGAAGAGAATCCCGACCAGAAAGAGGCCGAGGAGCTAATCAGAAAGGCGCTTGAACGCAGCAACGAACACGAAGCCGAGAAAAAGGCCCGCATGCGCAAGATTCCCCTCTCGCCCAACGAACGCGACTGGTAACGCCCCTACAGGAGCGATGAGAGCGGCTTCCCGTCCGTGGCAGCCGAGAAGATGCGCTGGACTTCCCCGTGCGTGAGCGTGCGCGTCCAGATTGCGACATCGTCCACATCGCCGACGAACGGGTACCGATACTTGCCCGTGCCGTCCTGTCCGATGAAGAACGGCAACCCCGTCTTGAATGCGATGTCCGAAAGGTCGTCCGCAACGCAGTAGAGATAGCCGTCCCTGCGCCCCTGGTAAAGGCGCACGACGCCGTCCGCGCTGCGCGTTCCCGCGTAGAACACCCATTCACCGAAATCGGGATTGTACACGCCGAGATCGTAGCGCTTTCTGCCGGCGCGTCCGCAGTTCAGCAAAAAGCCGTGGCTGTTGAATGCCTTGACCCTACAGCTGTAGCCGGACGTGCGCGACATGTCAACGCGCTCGGGCGCGATGAGCGCGATTCCCGGTCTCGATCCAGCGCTCCAGTCTTTGTTGCCGAGAACGACGGGATCGCCAACCTGCTTGCCGAACGTGCGCACCCACAGGGCGAACGAGAACTCCGCCCCGTTCTCGAACTTCAGCGCCTCGGAACCCTTCAGGCACACGCTCCCCGTCTCGTTCGTGCTGGCGGAAACACGCAACGCCCCAGAGAACTTGCCTCCGTCCTCAAGCAGTTTCGCCTTGCCACGCATCTCGATCTTTGCATCGCCGCCGTCAAACGGCAGATACACCGCCAACCCGTCCTTCAATTCCCGCTCCTTCTCCGGCGGCACGGCGACGTCTCCGCGCACCTTGCCGTCGAAACGAAACTTCGAAACATCGACGCCGAAGTGCGCAAGCGCCGTCGGCGCGGCGTCGTAGTTGTGCGGCACGCCGGGGATGCGTCCCTGTGCGACGCGGCGTCCGGCGACGATGAACGGAATCGTGTAGCACTGCGTGGTCAGCTGTCCGTGGTAGCGCTCCCAGCCGCCGTGGTCCGCCGTCACGACTACGAGCCAGTCCTCCTCCGCGAACGTCTTGCGCGATGCAATGGCATTCAGCACGCCGCCGATCTCGTCGTCGCACACTTTCAGCGCCGCGTGATACTCCGCCGCGTATGGATAGTAGCCGAAGCCATGCCCTGCGTGGTCGGGACGGTCGATGTACCACATGATGGCGTCCGGTGCATCGTCGCGCGCAACGATCCCGGCGAGTTCCTTCGCGTTTGCATCGTCCCTGTCAAAGATGAACTTCACGCCGTAGTCGGGGCTCATGCGCAGGTCGCCGTACCACGAGAAGATGTGCAGCGGCCTGGTACCGGGACGCAACTTTGCAAGGCGGGCAAGCCAGGTCGGCAGCCGATCCGACCGCGTCCCGCGGCTCAGCAAGTCGGGATTCCACGAGATGCCCGTCTTCTTCACCGTCATGCCCGTCGCGATGGCGACGTGGTTCGGGGCGCTTTCGGTCGAACCGTCGCGGATCGTACTGGCACCAAGCGACCATGCGCATTTGTATCCCGGCTGCCACTTGCCCACGATCAGTCGCTGGAGGTTCGTCATTCCCAGGTTCTCAACCGCGTCTCCCCGGAATCCGTCGAGCATGATCACAAGCGCCTTTGGCCTGAGCGGGCTCTCCGCGTGCGCCATGACCGGCAGCGGCGCGCCCGCCGCAACAACAAGGGCAACGGCCATCATGCCGCAAGGTGTTACTGGTTTCATTGTTGCTGATCCTCCATGGTTACGTAATGGTTATTTTGGCAGGGTCTGAGTTTTCGCGGCCGCGAAACGCTCCCTGTACGCGGAAGTGCCGCATTGCGCAGAAGATCCCTGCGAGACAACATACCGTCATTATCCATATTTCCCGACATTCATTCCTTTATGCGGAGGCGAGGTTCACGAGGTCATCGAGAATCTCCTCGCCGCCGATTTCGTTGGCGATGAACGAGCCGTTGTACGGCACGACGTCCGCGCCGAAATGGCCGTCGAGGGCAACATCGATGGCGCCCTTGAGATTGGCGAGGTTCATCATGTGGGAGTCCGCCTCGTTTTCGAACTTGGCGGTAATCTCGTGCCCGAGCCCCTCGTTATGGTGTCCGTGCGAGATGTCCTCGTAAAACGCGAGCATCTTGCCGGGCGTATCGCCGGCGAATGCGCCCTGCATGGCGCGGAGCGTATTGGCGCCGCAGCGCCCCATCATGACCTCGCCGAAGAAGTTGCGGCACGCCTGCTTCTCGTTCGGACCGTCCGTCGCCTCTTCGGCGCCGCTCGCCGTCATGGCACGCACGAGGTTGTCGCGGAATTCCGTGACTGCGCGGTGGATGTCGAAGCCCGAAGAACGGGACGAGAGCTTGCGGGCGGCGGCGATCTTGGCGTTCGTGGCGGCGAGGACGAGCCTGCCGATCATTCCGGGCGGCAGGGCCTTGCCCTCCATGCCCGCCATCAGGCGCTTGCCCGCCTCGTAGATGGCCGGATTACCCTTTGAAAGCTCCCTCAATTCCCTGAAGTTGGCGGCAATGGCCTCGGCACGTTCGCGGACATCCTCGATGGAACGCAGCGTTGCCGTGCTGGACACGAGTATCTTGTCCATGTTGTTGGAAAGGACGTTGAGGGCGTCGGTGTTGGCGGCGCAGCGCACGAGTGCGGCGTTGATGAGCTCGTCAACCTTTGCGGCGTTGCCTTCGCCGGCCTTGGAGTAGGCGTTGGTGGCGTGGTTCTGGGCGGGTTCGAAGGCGGCGTTGATGTTTTCGTTCTGGCGGTCTTCTTCGGCTTTCGTCGCGATCTGTGCGTCGGCGAGGGCGAGGATGCCGCGGAAGACGTCCTTGTGTCCGAGGGCATTTTTGTCGATAGGGCCATCAAAGGCGAGGTATTCGCCGCCGTCTACGCCGAGGACGGTTTCCACGGCCAGGTTGAATCCTCCGAAGAGGAGGCTGAGGGACGAGCATTGCCTCTCTATGTAGTCCTTCTGATCCAAGGTGAGCGGTCCGGTCTTCGGGGGGTAGTCGCCGGCCTCGATCTTGTTGACTAGGGTGAGGAGCTTCAGGGCGGTTTCGCCGCGGAAGGCGGCGGCGGCGGCCTTGAGCTTGGCGACGGGGAAGCGGGAGAATACGAGCGAGGCGACGTAGTCGCGCCCGGCGGCCACCTCCGGCCCGTCGGAGAATTCTTCGGTGAAGTGGACGTCGCGCAGGACCTTCTCGACGGCCTTGTACATGTCGACGACGGCCTGGAACAGCTGCTGGGGGGTGGAGACGGCAGTGAGCTTGGCGTATTCGCCGGGCTTGGCGTAGAGGGCGGCATTCGCGAGCCGGCCGATCATCCCCGGCGGCACGCTCTTGCCGCACAGGCAGCCGAGGAAGATGACGCCGGCCTTTGCGGCGGCAAGGTTGCCGTTGGAGGCGGCCCGGATTTCGGCGAGGTTGGCGCGCAGGGCGTCGATCTTGGCCTTGATCTGGTCCGGTGTGCGCAGCTCCCCGGCGCCGTTGACGCACAGGTTGTAGATGTGCTTGGAGACGATGTCCTTGAGGTCGAAGTCGTCGCCGCAGTGGGCGAGGGCATCCCGGACGATCGCTTTCGCGGCGGCGAGGTCCTTGCCGGGCAGCCTTTCGGCGATGGAGCCGGCATGGGTCATCGCCTCGGTCTCGTACTGGCCGCGGTCCATGCGCATCGGGGTGGTGACGGTGTTGCCGTCCACGTCGACGGTCGTCGTCCAGTTGAACTTCACGGGGAAGCCCCTGGGCTCGGAGTACTTGATGGTGACGGCGCCGGTCTCGTCGTTGCGCGAGAGCGTGAACGTGACGGGCATGTGCTCGTCGGACGAGATGCCCGCGGAGGCGAAGCCGCAGTTGACGTTGACGCCGATTGCGCTTTGGGAAAGCGCGAAATAGACGTTCGAGAGCTGCTTGGGATGGACGTTCCCGCAGAGGCCCGCGATCTTGTCGGCGATGGCGTCGCAGCGGGCACGGACATTCGGTTCGTCAATGGACCCGGTGCTCGCGTCGAGCGTCTCGCCGTCCGGGAAGTTGAAGACGAACTTCGCGTCTTCATCGGCGAGGACGGGTTGCTCGTTCGCGGTCAGATGGGGAGTCGTCGGGCGGACGAGGTCGTAGATCATGGTCTTGCGGCCACCGCGCGCGGTGCCGTCCAGCTCCTCGAGCTTCCCGCTGAAGGAGGAGATGCCCGGCGCGTTCGCGAGGCGCGTCCCCGAGTTGATGGCGGCAGCCACCTCGTCAAGCGTCGCGCCGGAGTTCTCGGCGAGCATGTGGACCGACGCCAAGATTTCGGGGTTTTGCGCCATCCTGGCCTCGTAGGCCTCATTGATCTGCCGGTTGGTGGCATCCGGGGCCACGCCGAGATCAGGGAAGAGGATCGGCATCAGGTGGGCGCGGTCGAGCTTCCTGGACGCCTGGAGGGCCGCCACGGCGTCGAAGTTCTTCATCACGCGCGCCGCCACGAGCAGGGCGTAGCCGACTTTCTGCCTGTTCGCGAGGTCCCCGGCGTTGAGTGGAAGCTTGTCAAGCGCATCGAACACGGAATAGATCAATCCCCTCTTCTCCGGCGGAATCTGCGCAAGGGAGTTGCAAAACGATGTCGTATAGCCGCGCCCCACGAAACGCATAGCCGGGTTCTTCGCCATGCCGAACAGGTCCTCCGGGTTTGCCGCGTCGAGGGAAAGCTTTCCGTTGACGGCGATCTCCTCGAAGAGGAACTGCTGGACGGCGGCGGCGGACTCGCGGGTGCAGACGGTGAAGTTGAGGTTGAGCTTAGTCGGCGTGTCGAGCTTCTTGGCAGCGCAGTCGTCATGCAGGTTCCCGAACCACGTCGCGAACTTGTCCATGAGGGCGAGCCCCTTCTTGAAGTTGTCCGCGTTGAGCGTGAAGCGGCCGCCGTAGTCGAAGAGGCGGCGGGCCTTCGAGCCGGGGTCGAGCGCGGCGGCCTCGGCCTCCGCTTCGCTGCAGTTCGTCGCCTGCGGGTAGAGGTTCGCGACGCGCGCGAGCTTGGGCAGCTCGGCGGTGGTGTAGCCCTTCGCCGTGGCGCGGCCGACGCTCGCCGCGTCCTGGAACTTGCCTCCGCCGAGCATGTTGACCGCCGTGGCCACGAGCTTGATGCGGCGCGCGGTGAGAGGCTTGCCCTTGCCGAAGTCTTCGAGCTTCATGTTGTCGCGCACGAGGTCCGGGATGAACTTCTCGCCGCCGAACATTCCGGCGACCGACTTGAGGAAGAGGTCGCGCACCTGGTCGTTCGCCGTCTTCATCTCCGACGTGCGCAAAAACGACGCGAACCTGCAATTGTAGTCGCCTTTCGGCATTCCCGTGAAGCGGGCGATGACATCCGCGCCCTTCGCGCCATCCGTGGCGTAGGCGCCGTTCGCGAAGTCGACGAACTTCTGGAAGTTGACGATGCTGTTCGAGTTGATCTGCGGCGGCATTATATTGCTCCTTGATGAGGGTTGATTTTTAGTGATTGTTACACCCTGTATACACGCGGGACGCCAAAAGGTTACACGTGAAAATAACCGCTTGAAAGCATGTCGTGGTGAGAGTCGCCGTCTGGTGCGGGCGCCACACCCTGCTTTTGCGCGTCTTCCGCCATGCGCAGGCCGGCGAGAGCCTTGCGCCAGTTCTCCGTCTGGTTGACGAGCGATTCGAGGCCTGCGGCGAGGGGCTCGACATCCGTCAGCGCCAGCGGGAACGGACGCACGAGGGCATAGGCATGTGTTTCCGGGTTCTGGCAGAGCGTCGCGCCCTCCGTGCCGCGCAGCAGGAAGTTGGCCTGCAGCATCATCGCGCCGAACGCGCCGTTCGCGTCGGGCGGCGGATGCCCGATCTCGGCGCAGGCGAACAGGCTACGCGCCTGAGGATCGTCCAACAGCTCCACGCGGACGCCATCAACATCAAGCTCCGCAGCACCGTCCGCGCCGTCGAGCCCTTCGACTCCGTATTTAGCGGCAAACGCCGCTAGTAGTTCCTTGAATTCCATATCAGTTCCTTCTGTTGGCTTGTTCCATCGCCGCGTATTATACCACAAACTCTTGCGGCTCGTCATGTTCCGGCATTCCCAACTTCTGGCTGAAATGCGTGCCGGTGAGCTTGGCCTCGTTCTCGTCGGAAAGGTCGAACTCGAACTCTGTTTCGTAGGCGTATGTGCCGGTGACGTTATGGCTGCATTCGTCCGAACCATCAATGCCAAACTTCAAATTGCCGGAGTAATGCGCCGTGACCTTGGCCTTCGTGCCATTGTCGCTGACCTCAAGGGTGTATTGCAGATTCGATGCTAGCGTCAAAAGGTTAGGTTCAAAGAGAGGATTATGGGTCGTATCCGGAGTAAAAAGCATGTCATACCCCTTCGCCGATGTCATGTCAAGATTCTTGAACTTTGGCGTGGGCGGCGGATTCGCTCCGATGGCAAAGGCAACGTAAACGTTGCCTGACAACTGGCTCATGAACGTGGAGATGGCCTTGCGGTGCTGTATGTTTGGAATCGTCTCTTTGAACTTGTCGATCATTTCGTCGGATCGCTGGTCATCCAAGTTGAACTCCTCGCCTGCAATCTTGAACGAAGCACGAAAGGCATCACCCTTGAAGCTTTCGAAGAGGCCTTCGCCGTCATACATTGTGAGTTTTTCATCGCTCATCTGCTCTTCTAACGTGCTCTGCCAATACTCCGTCAACTTGGCGTCTAACTTGGCGAACCGGACATCGCCCGGAGTGAAGTTGCGCACGTTCTTGAGCTCTTGCGACATCTGCTGGACTATCTCATCAACCTTGTTGCCCTGGAAACACCCACACGCGATGGAGAGCACCACGTAGTTGGAGAATATTTTGAGGTAGGTGTCCGTCATGCCCCTGCCGAGCCTCGACACCAAATCGGCGGCCTTGGCGTGCTGCTCGGCATTGAGTTTCGCTTCGCCGACCTTGGAATTCCTTCCCTTGCCGTTGATATACTTGAGGGCATCGTTAACCAAGCCTTCTGCCTTCTCAATGGAGACGCTCTTGTTCACGGGTTCGACTACCTTGGCAATTGCTTTGCTCACGGCGATGATGCGGCGCGCCGTAAGTGGTTTGCCCTTGTCGTAGTCCCCTGTCTTCATCGCGGTCTTGACATCATCAGGCAGATGCTGGACGTCATTTACCCCGAACATGCGCAGTACCGTGTCCCTGAAAAGCGTGCGGACGTCATTGTTTATGTCTTTGCTGGGCTGTTTCCGCCAGATGTGCCCGTAGCCGTCGTAACCCTTGGCAACGATCTTCCTCGGCGTCCCGTCCGGCGCCGTCAGCGGATTGTCGTTCGCCTTCAGGACCGTGCCTTTGTCCGAGACGCTCGCCGCAAACTGCGTGAACGCCTTGAACTGCGCATCGTTAATATTGACTTGAATTGCCATGGTCTTTCTCCATTTCCGGAATCATTTTCCACCTCGTTTACACGCCACGTGGAAAAAGGTTACAGCCTCGAAAGCATATCTGCGCGACAACATTCTCAACAGGCACTTATGCGATGGCCATTTTTACGGGGGCTGGATTCTCGCGGCCGACGTGGAACTCGCGCTTGACGGTGCGCCCGTTGCTCGTCGCCTCCACTTCGTACGTGCCGCAGAAGCCACGGAACGAAAGGCGCCCGCCCGCCGCATCGCGGTCGAAGTTCGTGCGCCATTCGCGTCCGTGAACACGAGCACCATGTCGCCCTTGCGGTTCGCCTCAATACCGGCCTTCACGCGCGCGTCCGTCTCGGACGCCTGTTCGCGAAAGTACCGCATCGCGGCGTTCTTGTCGTACTTCATCGCCGCCCACAAGGGAGCGGTCACGCCCGCCCCTGCAAACATGACCGCATTGCGCAGGAAATCCCTACGCGACCAGAAACCACCTTGTACTTCTAAAAGATTCATGGCGCCTATTATACCAAATCCGCACTCGTAGCGTAAGGGAAAACGGATAAAGAACGCCAAGCCCGTGGAGGTTGAGAAGGATCACAATCCTCTCGACAGTTCGAAAAAGACAACCGAGTTAACCGGCAGGGACACGGCCAGTTCAACTGTCCCGTCTGCACGTGCCTTTATGCGTTCCTCGACGGGCCTCAGCTTCGCGCGATCCCGGAGCATCGGCTCTATTTCCTCCACGAACATCTGGCGGTCTTTCTCGGATTTCAGCCCGCATCCAACGTGTACCGGCGCCGGATCGTCCGGAGACCAGTTGAAGCGATCGTCACCGATGCCGCGCTCTCTGCGAATACGCCTCCATTCGTCGAACCAGTTGGCGTCGTCGTCGATGACACTGCGCACGATGCGCACATCTTGTCCTTTCCACGCGATGGGCAGCTTCACCTTCATGCGAAGCGGCGTCTTCCCCGTCGCATGGAGATTGTTTACGAACGAATACGCCATGATGCGAACCGTCCCGCCGTCCGCCGAAAGCGCGGCCACCGCGTCCGCCTCCACTCCACCGCCCGCCTTCCCCTCGGTCGCAAGGGGGAGCCTGCGCATTCCCTTGAACTTCGCCGACTCCCGCGCGACGTGGAACGAGACCGATGGCAGGCCGTCAAACCAGGTGTGAGGCCCCGAAAAGTATCCCCACGCGGCGAAATAGTCCGCGTTGGAGTCGAACAGCTGTCTCACGATCCTTGCGTCGTATGCCGCCTGGTATGTGTCGCCGACGATGCGCAGGGGAAGGTCCCCGCTTTTCGCGCCACGCGCGAGCCCAGAAAGGATGCGCCCTTCGTCAATTCCGTAAACACCATTCGTGAAGTGTCCGGGTTTGAAATCATAAAACGACGCCGTTACGAACTTCAGGAGGATGCGGTGTTCCGCCGCGTACTTGATGAATTTGCGCTCGTCCCACAACCCCTCGGTTACGGCCATCGCATGCGCGCCGAACGTCAAGTCCGGCGAGATCGTCCGCGTAAACGCATCAACCGTCACCTCGTACAGGCGGCAGTAGGCCTGAAACGTCTTTTCCGCGCTGCCCGTCGCGTCCTTGAACCAACCGCCGTTCTCGAATTCGGTCAGCACCGCGAATCGCCACGTGAGCAGTTCGTCGCGCCCGAACGCGTCAAGCAGCGCCTTTGCGCAGGCAGACATGTACCGTCCGTATGCGTCGTAGTCAAGAGGCGGACGTATGTTCATGCCGAAGTCCCCGCTGTTGATGTCGGACGAGAACTTCTGCGGCACGTTTCCGAGCTTGAGGTACGGTTTCAGGCCAAGCCGCACGATATTGCGGCATCCCGCGACAAGGCGCGAAAAGTCGTAGTCGTCGAGGACGGCACGATTCGCCGGGGCCTTGAAGCAGTCGCGTCTGTCGTTTCCGCCCGTCGCTCCCATCACCTCGACGTATTCGGCGAACTCCAGTACGTCCGCGTCATGCCTGCGTTTCACGTTGGCTAATGTCGATTCCTGCAGTTCCCAGAGCGTAAGCACCTTGTTCACATTCGGCAGCGTCTTGCCTGGTTTGCCCGCGTCTATGGAAAAGACGGTTTCTCCCGTGCCTTCAGCGGCGATTCCACACCATGTGAGTGCAAATGCGCCGACGACTGCTGCAAACTTCTTTCGTATGATGTACACGACTATCCTTCTCCTGTTGAATTAAACCTAAATTCGTCATTTCATTTTCCATGCACTCCGTTATATATCACAGTTGATGTCATTTTGTTGCAACCCTATAAGGTCGGCATTCCTTTGGGGCTATATGCGCCAACTCATCAATGGACGAGAATCGGTCGCGCCACCTACTGGACGATGATGACGAGGCCATTGATCTTCTTGAGGCGGAGGCCGGCATCCGCGACCTTGCACTTGAACCCGAGCTCCTGCGTCGCCGCGTCGAGGACGAACGTTGTCGTGTCCGCAGGCTTCGTCGACCACGTGACGATATACGGGCTTTCCGACTTTGCGATTGTCTTCAGGTCGGTGCGCCCATCGAGGTTCACCGTTATCGTGGAATCGGTTGCGAACTGGAGATTGCAGAGCGTTCCATCCGTTTTGTTGTTGTACTTCGGGTTGGTGAATGTGCAATTGAACGTACCCGTCAATCGCGACAGGTTCAGCGTTGAGCCATCCATCATCGCCATGTTCAGCCCTCTTACGTTCTGCGGCGTGAAGGTGCCGTATATCTGAAGACGGTTGGTCGAATAGCTATACACGGACCCTTGTTCGTTGCGCGCATTCGCCGTGAAGTCGCATACCTGCGAGGTGGCCACGCCATCCGTGGTAAGACGCAGGCACGTATTGCCAAGGTCGAGGTTCAATCCGTCCCGTCCATTCAGCTTGTATATCTGCACATAGCCCTTCGTGTTGCCGTTGTAGGTGTTGACCGTGGCGGCAAACGTACCGTTGGAAATCGTCACATTCTTTGTCTGCAGGTCTGGATCGTAGCCGTCCATCAAGACGGAAAGCGTATATCCGCCGAGATTCCACACCCCCGTGCCGTTTGGAATCGCCATGTCGTGATTCTCTGGAAGTACGGCAAATTCAAGCGTCGAGTCTGCCGTCATCGTGAGCAAGGCGGGGAGAGTGGCACTTGCCCCCGTATTGGTGATCTTTCCACCCGCAAGGACAAGGCTCACTGCGGAATCGTTGCCGCCGCAGGCGTCATACGTCGCTCCCGTAGGAACGTAAACGACGCCGCTTCCGAAATGGCCTGTACCCGACGAGCCGACGCGGATTGTCCCGTTGGAGACGTCCGTGCCACCCGTGTAGGTCTGCGACGCACTCCCCACAGACAACACGCCCGCACCATCCTTGATGAGACGAATGTTGCCCGCCAACGTTGCGGCACTCTCGAGAATATCTCCTTGTGCAACATCCCAAAGCACCGTTCCGGGGGCTCCAGACGAAGAGTCTGTCATCGCGAACGCGGCAGCTGCGCCGTTGGCTCCCGAAAGACGCAGAGTACGCCCCTGAAGATCAATTGTCGAATCCGCAGTTACCTTTGTAATGTTAAGTCCACGCATGTCCGCGCCATCCACGAACGTAGCGTTGTCGAACTTGATGCTCTTGCAGACGAATGCTGAACCATTCGCCACGGCGAATGTAGTGGTACCCGCAACAATAACGTCAGTATCGGCGGTAGGCACGGAATCTGGAGGAAGCGCAAAACCGAATACATTCGTACAGGCCCAATTCGCCCCGTCTGCGAGGTCAAGAGGATTGGTCCCACCACCGATGTATGCCGCCGTAGCGGGGGTCGTGCTGCTGGCGAGATACGGCTCGGAGACGCAGCGAACCCAGCCGTAACGCGCGGCATCCTGGTCCGCGCCCGCCGTGAGTGCCGTGCCCGCGCTCGACACGAACTGCCCCGTCACGCGGTCGAACATGCCAACTGTCCCCTCGGAATCCTCCACTGGTACATAGTCACGTACCTTATGCTCCGGCGTGTAGAGCGAGAAGTTCTTGAAGTACCCGGCCATCGTCTGATCGTATTTAGCACCCTCCTTCTCGTTGCGGTAAACGGCTATGCCATACCCGCCCTCCACAAAATCAGACAACACGAGACCGCTTCCATAAGCCGTGCCATCCACGACAAGGTTTGTCGTGGAGAACACGACATGGTAGTCTGTGTTAAGGACACAGGAACCTACGAACTGATGAGCAACCCCCTTGCTGGTATTGTATTCTCGATCCCATTTATTGTTGTTGGCATTGCCGGGATAGTAGTAGCGACACATTCCATAGTTAGACAACTTGTTGCCATTCACGCTGAATGCACCAAAGAAATTTTGGTAAGTCCCATTATCGGCGGTGAGCCTCGTGTCGAACTCCGTTATCAGTTCGCGACGCGGCGCGATGCCAGAATTGAAGTAGGCGTTGCCATCGGAGTGGGCGTATTCAACCTCCTTCGCGTAAGGTAGACCGCCGGTCTGCATCAGGAAGAAGCGGATTCTCTGGTTGGCTTCGAAATACGACAGTGGCACAGTGTATGTGTAGGTGTTCGTAGCTACAGGGATGTCGTCTATCTTCACGAACGAATCCCAGGCGTACTTGTCTTCTCCTTCGTCATCCGTGGCGGCAGCAATGTATAGCGCGTGCGTGACGGTGCGGCGTCCACTGAACGTAAAGGTGTATTGGTCGTCTCCAGACTTCGCGACCTCCATTGTCGGCGCGTCGTTGGCATCTATCTTCAAAAGTTCGCCAAGACCTGCGCCAGAACGTCCGAACTCATAGATGCGCGTGATGTCGTCGGCGGACAGGGCACGATTCCAAAGCGCGAAGTCGTCAAGTTTGCCGATGAATGGCCGAGCGCCGTTGCTGTAGTTCCCCGTTCCATCCTGTGCGAGGTAGAACGGACAGCCGGTGTTCATGTCGAAGCCGGATGACGACGCGGTCTGCGAGGTAAGCGTCCCGTCGCTCTTGCCCTGATACATGGTGAAACTGCCGCTCTTGCAGACCATGGCGTAGAACGTCCACTTGCCAGAACCCTCGCCGGTGAAGTATTTGTCGAATCTGTTTGCGGTTGCACCGGCGGCGGCGTTGAACTGTGCGTTCGCCGTATCGCCCTGGGCACAGAGAAGAACGCCCTTGAGGGTACCCGGCGACCAGCCCTTGTTCGCAAACAGCAGCGGGTCCTTTGTCTGTTTGCCATAGTTCGCCCAGATAATTGCGGTGAAGCTTTTATTGGAATCCTCAAAACCAAGCGAGTTCTCGGCGAGCGTCACGGAGTCGGAGCCGGTCAGCTTCACGTATGCGCCACTGGGGATGTTCAGGCACTTGCCGACCATGCCGTTGCCCACGTATGTCGGAGCGGTGCCGGTGGACGGTTCAGGCGTAACAGGGCTGCCCGCAACTACGTTTGCAGCCGTGCCGTCGTCGAACGGCAGATACACCGCCAGGCCGTCATTGAGCGTCCTGTCCGCAAAGGACGGGAAGATCGCGCCCGCCGCGATTGTCAACGCCATGATGGCGGATTTGTCTATGCGCTTCATTGTCGTTTCTCCTTGTCTTTCAGACTTCTTCTCCATGCACGCATTATATCAAAAACCATCGCCTGTGCGCAAGAAATAAAAGCCCTCTACAAATCAGTTGCAGAGGGCTTGAGTTGGTAGGGCGAGGCGATGGTGGGGCGAGGTGTCACTACGAGCCGCACAACTTGTTGTTGTACGCTTGTTGTTTCCCCCGCCCCACCCACCTACGCCACGATTACTCCACGATGAACGTGGGGAGCGTAATCGTGAGCGTCTCGCTTTCGGTGCCGCGAGACGCGACGAGCGACAACTCGATGTCGTGGTACGTGCCCCTAGCGGGCGTATCGCCGCCAAGCGGAGAA